>JAGQZG010000159.1 GCA_020435705.1 Mangrovimonas sp.
ATAAGGTAAGGAGCATTGGGCAAAAAAAGAAGCCAAGCCACAAAGGTAAGAGCCAATTGAAGCTTGCTTAAGTCTTGCTTGCTCGAGAGATACAGCGTCATCATAAATGGCACAAACGCCAAAAACAAATTCCAAACCAAAAAGATGAATTGGAACGAGAGGGTTAACTTCATTCGTACCATGAGCAAGAATATGCTTAGGCACATAGAGATAAAAAGCGTGGACAGAGTTTTATAACGTGAAAAAATAAGTTCTTTCATGATTGTTTTAAGAGTTTAAGTTCAAGAATTAATATGGTAACAACGCCAAGAGTATAGGCAAGCAGGTCGTTGGGGTCAAAGGATTGCCCAAATACAATTCGGGCCATTTTATTCTCTTCTAAGTGTAGCGTGCTCAGTAGTTTGGTGAGTTGTAAAAATTCAATGGTAAATGCTATGATCAAGACCATGAAGGCCACGACCCAAGGGTTTGCATCCCAGAAGCTTTTAAAAAAACAATAGAGCAGAAGTACGGCCAGAAAATCACCAAGTGTATGCCTGATAAATCCGCCGTTTAGGTAAACGGCAATGGCTATTTCTGTAAGGAACAGAAGGACAAAAAGCAGGAAATAGGTTTTGTTGAATTTCATTTTTGTATTAACCTTTTTTAGGGAAAATAGGTGATAAAGTAAAATATAGATAAGTTATTGCAATGGGTATATTAGCCAAAACGACAAAGCATGTCAGCACAAGTTTTTTCAATTCTTTTGGGAAGCTAATTAATAAATATAAAAGATGTAGAATAACTATGCTATTGACGATTATCGCTCCCAAAGTATATGCAAATCCAATATAAATTAGAGTTAAGGATTCCAATGAAAGTTGATATAGTAGGAATAGCATTGTTCCTATTGAAAAACTTATAAAGGCTGTTTTTTTGGCTGTAAGTATAGATCTTTCTACCATAGTATAATTGTTTAATCAAAACCCCACTCGCTCCATGCAAGAAAGAGGAGTGAGGCATTGACTACTAACTAACAAACTAATTATTGTTCCAATCTATTTTTCTTGACACAAACATGACTGTGGCAAGTATCATGAACAACCCAATACTGCCTACCAACAAGGCATAATTCTCTAATTGAATTATAACATAGATGAAGGTGTAAAGAGCCGTTAAGGATAGTGCAATAAAAAGCGGGAATTTTATGTTTTTCAAAATAGATTTAGAGTATACACTAATCAACACTACAACTGAAATTCCAGCTATTAAATAGGCCTTAAGGAAATTACTGTGCTCTGAAATGGAAACCAACAAGGTATAGAACATAGTCAAAGCCAAACCTATAATTAAATATTGAAAGGGGTGAATGTTTATTTTACTGAGTGTTTGTATGAGGAAAAACACTAAAAAGGTAAGCGCAATAACTAAGAAACCATATTTAGCTGAGCGTTCACTTTTTTGATAATCATCAATTGGAATCATAAAGTTCACACCAGAGGCATATTCAGTCAAGTCAGGAATGTTCGATTTGTATTCTTGAGAGAAAGGCCTGTTGAGCTCTAAGATTTTCCACTTTGCATTAAATCCGTTTTCAGTAATCTTGTCGTCGTTGTAAGGTAGGAACTCACCAAAGAAGTTGGCTGTTTTCCAGTTTGAGCTGATTGTCGCTTCGGTAGTTTTTCCTACAGGTATAAACCTGATTTGTTCGCTTCCTTTGATATTAAATTCAATATTGAAAGCGATAGAATCAACCAATGAAAAATCGATTTGATCTAAGTACTTTGTTTCAAGTGTGTGCAACGTTATTCCATATCTATTTTTATTGTTGGCTTCGTTGTATTCGGAAGTGATAGCATAGTTTTTATTTCCAAATTCAATATTTGCTCCATAAACACCTTTTACATTAGAAGACTGGACAACGAGTTTAGCTTTATCCCAAAGGATGTCCTTAGGTTCTATATCCAAATTTTTGATGTCAGGCTTAATGAAATTACCATTGATTTTAATAGCACTATTGTAAACCGCTGTACTGTAAATACCGCGTTTTTTTTCTTCAGGATTTATATTGGAATTTATGAGCAGATTTTCGGGGAAACTATAGAAATACTGAATTTTCTCAATAGTTTCTGTGTAAGTCTTTTGTGTTTCTTTGTCCAGAACCGTTTTTTCAGTATAGGTTTTATAGGGAATTTCCAAAATAGGACCATAGATTAAGACTTCATTCCCCCATTGTTGATTTATTTCATTGATAGCGGCATCTTCTCTCATGGAACGTTCAAAGATTAGGCTTTCTATGTAGCTTAGAGGAACTAGCAGAATTACTATTAAAAAGCCTACCATTAGCATTCTAGCTGTGATTGAGGTTTTGAGCCAATGACCAAATTTGTTTCTGTTTTGTTGTGGAGTGTCCATAGTTTGAAATTTATTAGTGATGTAATTAATTATGATGAAATTGAACTATTCAAAGCCTTAATCTCCTTCTTGTAAGCATTGGGCAAAAGCAAGGATTTTAAAAGCCGATCTATATTGAGTGTTTTGCTTAATTTATATAATGGAACCAAGGGTTTCAATAGGGAGATTCCGCCAAGGTTTAGCATAAAGTGTAGCTCAATGGGGGTGATGAGAAGCTGTGCTTCCAGTAGCGTGCGGTAGCGGAACCAACCTAAATGTTTTCGGTATTGTTTGTATAAATCTTGAGTGAGTTCACTATACACAAGGTTGCTTTGTAGATGTGCCTGCCGTATGTTTTCAAAGTTGGCGTAGTTCTCTGGAAGTTTGACTAATCCCATGCCTTGACCAACACGCCTAAAAACATGCAAAACTTCGTTTTTTTCTGCCAGGGTCAAGTCTCTTTCCAGGATTTCATAAGATTTAATCGAATAGTCAATGAGCATAAACAAAACATCTTTGTAGGCCCAATCTGGAATGGATTCGCCGCGTTTAGTTTCCACGGAAGTGTGAATGGCTTTTATTGTACCTATGGCTTGGAGTGCTTTTTCCTCTTCTTCAAACACAATTTTTCTAGCATAGGCAACAGTAGAGAAGAGCCTTCCTAAAGGATCATTAGGCAATTTCCCTGTAAAATAAAGCCAGTCAACCGCCTTGTTTAAAGCAAATTCTGCCGAAGCACCTGCAAAAATGAGTAAGATGGTATCACTGTTTCCCCAGATTTTCCGGACGATGGATTTTTGATCTACAAAAAGTGTTGTCATATTATTTTAAAGTACTTTGAATTTCAAAGTAAATAATTAAAAAAATTCAGTCTTTGTTTTTTATCAATTGCTCAAGAGCGTCAATATGCTTTTGAAAAGCAACTTGCCCTAATTTGGTTGCTATATATCTGGTGTTAGGCTTTTTTCCAATAAACTGTTTTTCCACCGTAATGTATTCGGCCTGTTCCAGAGCCTTGGTGTGGCTAGCCAAATTCCCGTCAGTAACATCCAACAGTTCTTTGAGGGTATTGAAATCGGCATATTCATTCACCATCAAAATAGACATAATCCCCAATCGGATTCGGTGATCAAATACTTTATTTATGTTTTCTATTAAACTCAAAATTACTTTCTGTCGTACTTATAATACATCAAAGTTCCGTAAATAATATGCATTACGCCAAATCCCAACACCCAAAGCCAAAAGCCATAGCCTGGAAAAAGTGCACAAATAAGCCCTAAAAGTATTTCAACATACCCTAAATACCTAATATCACCAATACTGTACTTAGAAGCATTCACCAATGCCAATCCGTAAAAAATAAGCATCAAAGCACCAGACTGTCCATATTTTTGTTGGTCTAGGATAATTAAAATATAAGTTCCTCCCACAATTAAGGGAACCAAAAAGTTAATGAGTAGTCTTCTTGAGGATTTATCCCAAATCTTTTCGTTATTCTTCTTCGCTTTTCTGGTAGTTAAAAAAATGGCGGTAACGACACTTAAAAAGGCTATCATAAACAAAATAAACACACATATATTGAAAATGGTACCATCTAAAATTAAATAGCCTCTTGCCGAATTTGTAACAATATAATAGGCCATAGCAGCTCCGATGAGGGCGTACACACCGGCCAAAATTCCAGAAAGACCGCTAAGGGAAATAAATCGAGACGACCGGTTCATGAGGTCTTTTATTTCCGTCAGATCTTTGAGATAATCTTTTGATTCCATAATAAAGTACTTTGAAAAACAAAGTAAATATTATTTTGTGAATTAAACAAATTAAAAGTTTGCTAATTTTGAAATCATGAAGCCAGTTGATAACTATTTTTTCAATCAAAAGGAACCCTATCAATCCATTATGCTATATGTTAGGGGTGTGATACTTAAAACCTTGCCCGATGTAGTGGAACGCTACAGTTATAAAATTCCTTTTTACAATATTGGAAAAAAGCCTATGCTGTACTTGAATATATTAAAAGGCAGGAATTATGTAGATGTTGCTTTTGTACAAGGGATCTTACTGGAAGAAAAATTTCCTGTCTTGAAAAATGACAACAAAAGAAAGCAGGTGCGTTCTTTGCAGGTAAAATCCTTAGAAGACTTTGATGAGTTGGAATTTGTAGAGCTTTTAAAGGAAGCCAAATCCCAAATTGAGAACAGCCATAAGGCTTGGTTTATCTAACCCAGGCCATTCACGGTTTTTCTGATTGCTACCAAATTGGTAAGCAATTTTTCCAAATGATCTAAATGAAGCATGTTGGCACCATCACTTTTGGCATTGGCAGGATCAAAATGAGTTTCCATAAACAGGCCATCAACATTATTTACCACGCCAGCGCGGGCAATCGTTTCAATCATATCAGGTCTTCCGCCTGTTACACCGCTAGATTGGTTGGGTTGTTGAAGTGAGTGCGTAACGTCCAAAACAGTAGGAGCAAAGTTTCTCATGGTAGGAATGCCGCGGAAATCAACAATCATATCTTGGTAGCCAAACATGGTACCCCTATCGGTAATCCAAACATGCTCATTACCGGTATCACGTACTTTTTGAGCTGCGTGTTTCATACTTTCCGGACTCATGAACTGCCCTTTTTTTAAGTTGACAAACTTTCCCGTTTCGGCAGCAGCAACCACCAAATCAGTTTGTCGAACCAAAAATGCAGGGATCTGCAATACGTCTACATACGCTGCAGCCATCTTAGCATCAGAGATTTCATGTATATCGGTGATTGTAGGAACATCAAACGTTTCAGATACTTTTTTCAGGATCTTTAAGGCTTTCTCATCGCCAATTCCCGTAAAGCTATCTACCCGGCTTCTATTGGCCTTCTTGAAACTGCCTTTGAATACGTAAGGAATTTCCAGTTTATTGGTAATGGCAACCACCTTTTCGGCAATGCGCAAGGCCATATCTTCACCTTCAATGGCGCAGGGTCCGGCCAAAAGGAAAAAATTATTACTAGTTGTGTGTTTTATTTTGGGAAGACTATCTAAATGCATCTTAAACTGAATTTAAGTGCAAAGATAATCAATTAAAAGTCCTGTTTATACTATTTCTTATCATCCAAACAGCCATGATGAAATTGGCTATTCCAAAAGCACCACCATACAGAAGATATTTTTTTGTGGCTTCAGATAGGTCTACAATATTGAAAAAGTCTGTCAAATAGGCAATAATCATGTAGGATGACAAACAAACAAAAGTAATGCCCAGGATGGCATTGAGTCTTCTATTAGGTCTTATCAATTGCCAAGCAAACGGAATTCCGAAAATTAAAATAGGATAGGCAATTAAACCTTCGCTACTGTTTACATCGGTAAACCAAAAAGCTATGATGGCTATGAAATATAAATAGGGGATATACTTGGAATACTTACTAATACTAATGAGGTTCATAGGATTGATTTTTAAGGTAAATAAAATAATGCTATTAATGGTGGCTGATTAGTAAG
>JAGQZG010000160.1 GCA_020435705.1 Mangrovimonas sp.
CATCTACCACCGTGCCGTCGCCCGGATCCGGGCTCAGGGTGAACGTCCCGCCCGTGGTGCCCACTATCGTGGCAACACCGCCGTCACAGGTCGGATCTATCGTGAACGACGCATCGTCTTGATGAAATGTTGTTACTGATTGTGTTGTAGGCGTGCTACAAGAATTACCAAATCCGTATGTAACAGTATAGGTAGTTTGTGATGTTCCATTGGTTATTGTTCCTGTTACAGAATCAATTACAGCGCCATCACCTGGATCAGGATCAAATGCAAAAGTTCCGCCTGAATCACCAGTTAGATTTACGGTTCCTCCATCACAAGTAGCGGTATAGGTAAATGACGAATCATACGATTGCCCAACAACCACTGTTAATGATTCCATTGGAGCAATGGAACATCCTGAACCAGAAGCCGTGCTTAGCAGGGTTAACGTTTGGTCTGAAGACGGTGCCGGTATTATTAAAGACCAATTCCCTGAAGAATCCAGTGTATCTACCACATTTGCACCTCCATTGATATTGTAAGTTATTGTTGCATTTGGCGTTCCGGTTATAAAGAACTCAGCATCTTCACCATCACAAACAGTATTAGCAGAAGCAGTCAAATTAGAAAAAAGCTCCTCTTCAACAGTAATGCATACTTCTTCAGTATACTCGCAACCCACATCATCAATTGCTCTATAGGTATAACAGTGCACTCCTGAAGTTGTAGGCTGGACAGTAATTGTATTACCACTAGTGTTGGTAATAGTAGGATCGGTATCCCATGCTTCAGAAGCAATACTATTAGATGGAGGTGTGACAGAAGGATCGAAATTTAAGTTCCATGAAAATAATGTACCATCATCAATCGCCCATAAATCAGTAACAATAAATGTCCAATTACCATTTAAAGGTGTCCCCAAAATATTATCGAAGGATGATCCCGGCAAAGGTGCATAATCCCCTGCTGGTATAGTTTGCACTCCACCTGCAGAAGCTTGATTTAAGTTTTGGGCTGCAGTAGGAGAAAAGCAATACGTCCATCCTGTACCAGGATTTCCATTATCAGCTTGATCAGGCACGCCGAAGTAAGCTCCTGGGTCACTTCCATCACCATATTCCAAGAACCAAACTTCTTGGCCGTTTGGTGCGATCAAATACATATCAAGATCTCCTATGAATGAATGCTCTATGTTAATACACAAACTCAATAATTGTGACACATCAGTAAGAACTTGGTTTGTACCGTAACAATCTACGGTAATTGTTGATGCATAAGATTGTGGTTGGCCTGTAGTTTGTGTATCTTGCAACCAGGCATTTGCTATGATCTCAGGTGCACAATCTTCAAACATAGGCACTGATGCCACCCCCTCTATGGTGGTAGAATCTCCAAAGCAGATCACATCCTGAGCCGCCTGAGTTCCAGTAAAATCAATTTCAGGATAAACTCTAACTATCTGGTTTATTTCATTAGAACTACTACAACCAAGCGGATTATCGTCGGTAACTGTCAAATTTACTATATACACCCCCGCATCAGGGAAATTAGTGGTAACCGTTTGTCCTGTAGCTGTTTGTCCATTACCAAAATCCCAATCGTATGTTGCCGTATCAGTATCATCATTTACAGAAAACTGTGCTCCTCCTTCAAATGTCACATCGGCTCCTAAACACACCGATATTTCGCCACTTGCATCTGCTGCAGGTGTAGAGTCAATAATTTCTGCCGTAATATTTTGACAAGGTTCATAACAGGAAATATCTGCCGTCCAGCCAGGACCATTCCCTGATGCATTTGAAGTAAAAACCACGGTTAAGCACCCCGAAGTATTAGCTGAAGTAGCCTGTACAAAACCCGGAGAGGTGGCAAGAGTACCCGTGTAAGTACCTATAAGAGGGCTTGAAGTATCTGGCCCATTATAGATTGTTATAAAATCTTGATTAAACTGGAGCGAAAATGCAGTAAAGCTCAATTGAACAAAAAAGCCAGCAGTATCTCCACAAATTGTCATGGTATAATTCTCATTATCGCCATAATTAGCCATCGAGCCTCCAGAATCAGTAAAAACTCCAGAACAGTTATTAACTGTTCCATTTTGCATGGGTACTTCCTGTGAAAAAGAAAGGAATGAAACTAGGAATAGGGATATGATTGTAATTTTTTTCATGCTATTATAAATTTATCTACCTACCTGAGGTCTTATGAGAATAAAATTTGTTGTATTATCTATTCTATAAATAATTGCTGAATTAGTATAGAAAAGCATTTGGTACTTCAAAGGGTTGAATGTTTCTTTATCAAAAGACATATCTCTTTCCAAACCATCAACAAACACATCAAACAAAGGTGCTGAAGATAGTAATTGATACGTCTTGAAGTTCTTAGGGTTCTGTTCCTGGAAATACACTATCCTATTTCTAAGCAAATGTTTAATATCCTTAACCCGTTGCGGTTTATCCAAGATTTCTTCTTGAAGGGCATTACCATAAACCTCTTGGAGCATTTTTAATTCTTGAGGCGTGAATGGCGTTGTGGTATTTTTCGTATAAGCATCATCCATTGAATTGAATACAGTTTGACTTCTTTTCTGGGCGAAAGATAACGTGCTTACTAACAGAAACAATAGCAAAATCCTGCGATTGGTATTGAATTTCATAGACTTGATTTTTTTTAGAGAAATGAAGCACGTAAAATAAGAAAATTAATTGAGAATCATACAGAATTTCGGTAACATGCCTATACTTTAGTTTATTTAAAAGTTAAACTCTCTAGAAATGCGTATCTTTGCGGTTTATTTGGAGTATTTTTCGATATGAAATTAAATAACGACACAGAAGAATTTGATGCTTTAGGCAATGACCATATTGGGACTTCCGCAGACACCCCTATGCGAGAAGATGCCTTTAAGCTTACCAATGATGAAAAGATAGACATTATCAAGGATGATGTTAGGCATATTATGGAAACTTTGGGGTTAGACCTTAGTGACGATAGCCTGAACGGGACACCTCTTAGAGTCGCAAAAATGTTTGTGAAGGAAATTTTCAGTGGTTTAAGCCCTGAAAAACGTCCCAATGCTTCCACTTTTGAAAACAAATATAAGTATGGTGAGATGCTTGTTGAAAAAAATATCACCGTTTATTCAACCTGTGAGCACCACCTTCTTCCCATTGTTGGCAAAGCCCATGTGGCCTATATATCCAACGGTACGGTGGTGGGCTTATCCAAGATGAACCGTATTGTGGATTACTATGCCAAACGCCCTCAGGTTCAAGAGCGCTTGACCATTCAAATTGTGCGCGAATTGCAAAAAGCATTGAACACTCTTGATGTAGCTTGTATTATTGATGCAAAACATTTGTGTGTAAACTCAAGAGGTATTCGCGATGTAGAAAGCAGCACGGTAACTTCAGAATTTGGAGGCAAGTTCAAAGACAAGGCTGTAAGAAAGGAATTTTTGGACTATATTAAACTTGATACTTCATTCAATATATGAAGCCACTTTATACAGAACAGGAGATAACTATTTACAATTCGCTTTCAGGACAAAAAGAAACTTTCAAACCCATAAATGAAGGTTATGTGGGCATGTATGTTTGCGGCCCAACCGTATACAGCAATGTACATTTGGGAAATGTGCGGACTTTTATGTCTTTTGACATGATTTTTAGGTATCTCAAACATTTAGGATACAAAGTGCGTTACGTGAGAAACATCACGGATGCAGGTCACTTGGAAAATGATGCCGATGCTGGTGAAGATCGTATTGCCAAAAAGGCCCGTTTGGAACAAATTGAACCTATGGAAGTGGTTCAACGGTATACGGTGGATTTCCATAATATCCTGAACAACTTCAACTTGCTTCCACCAAGTATTGAGCCTACTGCCACAGGCCATATTATTGAACAAATAGAGATTATCAAAACCATCATTGACAAAGGCCTGGCCTATGAGGTTAATGGCTCCGTTTATTTTGATGTCTTGAAATACAATGAAACCAAGCCTTATGGTATCTTGAGCAAGCGAAATGTTGAAGACCTTATCCACAATACCCGTGAATTAGATGGTCAAAGTGATAAAAAAAATCCTCAGGATTTTGCGCTTTGGAAAAAAGCCGAGCCTCAACATATCATGCGCTGGCCTTCACCATGGAGTGACGGTTTCCCCGGCTGGCATCTGGAATGTACAGCCATGAGCACTAAATATTTGGGAGAACATTTTGACATCCATGGTGGCGGAATGGATTTGAAATTCCCTCACCATGAGTGCGAGATTGCTCAAGCTGAGGCCTGCAACAATCATTCGCCTGTAAATTATTGGATGCATGCCAACATGCTGATTATGAACGGTAAAAAAATGGCGAAATCTACTGGGAATTTTATTTTACCCAATGAAATTTTCAGTGGTGACAATCCGCATATTACTAAAGCCTACACGCCTAGTGTGGCTAGATTTTTTATGCTTCAAGCCCATTACAGAAGTATTCTGGATTTTACCAACAATGGTATGCTAGCTAGTGAAAAAGGGTTTTTCAGATTGATGGATGCCATTAATTTATTAGACGAACTGAAGCCTTCGGAAGCCTCAACCATTGATGTAAATAGTTGGAAGCAAAAATGCTATGATGCCATGAATGACGACTTCAATTCGCCTATTCTTATTGCCAATTTATTTGAAGCCGTAAAATTCATCAATCAACTAAAAGAAGGCAGCGCAAGTATTTCTTCGGAAGATCTTGAAACCTTGAAAACCACCATTCACAGTTTTACGTTTGATATTTTGGGCCTTGTTAATGTGACCAAAACCGAGACAGGAACCGATAAGTTATCTGCAGCGGTGGACGTTTTGATAAAACTTAGGCAAGAGGCCAGAGCCAACAAGAATTTTGCACTTTCTGACCAAATCAGGGATGAGCTGGCTTCGGCAGGAATCATGCTACAAGATGGTAAAGAAGGGACTTCTTTTACGACCAATTAGACATGAAAAAACTATTGATAGCCCCTTTTTTATTCCTCATAAAAATCTATCAGGTGGCTATTTCCCCCTTGTTCCCGTCCACTTGCCGGTATCAACCCACATGCTCCTACTATACTAAAGAAGCGTTGAAACGCCATGGTTTATGGCATGGTGGAAAACTAGCTATAAAACGAATTTTCAGTTGCCATCCTTGGGGCGGCAGCGGTTACGACCCCGTTCCGGAAAAATTAACAAAAAAATAGGATTGCTTTTCAGTGTAAAGTCAGCAGGTACCATTTCAATTGTTATCTTTACCCTATTAAACTGTCAACCATGTACCTATTAAAATTTGACTGGAATCCTTCAACGGGAATAGATATTATTGGAGATTTCAAGCTACACTATTATAGTCTCATGTGGATTTTGGCCTTTATTGTAGGCTGGTTCATTATGAAGCGTATTTACCAGCGCGAAAAAATTTCATTGGAATACCTTGATCCGCTATTCATTTATACGGTTTTGGCCACAATGATAGGCGCCCGGTTAGGACATGTCTTATTTTATCAAAGTGAATTGATTTCAGAAGATTTTTTCAGTATTTTTCTTCCTTTCAGCTTCAAAAATGGTATTAAGTTTACTGGCTTTCAAGGCTTGGCAAGCCATGGAGCTGCCATTGGCATTATCATAGGCATGTATCTTTACAGAAGAAAATACAAGTACAAATCCGTTATCTGGATTCTGGACAGAATGGTTATTCCCGTGGCCATTGGCGCGGTATTTATCAGGATTGGGAATTTTATCAATTCTGAAATCATTGGCAAGGTTACAGACTCTGGTTTAGGTGTGCGTTTTGTACAAGATCAGTACAACAAATACGAAATAGGCGATGCGGCCCATACGGGCATTAAAAATGTTAATGAAGCC
>JAGQZG010000161.1 GCA_020435705.1 Mangrovimonas sp.
AAAAAATTATAACCGGAAGTATTGAATTGATAGATTCTGTTGGGTTTGAAGCTTTCACTTTTAAAAAGTTGGGAGTGGAAATAGGATCAAATGAAAGTTCTATTTACAGGTATTTTGAAAGCAAGCATAAATTGCTCACCTATCTGTCATCATGGTATTGGGGTTGGTTGGAATACCGTTTTGTTTTTGAGACTCATAATATTAATGACAAAATCCAAAAACTCAAAAAAGGAATTGAAGTGGTTACCAGAAGTATTGAGGTTGATTCCAATTTTTCTTATGTAGATGAATCTAAGCTAAATAGGATTATCATAAATGAGAGTTCGAAATCATATTTAATTAAAGAGGTAGATGAAGTTAACAAAGAAGGACATTTTGAAACCTATAAGCGCTTGGTAAGACGATTCTCTGAGTTAATCTTGCAAGTTAACCCATCTTATGCGGCCGCATTGAGTTTGTCTAGTATGGTTATTGAAAATTCATTGCACCAGCATTTCCTAAAAAGCCATTTGAAATCGATCACCAATTGTGACGAATCCTATGATCCCACTCAATTTTTTACTGATTTAACTTTAAAAGCTATTTCTTAAGTATGGATGTTTTTCTCACGCCTTGGAGGCGATTTGTTGGTCTGCTTCAACTTGAAAGAAGAGCCATTTTACAAGTTTTTTATTATGCTATTTTTTCTGGACTTGTTGCGCTATCATTGCCCTTGGGAATCCAGGCAATTGTAAATCTAATTCAAGGGGCACAAATCTCTACTTCTTGGATTGTATTGGTTGCTTTAGTTACACTGGGTGTTGCATTTTCAGGAGCGCTAAAGCTTATGCAATTGAGGATTATCGAAAATATCCAGCAAAAAATATTCACAAGGGCCTCCTTTGAGTTCACCTACCGGTTTCCAAAAATAAAAATGGACCAGCTTTATAATGCTTATCCGCCAGAATTAGCCAACAGGTTTTTTGACACTTTAAGTGTTCAAAAGGGTCTTTCCAAGATACTTATTGATGTACCCACTGCTATTCTGGAGATTCTTTTTGCATTGATTTTGTTGTCTTTTTATCACCCTTTCTTCATTGTGTTTGGTTTATTGTTGATTGTATTGATTTATGTAGTATTCAAGTTTACTGCCTCTAATGGTTTGAAGACCAGTTTGAAAGAATCAAAGCATAAGTATAAGGTTGCACATTGGATTCAAGAAGTAGCAAGAACTATGGGAAGTTTTAAGATTTCCGGAAAAACTAATCTGGCCTTAGCTAAAAACGATCTTTTAGTGTCCAGTTATTTGGACGCAAGGGAGAGTCATTTCAAGGTGTTGTTACTGCAATTTGTAAAAATGATTGGGTTTAAAGTGGTTGTTACTGCGGCCTTACTCATTATAGGCGGTCTTTTGGTGCTCAATCAAGAGATGAATATTGGTCAGTTTGTGGCCGCTGAAATAATTATCCTTTTGGTTATAGCATCGGTAGAAAAGCTCATTTTGGGATTGGATTCCATTTACGATGTTCTCACATCTATTGAGAAGATTGGCCAAGTGGTTGACATGGATCTTGAAAATCAGGAAGGAGAACATATTCAACTGAAAGATGATTTTAAAGTGGAATTGCAGAATTTGGGCATGCAAACACCCGATGGTGAGATGCAATTACTTCAAAATATAAACCTTATCATAAATGCTAAGAGCCGAATTTTGATTTACGGAAGCAACGGTTCCGGAAAATCATCTCTGTTGCGAACCATAGCAGGTCTTCTAGAGCCTACCGAAGGAAAATTGTTCATCAACGAACGGAATATATCCAGTGTAAATTTAAATAGCTACAGGAAATATCTAGGTCTTTCACTCTTAGAAGAAACTCCTTTTGAAGGAACTATTAGGGACAACGTAACCTTTGGAGATGCAGCCATATTGGACGAAGAGATTTATCAAACATTCAAAGATTTAGATCTTATAGACTTTCTAAAGGAGCAACCAAACGGATTGAATACCATTATTTATCCAGAAGGTAAGCAGTTATCCTATACCTTATCTAGAAAACTAATTTTAGCCAGAGCTATATTGAAGAAGCCAAGGTTGCTAATATTGGAAGACCCATTAAATCAAATGACGCGAGAAGAAGCCATGAACATCATACAGCTTTTAACCAACCCAAAAAACAATTGGGGCTTAGTGGTTGTTTCCCGAAATCATGACTGGGAAACTTACTGTAAAGAATGTTATGAAATGAAGTCAGGTAAAATCATAAAATAGAATAATCATGCTCAATATATCTAAAAACAACGTCAACCAGAGGGTTAGTCTTTTGGAGTTTGATTCCGGAAAGAAAGTCTTTTTCAAAAGTTATTACCAAGTATTTAATAGGTTACTTTTAGGCTTTGCCATATCCTTAATTGTAATTCTTTTTCTTCCTTGGACACAAACTGTTGCTTCTTCAGGGCAAGTAACTACGCTGAAACCCAAT
Organism: Mangrovimonas sp.; assembly: GCA_020435705.1. GTDB lineage: Bacteria > Bacteroidota > Bacteroidia > Flavobacteriales > Flavobacteriaceae > HKST-UBA85. The sequence continues at coordinate 2,460 of JAGQZG010000161.1, forward strand.
CAAAGACCACATACTATACAAAGTCCCATACCAGGAAAGATTGAGCAATGGTATATCAATGAAGGAGACTATGTGAATCAAGGAGATACCATTTTACAGATATCTGAAATCAAAAGTGAATATTTTGATCCTAACTTGGTTGAGCGTACCAAAGAGCAAATTGATGCCAAGAATTCATCAGCAACATCCTACGGTAATAAAGTTAAAGCCTTGGAAAATCAAATCCATGCGTTACGATCTGAATTGGGTTTAAAAATAGATCAAGCCCAAAATAAACTCTCCCAAACCCGTTTTAAATTACAAAGCGACAGTATGGATCTGGCAGCAGCAAGAATTCAATTTGAAGTTGCCCAAAGTCAGTATACAAGGGAAGTAGCTTTAAAAGCAGAAGGGTTGAAATCTGAAAAAGAAGTTGAAAACATGCGCTACAAGCAACAAGAAGCCCAAGCAAAAGTAGTTTCATCAGAAAACAAGTTTTTAGCTAGTAAGCAGGAATTGGCAATAGCTCAGCTTGAATTATCGAGAATCCGAGCAGAATATGCCGATAAAATAGCCAAATCTAAGAGTGATCTCTTTACCGCTCAATCTGGTCAATTTGAAACGGTTGCACAGGTAAGTAAGTTGGAGAATGAGTACTCCAACTATCAAATACGAACAAGTTTACGTTACGTTATTGCGCCTCAAAGTGGCTACGTTACCAAAGCCATTAAATCTGGTTTGGGCGAGACTATTAAAGAAGGAGAAGAACTAGTGGGAATTATGCCTGCCAATTTTGAGTTGGCCGTAGAAAGTTACGTAAAACCCATAGATATACCGTTGCTTCACATAGGCGACCATATCCGAATTCAGTTTGATGGTTGGCCAGCCATTGTTTTTAGTGGTTGGCCCAACGTGTCCTATGGGACATATGGAGGTAAAGTGGTTGCTATTGAAAATTTCATCAGTACCAATGGGATGTATCGTATCCTTATAGCGCCCGATACACTAGATCATACATGGCCCGAAATAAGAGTAGGCTCTGGGGCCAAAACTCTGGCCCTACTGGATGATGTTCCTATTTGGTTTGAACTTTGGAGAAAACTCAACGGATTTCCTCCCAATTATTATCAACCCCAAACGACTAAGTCAACTAACAAAGAAAAATGAAAAAAATTCTCTTAATAATTAGTCTGTTTTGTTTTCAAATCCACGCACAAGAAACTTATACGGTACTTGGTTTTGAGGAATATATGGGGTATGTAAAACGTTTCCACCCTCTGGTTAGGCAAGCACAAATTGCCCTTACTGAAGGGGAGGTCAATTTGCTTAAAGCGCGAGGTGCGTTTGATCCTAAATTGGAAGTAGATTTCAATCAAAAGACATTTCAATCTACCGACTATTACAATACCATGGCTGCTACCTTTAAGATACCAACATGGTACGGTATTGAACTTAAAGCACAGTTTGAAGAAGCTAGCGGCTATTACCTTAACCCACAGAATACAGTTCCTGATGATGGGCTATATGCTGCGGGTGTATCGGTGTCATTGGCTCAAGGTTTGCTCATTAATGACCGCATGGCAGCTCTTAAGCAGGCCAAATTTTATGCTCAACAGCGTAAGGCAGAAAGAGATTTGTTGGTTAACCAAGTGCTTTACCAAGCCGCATTGACTTATTTTGATTGGTTAAAGGCCTTCAGAGAATACCAGGTTAATGATGAATTTTTAGAAAATGCTCAAATTAGATTTTTAGCAATCAAGGCCAGTGTTGATAAAGGCGATAAAGCCGCGATAGATTCTGTAGAAGCAGCCATTACTATTAATACAAGAAAGCTATCTGTAGAAAAATCGCAGCTTAAATTTAATAAGGCAAGCTTAAAACTTTCTAATTTCTTATGGTTAGATAGTAATCTTCCATTAGAGCTTAAAAATAGTGTTGTTCCAGATGTTTATACCTTAGATAGGGTTGACCAAGTATTGGAACTTGACCAAGTGTTGGATACAAACTCTCTTTTGCAAGAACATCCTAAAATGCTAGCCTTGGGCTTTAAATACAAACAATTGGAAGTTGATAAAAAACTCAAACTAAACAAACTATTACCAGTTTTCAATTTGGAGTATAACTTTTTATCACAGCAAACGGCGCCCAACACCTTTAACACATCTGATTATAAAAGTGGTGTTTATTTCAAAATGCCTTTATTTCTTAGGAAGGAACGTGGCGATTTTAACTTGGCAAAACTTAAACTTCAGGATATGACTTATGAAATTGCCTCCACTAGGCTTACACTGTCTAATAAAATCAAGGCAATGCAACAGGAATTAAGTTCATTGGAAAGGCAGCAGTTGTTGGTGAAAAATGTAGTTAATAGTTATGATCAAATGTTGAAAGCCGAAGAACGTAAACTGGAGTTGGGGGATAGTTCCTTGTTTCTTATTAACAGCAGGGAAAATTCATTAATGGATGCCCAATTGAAGGCAGTTGATTTAGAGTTTCAATTCTTGGAAGCCAAAGCGAACATGTTCAATAATTTAGCCTTGAGTCCGCTGGAGGTACAATAGGAAAAAGAAAAGCAAATTAAACGATTGAAGTGTTCCTAAAACTTTTTTTGCTTTGTATCTTTGAACCTTCACAATCACATCTATGAACGTACACTTTATTGCTATTGGCGGTAGCGCCATGCATAATCTAGCTCTTGCTCTTCATCAAAAAGGCTACCATGTTACGGGTAGCGACGACGAAATTTTTGAACCTTCCAAATCCCGTTTAGCAGCTAAAGGGCTGTTGCCCGAAGCCTATGGTTGGTTTCCTGAAAAGATTACGGATAGTTTGGATGCCATTGTCTTGGGCATGCATGCCAAAGCAGATAATCCTGAATTATTGAAAGCCCAAGAGCTGGGATTAAAGCTGTATAGCTATCCTGAGTTTTTATACGAACAGAGCAAGGACAAAACCCGTGTGGTTATTGGTGGCAGTCATGGTAAAACAACCATTACCTCCATGATTTTGCATGTGATGAACTACCACGGAAAAGAGGTGGACTACATGGTTGGTGCCCAACTGGAAGGGTTTGATGTGATGGTGAAGCTCACGGAGGAGAACGATTTTATAGTTCTGGAAGGCGATGAATATTTGAGTTCGCCCATAGATAGGCGTCCAAAATTCCATTTGTATAAGCCTAACATTGCGTTATTGAGTGGGATTGCGTGGGACCATATTAATGTGTTCCCTACCTATGAAAACTATGTGGAGCAATTCAGCATTTTTGTGGATAGTATTGTAAAAGGGGGCAGTATTACCTATAATGCCGAAGATGCCGAAGTGGCTAGAGTAGTGGAAGCTAGCAACAATACGATTAGAAAGTTGCCCTACGTAACGCCCAGTTATACAGTAGAAAATGGCCTGACGCTCTTGGAAACCA
>JAGQZG010000162.1 GCA_020435705.1 Mangrovimonas sp.
CCAAAAATCAAGAAACGTCCCACTGTTGAAAACAAGGTGAGCGTTGATAAAAAAGCGAAAGCTAACTAACTATCTAACATAGACCAATTCTTGGTCGCTAGACATAGGCTCGCTATAGTTATACCCCTCATAGTTAAATCCTTTTAAATCCTCTAGGGTTTGGGCTTTTGTATCTATAATGTAACGTGTCATGTAGCCTCTGGCCAGTTTCGCAAAGGTCATGATGGTCTTGTACTCACCATTTTTAAAATCCTTGAACACAGCCGTTACAACGGGCACTTTAAGCGCTTTTACATCTATGGCTTTAAAGTACTCGTTACTGGCCAAATTGAGAAGAAATTCGCTATCGTCCAGCTCATCATTTAAGGCTTGGGTAATTTGCTTTTTCCAAAACTCATAAAGGTTCTTGTTTTTACCAACGGGGAATTTGGTTCCCATTTCCAAACGGTACGGCTGAATTAAATCCAAGGGCTTCAACAAGCCGTACAAGCCAGAAATGATTCGGACGGTATCCTGGACAAAATCCATTTTTTCAGTCTCAATACTATACGCATCCAAACCACGGTACACATCGCCACTGAAAGCATACAAGGCTTGTCTGGCATTGTCCTGAGTAAAAGGCAATTGCCATTCTTGATTGCGTTCGTAATTTAATTGGCCCAAGGCAGGAGAAATACTCATAAGTTTAGACAACTGCTTAGCCGATTTCTTCTTAAGCAATTTGTTAATGCGCTCGGATTCGGTTAAAAAACAAGCTTCGGTATACTTGGCAGTTGGCAAATTGCTTTCAAAATCAAGGGATTTTGCTGGTGAGAGTACAAGTTTCATTTTAATTGATTTTACTCTCTAAAATTACAATTACGAAACTTAAATTACAAGGTTTGAATTTGTTCTTTTTGATGGCGAAATAAGAAAAAGTTATGAAATATCTTGCCCAATCTGAATTACATAACCATTGTTATCATAAATGGCAAACTCGCGCATTTTCCAATCAAAATTTTCTATGGCATAGCAAACCTTCACTCGATTCTTCAGTTGTTCCCATAAAGAATCTACATTATCAACATAAATATAGAAAGAGCCCGTAAATACTGATTTCTCAAAAGGTGTCTGTTCGTTTGGTTTGGCGAGCATGATATCTACTTCATCACGATGCATGGCTGCCCAATTCCATTCGCCATTTTTGTCACCACAAATAAATCCCAAATATGTAGTGTAAAAATCAATAGTTCCCTCTACATCATGGGTATAGAGCATGGGTGTTAATTTTTTGAAGGCCATAAGTTAATGGTTAGTTTTCAAAAAAGGTATTGGCGCAAATACATTCAACGATAGCAAGCCTTCCAAGACCTCTTCAAATTGTTGCGGAATAGCCTCTGTTTCCAAGATGCCGTCTTTTAAATTGTTTTCAAAAAAATGCAAACTTTCCAAATCCTTAACCTCTAATAAATACTCGTTTTCAGTAGTCTTGAAAATGAAGGACTCCCGCTCTTGATCCATCTCAAATTCAGGATTGAAACAATAGCGATTACCTGGCTCATAGCCCATTTGGGCGAGCAATTTAACCAAGCGGTAAAACATCTGTCTGTGCGACACTTTGTTAAGGCAAACCCTATCCTGACAGTTGATAATTACTTCGTAATTACACCTCAAATCGCAATTGCCTTTTTTGCCCCAAATAAGTTCAACATGCTCAGAATAGGCGCCCCAAGAACCTGGCCCAGTAGGGCCGTAAATCGTTAAAATAGGGATGTTGAAAGCTCCTGCCAAATGGGTAATTCCCGCATCGTTACCTATATGGAATAGTGCTCCAGACACTGCCTCGCCCACATCTTCAATGCCACCATCAACTACAGAAAACTTAACCCCTTCCAAATGCACAGATATATCGGGATCGTCAGGTCCTTTAATAAGCTTTGCCGAAAGCCCTGGATAGAACTTTTTGATTTCTTTTATAAGGTTTGAAAAATAGGAAGCCGGCCACGCTTTAAGCAGAAAGCCAGCACCTGGATGAACCGTGTAGTAAGGTTCCGTTACGTTTGTTTGCTTGCTGAAATAAGGAAACCCTTCATTTTTATTTGAAATATTCCGATGAAGCCGTGCAACTCCGTCAATGTAATGCTGAATGGCATGTTGTTTTACCTTTTTGGATGTAATGTACTTGAGATGGTTAGACACCTCTGAGAACTTTGGGTAGTTTCCCAGCTCAATAACTCGGTCATACGCCGTTTCATCTACTTCAGTTTCAGAAACCACTTTCACCCCTTCAAGATACTTCTGAAAAAACCCAATCAATCTGGGATGAAGCGCATAGGTCACTTCATCAGAAACCGTCTTCAGCTTATAAATTGAAGGTATTGTAAAAAAAATATCCCCTAATCCACCATAACTTTTTCTTACTAGAACCTTACCCAGTTTGGGTTGGATTTCCCGTGGCTTTTTTTGCTTAAGAATGGTTTCAAATTTGTTCCAAAGATTATCAATAGTCCCCGCAATTTCCTGAAGGGCTTTTTCCTTGTCATTAGGATAAAAATCAAACGACCAGGTACCCACCCTATCATTGGTTATCAATTCGCAACCTGATAAAAAAGCTTCGGCGGCCAACCTGCCCGAAGGCTCAGGCCAGACTGGTTTAATAATGATTTTTTTGGTTTTGCCCAAAATTCTTAAAACCTCTTCGTTTTCAATGGGTTCTTTAAACGTTACATTATGAGGAATTTCCCTACGGAGTTTATGTTCCCCATATACCACAAATTTGTCATTTGGATTTTCTTGGGCATAATCCAGAAAGGCATGGCCACCCTTTAGGTAGTTCAAGTCTCCAAAAAAAGGTATCTCTGCTGTCTTTTCTTCGGAAATCTGTAATTTTTCAGTCTCTACTGTTGGGCAAGCAACCGTATGATTGGCTACTGCTTCGCCATAAAAAAGAAAATGGTCTTGATAATGTTTGGGCGATTGGAAGATGTTGAGTTGAGCGTTTGCAAAAACAGTTCTAAACAGATGGTACTTTTCAGTATTGCAGCAGTTTCTAACTCCAGAATCAACTGTACACAAAATGTTTCGCCTAATGCAAAAATTGTAATCAAACTCCAGCTTGACAAACGCAATTTTGCTGTTCAGTAAAAAGTTCAAAAGGTCAATCTCAAATTGACAACGGGATGTACTACTAAGAATTACCAAATCCGACGCTTGGATTTCCTGTTTTACCTGTTCAAACGTTTCCAGACAGTCTACAGAAACATGAAAACCCAACTGCCTTCCTCTGGAAACCAGCTGGGTTAATGTAAGTTCAGCACCTCGTTTTAAATCAAGGTGTGTATCATGTAAAAATAAGATGTTCAACTTTTAACCGTCGTAGTAGCCATCATCGTAATACCCGTCGTCATAATATCCATCGTCATAATATCCATCGTCATAATAACCGTCATTATAGTAGCCATCGTCATCACTGCTAACACAGGAATTCAATGAAACTCCAACTATAGAAGCCGCAGCTGTAGCTAAAATGCTCTGCCCTGTTCTTTTAAGAAAATTTCTTCTATTCATAGCTATTAGTTAAATTATATTCAGCGTTTTAACATTTTTTTATAAAAATACATATTTTTTATAAAAAAGCAAATAATAATTCAATCCATATGTTTTGCGTAGTTTCGCCATTTTTCAATACATTCTTGCATATCTTGAGGCACTTCAGAATTAAAACGTAAAAACGTTCCATTTATTGGATGTTCAAATCCTAAAGTCTTGGCATGCAGTGCTTGGCGAGGTAGAATTTTAAAACAATTTTCAACAAATTGCTTGTATTTGGTAAAGGTGGTTCCTTTGAGTATTTTTTCACCGCCATAGCGTTCATCATTGAACAACGTATGGCCTATATGTTTCATGTGTACCCTAATTTGATGTGTTCTTCCCGTTTCCAGTTTGCAGGACACAAGGGTCACATAGCCTAAGCGTTCCAAGACTTTATAGTGTGTAATGGCCGGTTTGCCCTTATCAGCTTCATCGCCTTCAAACACAGTATTCTGCAACCTGTTTTTAGGGTGTCTTCCAATATTGCCTTCCACGGTACCTTCATCTTCCTCAATATTGCCCCAAACAAGCGCCACGTATTCCCTTTCGCTAGTTTTGTCAAAAAATTGTTTGGCTAGATGGTTCATGGCGCCCTCTGTTTTGGCAATGACCAACAGACCGCTGGTATCTTTATCAATCCTGTGCACCAAACCTGGCCTGTTATCACTATTCATGGGAAGGTTATCAAAATGATAAATCAAGGCGTTAATAAGCGTTCCCGAATAATTTCCATGCCCGGGATGCACCACCATACCGGCCGGTTTGTTTACCACCAACAGAACATCGTCTTCATAAACTATATCCAAAGGAATATTTTCCCCTACCAGTAAATGTTCATAAGGCGGATGGGTAAACAGGACTCTTACAACATCATTGGCCTTGACCTTATGATTGGATTTCACAGCCACACCATTTACATAGATGTTACCATCTTTGGCCGCTTGCTGAATCTTGTTTCTGGTGGCGTTTTGAATAAAATTCATAAGGAACTTATCCACTCGCAAAGGAGTTTGCCCCTTGTCTGCCTTAAAGGAATAATGTTCGTAAAGCTCGTCTTCTGAATCGTCCTGAAGAAAATCGGTATTAGTCGTTGTCATTCTCTGTGGTCTTCTGTCCTGGTCTATTTCCGTTTCCTAACACGAGGTCTATGGTAGATGTTTTGGGTAACATGGTACCGCTGTGCAAAATGCTTCCTTTGTGTTTCATTTGCAGTACTCGGTCTTTTCCTATATTGTCTTCATAGGTAATTTCTCCCACCTTAAACCCTAATGCTTCCAGTGTGGGCTTGGCTTGCCTGTAGGTTTCCTCAATCAAATCCGGCACTTCTATCTTTCTAAAATTGGATGGGTTAAGGGAAATGTAAATCTTGCGATTCTCCTTTACTTTGGCTCCCGGTATTGGGTCTTGTTCTATGACCGAATACGGTGGATAATCTGGATTGTAATTGGATGAGTCTTGAATGACCATTTCCAAGCTATTATCCTTCAATTCCATTTTGGCCACGGCTACCGATTTTCCTCTCAAATCAGGAACGGTCTCAAATTCACCATGATTGGTTTTCACATTTAACCATTTCAACAAAATGAAAACCAAGACTATAACGGCCAACAAGGCCAGTACTAATTGTTTTACAAAAACTTTACTGGTAAGAAACTTGATAAGACTCATGCATTAAAAACTTTGAAAGCAAAGATATAAAAACACAACTGTTTTTACTTTTCACTTATTAGTGATATTTTAGCTTAACGGTTTTTTCCATCGTTTCTTATCAGCATGAAAAAAAACATTGCTATTGTTATGGGCGGTTATTCCAGCGAGTATGAAATCTCCCTAAAAAGTGGACAGGTAGTTTACAAGCACCTTGATAGAGCCAAGTACACCCCTTACAAAGTCCACATTTTCAAAAACAAATGGGTCCTGGTTGAAAACGACAAGGAGTATACTATAGACAAAGATGATTTTTCGGCCAACATTGAAGGTCAAAAAATAACATTCGATTGTGTTTTCAATGCTATTCACGGTACTCCTGGCGAAGATGGAAAGCTACTGGCTTATTTTGAACTGCTTGAAATCCCGCACACCTCAGCTCCGTCCTATCAAATGGCACTCACTTTCAATAAGCGGGACACGCTAAGTGTTGTTCGCCCTTATGGTATCAAAACAGCTACCAGCTATTATCTTAACCAAGGAGATGCCATAAATGAAGGAGAGATTATTGAGAAAGTGGGGT
>JAGQZG010000163.1 GCA_020435705.1 Mangrovimonas sp.
CAAGTTCATCAATTCCTGGCTGCCTTCCCTAAAACGGTAACGCTCAATAGACGTGCCTATGGTGTTTGGATAGGTTTTTAAAGCGGCCAGAGTCTCTTTATCAACGTCTGTGAAAGCGTGGTGTTGAGGCACAAGGCCATTGTAGTATTTATGGGTCAAAACAACCACTCGGTTAATGAAATTACCCAATATGGCCACCAATTCGTTGTTGTTTCTGGCTTGAAAATCTTTCCAAGTAAAATCGTTATCCTTGGTTTCGGGGGCGTTGGCTGTTAAAGCATAGCGCAATACATCTTGCTTTTCTGGAAATTCCTCAAGGTACTCATGTAGCCAAACAGCCCAATTTTTGGAAGTGGACAATTTGTTTCCTTCTAAATTAAGAAACTCGTTGGCTGGCACATTTTCTGGCAGGATGAAACTGCCTTCGGCTTTTAACATGCTTGGGAAAATGATACAGTGGAATACAATGTTGTCTTTTCCTATGAAGTGAACCAATTTAGTCTCTTGACTTTTCCAGTAAGGTTCCCAGTCTTTGCCCACACGCTCGGCCCATTCCTTGGTGGAAGAGATGTAACCTATAGGCGCATCAAACCATACATAAAGTACCTTACCTTCGGCACCTTCGACTGGCACGGGAATTCCCCAATCCAAATCACGAGTCACGGCACGCGGTTTTAAACCATCGTCAATCCATGATTTGCATTGCCCATACACATTAGGTTTCCAATCATTTTTATGGCCTTCCAGAATCCATTCTTTCAAAAAATCTTCATACTCATTCAAAGGCAAGAACCAGTGTTTGGTTTCCTTCAGCACAGGCACACTACCGGTGATGGTAGATTTTGGATTGATCAAATCGGTAGCATTAAGGGAGCTTCCGCATTTTTCGCATTGGTCGCCATACGCTTCTTCATTACCACATTTTGGGCATGTGCCAACAACAAAACGATCGGCTAAAAATTGGTTGGCTTCAGCATCATATAACTGCTCGGTTACTTCTTCAATAAACTGACCGTTAGTGTATAGCTTCTTAAAAAAGTCTGAAGCGGTGTCGTGGTGTACTTTGGCCGAGGTTCTGGAATAGTTGTCAAATGAAATCCCAAAATCTTCAAACGATTTTTTTATGATGAAGTGGTATTTGTCAATAACTTCCTGGGGCGTGATGCCTTCTTTTTTGGCTTTCATTGAAATAGCCACACCGTGTTCATCGCTACCACAAATAAAGGCTACGTCGTTGCCAGTCAATCGTAAATATCTCGAATAAATATCAGCGGGCACATAAACACCTGCCAAGTGACCTATGTGTATGGGGCCATTGGTATAGGGAAGTGCTGCTGTTATGGTATATCGTTCAGGTTTATTCATTGGTTGAAAATAAGTTATTAGGTCGAGCGCAGTCGAGACCTATAAGTGTAAAACCTCTCGACTGCGCTCGAGGTGACAATTGCTTGAATACACTTGCAATTGCGAGACAAAAATACGTATTTTGAAAGGCATATAGAAAAAAAATGTACATTTACACTATGTCGAAAAAAGCATTGCTAATACGCTGTTGCCTTGTGATGTTTATCATGATAACTACCGCTGGTTTAGCTCAACAGTCTTCAACTAAAATGATACAACCACCATACTTAAAAGCAGGCGATACGGTAGCGATTGTTGCCCCTTCTGGAATTTTGAACAATCGTGAAGCCGAAGTAGAACGTTCTAAAACGTTGCTTAAAAGTTGGGGCTTGAACGTAGTCGTTGGCAAGCACGTATTCAGCAAGGCCAACCACTTTGCAGGAACGGATGATGAGCGTTGTGAAGACTTACAAAAAGTTCTGGACGATCCAACGATCAAAGCCATTTGGGCAGCACGTGGGGGTTATGGAACCGTTCGAATTATTGACAAATTGGATTTTACTAAATTTAAAGAGCATCCCAAATGGATTATTGGCTATAGCGATATCACCGTATTGCATAATGCAATGAACAATTTGGGTTATGAAAGCATGCACGCCATGATGTGTACCAGCATGACTGATGAGAAAGATTTGGAGGAAACGATCGCAACCTTTAAAAAAGCGTTATTTGGAGAGTCGTTGCTCTATACTTTGGCAGGGTCAAGTTATAATAGGGTGGGGAAGGTAACAGCGCCTGTTGTTGGAGGAAACCTAACCATTTTACAAACCATGTTAGGATCTAAATCAAGCATTGATACCAAAGGAAAAATTCTGTTCATTGAAGAAATTGGCGAGTACAAATACCACATAGACCGGTTGTTGCAGAGTTTGAAACGAGCGGGTTATTTTGATCAATGCGTGGGGGTAATTGTGGGCGATATGACCAAGATCAAGAAAAATACAACCCCTTGGGGAACATCCATTGAACAATTAATCTTAGATGAATTGTCCAACTATAGCTTCCCCATAGCCTTCAACATGCATGCTGGCCATGAGCCTGATAACCGAGCTATGATTTTAGGTAGAACGGTTCAGTTGACAGTAGATAGTGAGCAGTCTACCCTGGTTTTTGAGTGATTTTTAAGGTATAAATGAAATTTATAACGTCTCCTTCAACCAATTAAAAAACTCATGTTGCCAAACCAGTGCATTTTGGGGACTTAGTACCCAATGGTTTTCTTCAGGCAGATATAATAATTTACTTTTAATACCTTTCAATTGAGCTGCTTGAAACGCACTTAATCCTTGTTCAATAGGTACGCGATAATCTTTTCCGCCTTGAATAACCATAATGGGAGTGTCCCATTTATCTACATGGTTTATGGGATTAAACTCATTATAGGCTTTTTGAACTTTTGGATCTTTCTCCCAATAAGGCCCACCAAAATCTTGATTGACAAAGAACAGTTCTTCGGTAGTACCATACATGGTTCGGGTATCAAACACACCATCATGAGCAATAAAGGTTTTAAAACGCTTGTTGTGAATGCCAGCCAAGTAAAATACAGAATAACCACCATAACTGGCACCAATAGCACCTAAGCGATTGGTGTCTACATACGGTTCTTGAGCCATCGCATCAATGGCAGAGAGATAATCTTTCATGACTTGTCCGCCCCAATCTTTACTAATATCTTCATTCCATTTAACACCATGTCCTGGCATACCTCTTCGATTGGGTGCAACTATTATATAGCCTTGCGATGCCATCAACTGAAAGTTCCACCGGAAGGAATAAAATTGAGATAAGGCCGATTGCGGCCCACCTTGACAGTAAAGTAAAGTGGGGTACTTTTTGGAGGCATCAAAGTTGGGAGGCAAAATAACCCAAACCAGCATTTGCTGGTTGTCTGTAGTAGTTACATAGCGTTGTTCAATTTTGGGTAAATCTACGCTGTTGTAAAGCGCTTGGTTAACATGGGTTAACTGTGCAAACGTTTTGGTTTTTAAATTGAAAGAATACAGCTCGGTGGCTTGGTTCATGTCGCCACGAGTTACCAGCAAAGAACCGTCCAATTCGGTAACAATGCTTTTGACGTCAAACCAGCCTTTGGAAAGTTGGGAAACCACTGGTGCCATTCTCTTTTTCCCAGGATAGTTTACCTGAAACAGTTGGATGGTGCCCTCTACAGGTGCGGTGAAATAAAGAGTTTGTCCGCTCTTGCTCCATTTAAAACTTCCAACAGTACCATCCCATTGCTGGGTCAAATTCTGTTTAATTCCATTCTCTAAAACAACCAAGTCGGTTTTGTCGGCTTCGTAACCGTCGGTTTTCATTTGAAGCCAAGCTAAGGCTCCTTGATTTGAAAAGGCCGGATTGGTATCATACCCTTGGTTATCCTCGGTTAGGTTGGTGGTTTTTCTAGAGTCTAGATCGTATTTATAAATATCGGTATTGGTGCTTTTGGCATAGGCGGTGCCTTTCAGTTTCTTACATACATAGTAAATGCTTTTTCCGTCAGGCGACCAAATGTAGTCTTCGTCGCCACCAAACGGACGCTGCGGTGTGTAGTAAGGCTCATTGGGCATAATATCTGTGGCCGTATCGTCTTCGGTACCAATCTTTTTATAAAACACATGATCAAAAGACCCGTCACTCCATTGGTCCCAATGCCGATTGTCCAATTCGGTAAAAATATAAGCTTTGGATTTAGGTAAGTTTTTATAAGCATCGGTACTTAAAATATCTTCTAGGTGAACCGCTTTATGGAACAACTTAAGCGTGCCATCAGATGAAATAGTCCTGTCTTTTGCAGTTACCTCTTCTTTTTCAATTTCAATAGCTTCTCCACCGCTGATGGGCATTTTGTAGTATTTGGAATCAAACGAATTGTCTTCAACATTAGGCAAACTCAGTTTGTAAAATATAGTTGAATTATCATCTGAAACACCTAAAACACTCATTCGTTTTACTTCCCAAAGTTTTTCGGGAGTCATTACCTGTTGCGCCATAGAAAAAAAATTGATTGCTAAAAGAAGTGCTGTTGTTAAAATGGACTTTTTCATCTTTTTGTGTGTAGATTCTTTTCAAAGATACTATTTGTTGGGTACATTTGAAGAGTAACCTACTTAAAAACTCTTACATGGCACAGCACAACGAACTTGGCAAAAAAGGCGAACAGTTGGCCGTTGATTTTCTTTTGAAAATGGGGTATGAAATTGTTGAAAGAAACTATCGTTTTGAAAAAGCCGAAGTGGATATCATGGCTCTAAAAGAGGATATTCTTGCGATTGTTGAAGTGAAAACCCGCTCGACTGCCGATTTCGGAAATCCGCAGGATTTTGTGAAACCCAAACAGATTAAAAACTTGGTAAAGGCTGTAGATGAATACGTTAATGTAAATGGACTAGAGGTAGAAGTCCGGTTTGATATTATAGCGATTGTGAAAGCTAAAGAGGGTTATGAAATAGAGCACATTCAAGATGCGTTTTATCATTTTTAAATGGCTGAATTAAAGTGAAGCTCTGACCAAAAAGCACTATAAAAATTTTCGGACTCCATTAATGTTTCGTGAGATCCGTGATTGCTTATTGAACCATTTTCTAAGACATAAATTTTATCTGCAATTTTCGGTAACGAATGAAGTCTGTGGGAAATAAAAATGATTGTTAATTCTGATTTGAGTTTATTCAATAAGTTAAGTACAAACATTTCCGTTTTTCTGTCCATAGCCGATGTAAATTCATCAAGCAATAAAATCTTCGGCTTTTTGTAAAGTACCCTCATAAGTGCCATAACTTGTTTTTGACCACCGGACAGATTAATGCCTTCTTCGCCTAAAATAGTGGCAAATCTTTGTGGCAGACTGTTTATGAAATATTCAAAGCCAAAGTCTTGACAGAATTTGAGAATATTTTCAATTGAATCTTCAAAGCCAAGCAGAATGTTGCTGAAAACATTGCCACTGAAAATGGTTACATCTTGTGGAACAACTCCCAAGATATTTCGCCAATCGTGAGTCTTTATTTCAGAAAGTGATAAACTGTTGTTGATGGTTATTGTACCGCTTTCAGGTTGATAGAATTTTTGCAAGAGTTGGCCTATAGTACTTTTTCCGCTGCCACTTTCACCAACTAGGGCAATACATTCGTTCTTATTTACTGTTATATCAATGTTTTTTAAAAGTTGACTTCTTCCTGCAAAACGGAACGATAGGTTTTTAATTTCCAATGACTCAAAATTAGCTAAAGCAAGATGACCTTCTTTCTCTTTTTCTACTGAGGCAAACTCATACATTCTATTGAAAGCTACTTTAGCTTCATTAATAGGAATGGTTATTAATGCTAGGCTGGCAATTGATGGTAATAATGAGCCGGAAATCCCTAAAATTGCCATTAACTCTCCTAATAGC
>JAGQZG010000164.1 GCA_020435705.1 Mangrovimonas sp.
GTAATCACACACAATTTCGTCATTTGCCGTGGCTACAAGAGCAATGGTAGATTGAATGCCATCGCCCACATTAGCTGTAGTAGACCCCGCACCAATAACCGTTACTTTACCATCTACAAACTCCGCAGCAGTTGCCCAATTAGTGCCGCCCTGTACGGCAAACGTACCGTTGGCATGTTCGGCAACAACTGTATTGCTTGTTGTAAAATTTGCACCTGCTTCAAGATACCAAATGCCACCATCGCCCACATAGAGATGTTGAGCACTTATAGTGCTAAAGCCCATGAACAGTAATGGCACCAAAAAGCACTTGAAGAAGTACGTTTTAGAGTTGCTTTTTTTCATAAAAATTTAATTAATAGTTAAACATCTTTTATAAACCCAAATCATTGTGTCACTATCTTGAGTTGGTGTTTACCAATCAAATTTCGGTAGGAATCTTGTTGAAGATAGTGAGCGAGTAATAAGTGGCACATATATGTAATAAGTGAAAAAAAACAGAGGAGCCTTAAAGGCTCCTCTAACAAAATTAAACTGCAGTTATGAACTGTAAAAGAGTTGGAAATAATTAATGCAGTTTTATGAATATGATAAAAGTTTTACGAATTAACTTAATAGTTTACTGAATTTTGAATATGAAGTAATAATTGGTCAATACGACTAATAACTGTTATTATTTATTTGATTTTTAAGAATCTGTGGAGTTTCTCTTGTCTTCGTTTGGCAATGGGCAGAGATATATCGTTTTTCAATTCCATATAATTCCCCGCCGCTTTATTGATGTTTTTCACCATATTAAGGTTCACAATATGCCGATGATGGATGCGAAAAAAACTGTGTTTAGGCAATAATTTCTCATACTCCCCAAGGTTTCGACTAGCTATCTTGGTCTTGCCAGAAATCAAGTGAAAAATGGTATAGCGACCATCAGCCTCCAGATAAATGATTTCATCAGAATTTATAATTTCTATGGTGTTAACGTATGGAATGGCGATAAGATGGGACTCCTTATCCCCGCTAATTCCTTCGTCCTTAGACACGATTTTTTGCGTGGTTTTCTTCACCACTTCAATCAACTTGCTCGTTTCAATAGGTTTTAAAACATAACCAGCTGCATTGTGTTCTATGGCTTTTATGGCATACTCTTCATATGAGCTCACAAAGATTATTTCACTTTCCACATGGTCTAAATAATTCAAGATTTCAAAAGACGTGTCGTTGTCTAATTTGATATCCAAAAAAAGGATGTCCGGTTCGTATTCCAGAATTTCAGAAACACCTTCCTTTACATTGGTTCCTACTGAAACCACTTCAATATCAGGGCAATATTTTGATAATAAAACCTTTAATAGCTGGATGTTTTCCAATTCATCATCTATGATTATGGCTGTATAGTTTCTCATGGTATTTCCTATGAGTATTTTTATATAAAAAAATTGTATTGTTACCCTGGTGCCCTTTCCCTGAGTACTTTCAATGATTAATTGACTTTCTAAAAGTACTAAAAGTTCTTCACACAACTTCAACCCAAAGCCTGTCCCTTTTTCACTTCTTGTTCCCAAAGCGTGGGTTATGCTGTTCTTTCTCTCCAAAGCTTGCAGCTCATTCTCTGAAATACCAAACCATGCTCTTGAACAATAAGATCACATCATTCACTCTTATGACACTCTGAGGCAATCTGTACAATATTTTTCGTTCGAATATTTTATGGCATTACTGAGTATATTCCCGTAATTGTTCCTAGAATATTGATATCGGTTTTGATTTTCTTTTTTGAGCTAATATCAAATAAGGCTTCATTGATTTCCAGCCAATTGCCTATGAAATTAAATACTATTGTTCATAGAAATGGCATGGCTATCTCTAAAAACCCTTTTTCAATTATTACTTGAATTTTTTACTTTTTTTAATAAAAATAAGCTGATAATAGCAGAACAAATTAAATGCAGTAATAAATGGAGTTATTTGACAATAGATGTTTTTATTAATGAAGTAGTTCAAACTGGAATTGCCACTTGGACTGTTGCACCATGAAACTCATTATTTTTAATAATAAGCTCGCCCTTAAGCACTTTTATAAGCTCTTGGGAAAGCATGAGTCCAAGACCTATTGTATTTTCATTAACTTTTGATATAAATTCATTGGTTTCAGGACCTTCTAATACTTCTTTAGCCAGTCCCTGAAATCCGGGGCCTTCATCCGAGATGCTAAAAAGCAAACATCTGTTTTCCAATGAATTTTCGATAGTAATTGTTCCAGAAGGTTTTGTAAACTTTACCGCATTACAAAAAATATTACCTAAAATAGTCAATAACATACTTTCGTCCGATAAAAATTCAATTTCGGTTGTAGTATTGACAATATTCAGGTCTTTAGTATTGGCCATTGCGATGTAAGGTGCAATAGCATTATCCATGAGATTTTTGGCCATTAGAGGTTTTTCATCAACGGCAAGTTTGTTGTGTCTAGCTCTTGCCCAATCTAATAGGTTCTTGGTTAAGGTAAAGTTTTTATTGGCCGCTTGATTTATTATTTTTATGTATTCCTTATGTTGTTCTGGTTTTAAATCGTCATAACTATCATTGAGTAAATTTGTAAAGCCCAGCAAGGTATTGAAAGGATTAATCAAATCATGGGATATGATGGACAATAGTTTCCTTTTTGTTGTATTAGCTTCTGAAAGTTGTTCTTTTTGAATGGTAATCAAATTGTTTTTATCTTCTAGCATTCTTGCAATATCCCTACTTTTTTTATACTCATAGGACGTTAGTCCCAACAGTATTACCCATAAAACTGACATGACCGAAAAGAAAATGGTTTGGTTGCTTTTCTGTATTATTTGTAGTTCTTTGACTTTATTTTCTTTTTTGAGTGCCAGATTTTCTTGTTCCCTTATGTTAGTTTGATATGTCTTCGAAAATTTTGTATAGACTGTTTGTCCTCTCAAATTAAAAAGAGAATCCAAACGCCCCATCACCTTTCCCGCAAAATCACTGACATCGCTAGAATCACCTGCCTCAGAATAAATTTCAAAACTAAATTGATTGCCCTGTTTTGCCATGAAAAGCGATGGATTTATACTGTCTTGTGTTTCGTATATTTGTAAATAATCACGACTTATTTTTGATTGGCCCATGTTGCCGAAATTCAAAACCGAATTAATATAAGAGATAGTAGAACCTCCTTTTTCTGTACTCCCTATTCTCAATAAATGGTCTTCCAGACCGTATTGTTTCAAATCTATATTATGAAGCAGATCATTAATTGGCCTACTCTGGGAAAAAGAATTTGCCTGGAAAATCTGGAACACAATACAAATCAAATAAGTTGTCATTTTATAAAGCTGCTATAACATTGGTAAATTTAAAAAAAAGGGTAGGCAAAAATGCCCACCCTTTGCCCCAAATCTACCATAAACCTATCAAAAAGGTACATAAAATTATGGTAAGTCAAATATCTACCAAGTGTTTGGTTTATTTGAATATCGAGTAATAAGTGGTTGAATACAGGTATAAACGAAAAGCGGGCCATTCACCCGCTTCCCTAGCTTTATAAAATTACCCCACTCTAATTAGGGTAGAGCGAATTACCTAAATATTTTAATTATCCAAAACTACCAAGTAATAAATGGAGGGTTCACATTACAAGTGACTCATTAAACAAAAAACACCTTGTTAAGAGCCACAAGGTGTTTTAGTATAATTGAACTAACTGCAAATATGGGTAGTGTGCTATCAATCCCTATAAAGACAAAATTTTGGACATTGTTACTTTAAGCATTGCGGGTTAATTCTGAAGCAAATAAATTATATATGATTTACCCTTTAAAGAGTAAAGTAATAAATGGCAATTATTGATTATAAGCGTACGATTGACAACAAACAGAATCGAACACCTTTAGACAAACAGTTATTCGACATATAACCCACTTATTAAACAGCTTTTGATTCAAATATAGGAAGTCTCTTACATTTAGGACAATATGCTATAGCAACATCAAAACTACTTAAAAAAATGTGTCTAGTTTATGATAAAAAATCGAAAAATTTTTTAACGGATCAAGCATCCAAGCCATCCGATATCCTCAATCTAAACGATGATTTTATAACTCTTGATGACCTCATTAACATGTCAAGAAAAGACATCATAGATGTGTTTGGCCTCCAATACAATGACATCTACAGCGATGTGTGGATCTTCCGACTAAGACCAGCATTCAATATATTCAAAATGAATTATTTGTACCTAATCTTTAACAATGATCTGGTTTGTGAATACTATCTCAAAAGATTTAAACGCACACAAAGTGTTTTATGAGCAAGATCATTGCAATTGTGAACCAAAAAGGTGGTGTGGGAAAGACAACAACCTCTGTAAATTTAGCCGCCTCTCTAGGCATCCTGGAAAAAAAAGTACTTTTAATTGATCTAGACCCACAATCCAATGCAACCTCTTGGATGGGATTTCAAGATTATAATGGCGTGGGTATTTATGAGGTCATTGAAGGTAGATCTAGTGGTAAAAAGGCCATCTTAAAAACACAAACTATAAATGTTTGCCTGATTCCTAGTAGCATTAACTTAGTGGCATTTGAGGTTGAAACTATCAGTATTCAAAAAAGAGAGTTCCTATTGAAAAAAGCCTTAAACGAAGTTGCAAAAGGTTTTGATTACATTTTAATAGACTGCTCACCATCATTAGGGCTCCTGACCATTAATGCATTAACCGCTTCCGAAGCCATTATCATACCAGTACAATGTGAGTACTATGCTCTTGAAGGACTTGGGAAGTTGCTTAACACCATAAAAATTGTCCAAAAGCTCTACAATCCTGAAATAGATATTTACGGACTGCTCTTGACGATGTACGACTCCAGACTGAGGCTTTCCAATCAAGTCGCCGAAGAACTAAACAAGCACTTCAAGGAATTGGTGTTCAACACCATTATTTACAGGAATACAAAACTATCGGAAGCCTCTAGCTATAGTCAAAACATTCTACAATTTGACATAAACAGTAAAGGCGCAGACGATTATATTGAATTAGCCAAAGAGTTTTTAATCAGAAACCAAGAAAGGTAAGTTCTTGGAGGTAATGTGACAAAATCGTTTTCCTTTTTGCAAAGTAAATAATCCTGTCCGTGGAATTTTATAACAAACAATTAAATGCTTTTTTATTTGCCATTTAAATTAGCAATATATAAGGAAACAAAAAGAATAATCATTTATTCTTATAAATTGCGCACCAAAGTTAAAACTCTAATTTAATTGCAAATTATAATTAAGATAAGTTTGTCCGAATAGTAATTTTTGTTACCTTTACATTCTAAAAAATACATGAAAAATGTTTTCTAAAGCTTGTGAATACGGTATTAAAGCGGCCATTTTTATTGCTAAAAATTCTTGTGAAGGAAAACGAGTAAACCCCAAAGAGATTTCTGAAGAGATAAATTCTCCCCAAGCTTTTACAGCAAAAATTCTCCAAGCTTTAGTTAAACATAATGTTATCAACTCTGTAAAAGGTGCTTATGGAGGTTTTGAAATTGAGAAAGACTCCATCCCCAATATAAAGCTTTCACAAATAGTGAATGCCATTGATGGAGACAGCATTTATAAAGGTTGTGGATTAGGTTTAGAAACCTGTAATGAGGAGCACCCTTGCCCTGTACACGACAAGTTTAAAGAAATCAGGAATAATTTAAGAGACATGCTAGAAACAACCACCCTAGAAGAACTAGCCTTAAACCTTAAAAATGGAAATGCCTTTTTAAAAGTAATTTAGA
>JAGQZG010000165.1 GCA_020435705.1 Mangrovimonas sp.
AGTATTTTATGAAAAGAACTCACTTCAAATTCCTGTTGAACAGTCGTCCCAGTTGTCTGGAAACAGTCGCTTGCATTCTCACTGTTGCAAGCAAGCAATAAAAAAGGTAATACTATATAAATTAAATATTTCATCTTACAATCTAATACCTACACCTAATTCTACAGCTTCGGCTTTGGCACCATGTGATTTTAATGTTAAAGCGCCAAACCATTTGTCACCAAAATAGCGTTTCAAGCCAACTCTAATATACGTTCTCCCCTCAAAATCAAAGGGGTAATACACATAATACCCCAATTGCGTGACCACGGATAATTTATTGATAAACAGTTCGTGTCCTGCAAAAACACCAACACGCTTCCAATCTTCATCCCCAGTTACGCCTTCTTCGGGAAATGCCACCGATTTATAGTAAATCAATTCTTTTAAAAATCTTGAAAAAAACACATCGGCACCTAACTGAATCGCACTTTTGTGACTCAATCGCTTGTCCGCATAAGCCGATACAATATAGAATGGATATTGGCCGCCACCTACTATATCACTTTCATTGATACCTGATCTGAAAACAAGATTGTATCTAATACGCTCGGTAAATTTTTCATCCGTTAAGGTGTGTTGATACTCCGGCTCTTCTTCCTCTAAATTATAAACCACACCAACATTTACTGCTATGGAATTCACACTCGTATTAGGCGCTTTGACATTCGCATTGGAATAGTGAATCAAACTCAACCCCGCCTGAATGCCAAATTGCTTGAAAATATTCTCCTTTTTGTAGTTCAACATGACATAGGTACTACTCAATAAAGTACTACCAAAAGCAATGTTCTTAGGATTGTCATATTTATCGTAGGGCTCGGTTGTATAAGCCAAACCTTGACCAATACGGAGCATCAAATTTCTCTTGAAAAAATAAAAATTGAAATGTCCATAGACCGAAAAATTATGCCCTAAGTACTCATTTTTCAGGTCTTGATAGATAAAAGACAAGCCATAATCCGGATAGTTATAGCGCTGTTCCCAGTCCTTAAACCCAAAGGTTTTCTTGTTCCAACTTAAAATCACACCTTCAGGATGCCCCGTAATTAAATGTAGGATATCGTCATTATGAAGTGCTATGTTTCCGTGAAAGTAGTTAACATCAAAGGTAGATGCCGAGGTTTTGCCTTCTTGGGAAAAGGCGTAAATGGAGCATAATAAAAATAAGCAGGTTAGAAACCGGTTCATTCAGTTTAATTAGTCTGCCAAAGTTAAAAGAATTATTAAAATAACGCCGAGGCAATGGCCTGAACATTGTCACTTTTTCCCATAGAATAAAAATGCAGTACCGGAACGCCTGCTTGCAATAGCTCTTTACACTGGGCAATGCTCCATTCTACCCCTAAAGATCTTACTTCATTAGTATCTTTACATTTTTCAACGCCTTTAATCAATTCTTCAGGCAAATCAATCTTGAAAACCTGGGGCAAGACATTCAAATGGCGTTTCACAGCCAACGGTTTGATTCCCGGTATAATGGGAACTTCGATGCCTATTTTCCTAGCGGCGTCTATAAATTCAAAGTACTTTTTATTGTCGAAAAACATTTGGGTTACTACATATTCGGCACCCGCTTCTACCTTTTCCTTGAGGCGTTTTAAATCGGTTTGCAAGGAAGGTGCTTCAATGTGCTTTTCGGGATATCCTGCCACGCCAATACAGAAATTGGCTTTATCATGTGCTTCAACAACGTCGTGCAAATACTTTCCGCAGTTTAAATTCTTTATTTGTTTTACTAAATCTATGGCATAGGTATGCCCGCCATTGGTAGGTTCAAAATACTTTTGATGACTCATCGCATCGCCACGCAAAGCCATCACATTGTGAATCCCAAGGTAATGACAATCTACCAACAGGTATTCGGTTTCTTCTCTAGTAAATCCACCACACAGCACATGAGGCACCGCATCTACATTGTACTTATACTTGAGTGCGGCACAAATGCCAACTGTTCCGGGTCGCATTCTGGTTATCTTTCTATCCAACAAACCATCTTTTTCAATATAAATGTACTGCTCTCTGGAAGTTGTAACATCAATAAATGGTGGCTTGAACTCCATCAACGGATCAATATTGTTGTACAATTCTTGGATGCTGCTGCCTTTTTGAGGGGGAATGACCTCGAACGAGAATAGAGTCTTGCCGCTAGCTTTTTTTATATGTTCAGTTACTTTCATGTTCTTTCACCGAACCCAAACAGTTTTCAAGCCATAAAATAGGCTATCAACAAAGAAACGGTAGTCATGATAATGACTTGGATTGCAAAGCGTATTTCTACTTTAAACTTTTCCATTGCTGTTGTTTTGTTGATGCAAAGTTGCTTCAATATTTGGATTCTTGTTTTAAATTAATTGTAATTAACAGTTAAACTTCTGTCAAATTGGGGCTGAGCCATTTTCTGGCATCATTCTCACTTATCCCTCTGCGTTTGGCATAGTCTTTTAATTGGTCTTCGGTAAGTTTGCCCAAACCAAAATACTTGGCTTCTTTATTGCCAAAATAGTACCCGCTAACACTGGCCGCTGGCCACATGGCCAAGCTCTCTGTGAGTTTTACACCAATGTTTTTTTCAACATCCAACAGCTCCCAAATGGTTTTCTTTTCCAGATGGTCCGGGCATGCCGGATACCCAGGTGCTGGGCGAATGCCTTTATAGTTTTCGGCAATTAACTCTTCATTGCTCAACTTTTCTTCGGAAGCGTAGCCCCAATATTTTTGACGTACTTGTTCATGCAACTGTTCGGCCAAAGCTTCGGCCAATCTATCGGCCAAGGCTTTGATCATAATCGAATTGTAATCGTCATGATGAGCTTCAAATTGCTTGGCCAAGGTTTCAGTTCCAAAACCTGCCGACACACAAAAACAACCTATATAATCCTGCTTGCCTGATGCTTTGGGGGCAATAAAATCGGCCAAGGCAAAATTTGGAATACCGTCTCGCTTTTTAAGCTGTTGGCGAAGGGTGATAAATTGGTGTTTGGTGTTTTCTTGAGATGCTGAATCAAGTTTAGCATGGCGGGTTGACAATGAGGCGCTGGAAATGTCAGGTTGAATGGAATCGGGATCTTTGTGCGAGACCTCTTGACAGCGCTCAAAGCAACACTCTTCTGCCTTCACTTCTATATCGTCTTCATTTACTGTATTAGCTGGAAACAATCCAAAAACGGCTTTCGCTTTCAATAGATTCTCTTTGAAGACTTTTTGCAGCAAATTTTGCGCATCGTTAAACAGTTCCGAAGCCTGGTTGCCCACCACCTTATCAGTTAGGATTTCAGGGTATTTCCCATGCAAATCCCAACTTCTGAAGAAAGGCGTCCAATCGATATAACGTTCCAATGCAGATACATCAATATCTTCAAATACTTGGATACCAAGTTGGTTAGGCTTGACAATTTCCGTTTTGTCCCAGTTGATTTTGAATTTATTTTTTCGGGCTTCTTCCAGAGATAAATACTCTTTTTGCTTACTTCTTCCCAAGAATTGTTCCCGGAATTTTTCATATTCCTCCCGAATCTGCTCTTTATAAACCCGGCTATCCTGTTGAAGAAGATTTCCAACCACAGTAACCGCTCTCGAAGCATCATTTACATGCACCACGGTATTGGAATAATTGGGCGCTATTTTTACTGCTGAATGCGCTCTGGATGTGGTGGCGCCTCCAATCATTAAAGGAATCTCAAATCCCTTTTCTTCCATGGCTTGGGAAACGTAAACCATTTCATCCAAAGAAGGCGTAATCAAACCGCTTAACCCAATCACATCTACCTTTTCTTTAATAGCCGTTTCTATAATTCTTTCTGGTGGCACCATGACGCCAAGGTCAATGATTTCATAATTGTTGCAGCCCAACACCACACTCACAATATTTTTACCAATGTCATGCACATCGCCTTTAACCGTCGCCATTAAAATGCGGCCTTGCGGCCCCCTGACTCCCAATGGGGGAACCGCCAGCTCTACTTCAACACGATCTAAGGACTTATCCAGATTGGATAAAATCTCTTCATTGGTCAAACGAAGCACTCGATAGCCTTCATTCTCTAACCACTTAGTTCTTTCTTCATCTGAAGCCTTGTTTTCAGGAAGTTGGTGAATCAAACCATCTACTTCGATAATTAAGTTAGACTTCAAGCAAATAAAATCCACAATAAAATCGCCTATTATATGCTGTCTCCTAAACTTATATCCACCAAATTTTTTACCACTCAGCACATTCCAAAGCAATGCTTCAGCTTGTGTTGGTTGGTTTCTCATTTTCTTAGAAAACGCCTTCAGTATTTTATAGTTAACCTTATTTGCGGTTTTCCAGTAATAAGTTCCCTTCGGGGATTTAGGGGCTTTTTTTTCGGCTTCAATAAATGGTTGCAAATAGGCCACCGCTTTTTTCATGACTCGTGCTGATTTCACCACTTGTGGCAAGAACATTTTTCCGCTTCCAAACAAATCGCCTACCACATTCATTCCCGTCATCAAGTGCCCTTCAATAACGCCAATAGGACGCTCAACCATTTGCCTTGCTTCTTCAACATCTTCAACAATAAAAGTATCAATCCCTTTTACTAAAGCATGAGTAATTCTTTCCTGTAAAGGTTGATTTCGCCATTCCTGGATTTTGGAATCATCTTCTTTTTTCTGTCCCTTAACGCTTTCGGCAAACTCCAATAAACGTTCCGTGGCATCCTCGCGTCTGTCCAACAACACATCTTCTACATGCTCCAAAAGATCTTTAGGGATTTCGTCATAGACTTCCAACATAGCGGGATTGACAATTCCCATAGTCATACCGTATTTGATGGCATGGTATAAAAATGCAGAATGCATGGCTTCACGAACGGTATCGTTTCCACGAAACGAAAAGGACACATTGCTCACCCCACCTGACACGTTCACGAAAGGCAAATTTTCCCGTATCCATTTGGTCGCGTTAAAAAAATCGATTGCATTTTTTTTGTGCTCTTCCATACCGGTGGCCACAGGAAAAATATTAGGGTCAAAAATGATATCTTCCGGCGGGAATTTTACTTTATCTACCAAAATATCATAAGACCGCTTGCATATTTCTATTCGCCTTTGGTAATTATCGGCTTGTCCTTGCTCGTCAAAAGCCATAACAATGACCGCCGCCCCATAGCGTTTAATCAACTTTGCTTGTCGGGTGAATTCCTCTTCCCCAGCTTTCAAGCTAATGGAATTCACCACACATTTCCCTTGCACCACCTGTAGACCCGCTTCAATAATCTCCCATTTGGAACTGTCTATCATAATGGGAATTCGGGCAATGTCCGGTTCGGAAGCAATGAGATTTAAAAAGGTAACCATTGCTTGCACACCATCCAACAGGCCTTCATCCATATTGACATCCAAAATCTGTGCGCCACCTTCCACTTGGTGTCTGGCTATTTCTAAAGCTTCCGCAAAATTTTCTTCCTTAATAAGTCGGAGAAATTTTCTGGAGCCCGTTACGTTGGTTCGTTCACCTACGTTAATGAAATTACTTTCTGGCGTGACCGTTAAAGGTTCTAATCCTGAAAGCTTAAGGTATTTACAGTCACTACTATCAGACATTGACATTAACTTTTAAAGGCCTTGGTTTATAATCGTTAACAACATCTGCAATAGCTTTAATATGCTCGGGTGTTGTTCCGCAGCAAC
>JAGQZG010000166.1 GCA_020435705.1 Mangrovimonas sp.
GTCTGAATCTCCAAAAGCTCGCTCTCTCACTTGATTTAAGTAACCTTGAGCCACATTATCCCCCAAGCCGCCTCTATTGTAGGCCTCAGCAGCCATCAATAAAACATCGGAATAGCGAATAGCTCTGTAATTATTGCTGTGATTTATGTTTTGATCCGGAAGCACCGCCTCTGCATATGGAAGATACTTTTTATTAAAATAACCTGTATGTTCATTTCCTTCTGTAATAGTCACATCTGGTCTTGAAGCTATAAATGCATTGACATCAAAAAGAGTTGCATCTCTTCTAGTATCTCCTGTTTCGTATGCATCATATAAATCTTGAACTGGTACATTGAAGGCAAAACCATAGGCATAGGGTGAATAATCACCCCCTGTCCATCTAACGCCCATGAACCCAGAAGCCACATTCCCTTCTACACATTGGAAACAGCCAAAACTGGCTCCTTCTTGTCCACCTGAATATTGTACCTCAAAAACGGATTCAGAATTGTTTTCGTTGCTATTCAAGAATACTGCGCTATAGTTATTAACCAATTGGTATTGGTTTGAATTAATTACTTGATCCAACACACCTGCTGCATCAGAAAACTTTTCTTGATATAGGTAAATCTTACCCAATAATGCCAATGCCGCACCTCTAGTTACACGACCTGGTTGGGATTGCGTCCAGGGTAAATCTGGTATGGCACTTAACAAATCTTGTTCCAGTTGTGCATAAACCTCAGCCTTAGGTGTTCTATCAATAGATTGAGATTCTTCAATACTAATCCTTCCATTAACATACATGGGAACATCCCCAAACCATTTGACCAATTCAAAATAATAATACGATCTCAAGAATAGATTTTCAGCAAGAATTTGATCTCTACCCTCAAATTCTAACTTGTCCTGAAATTCTACTATGTAATTGGCTCTACTAATACCGGCATACATCCATTGAAAGATACTTCTTAAAGCACCATTATCTGGATTGTGTATCATATCGTCTACTTGTTGCCAATCCAGAACGTCTGTTGGATTTTCTCCACCACATAAGGTGTTGTCAGATGCTATTTCTCCTAAAATATTGTTTAGATAAGTTGTTGCAAGCAAATCATACACCCCTATTAATGCATTTTGATAATCATCTGGTGTATTGAAATAGCTTTCAGAGTTTTCTTGTCCTTCTGGCAATACGTCCAAGTAGTCATCACAAGTTTGGAAACTCAAAGCCATGATCAAGACAGCTATTGCACTTTTTATTTTATGGTTCATTTTCATAGTAATTTAAAATGATACATTAATACCTGTTGTAAATGTTCTTGTTTGAGGATATTGCCCCAAATCTACTCCTGCCGAAACGGGATCGGCATTCGATACGTCTGGATTGTAACCTTTATATTTTGTGAACGTAAACGCATTGTTTACGGCAACGTACAATCTAAAATTATCAATTCCTATTTTTTCAGAAATTGATGTTGGAAGTGTATATCCCAACTGAATATTCTGAATTCTTAGATAAGATCCGTCTTCCACATAAAAATCAGAAAACAGGAAATTATTGGAAGCATTTGTAGATGCTCTGGGTACTGTGTTTGAAGTACCTTCACCAGTCCATCTATCTAAGTAAAGGGTTGATTTGTTGCTGTAGGTCAAGAAACGCTCGTAACTTCTAGTTACATCATTACCTATGGAAGCATACAATGAAGTTGAAAAGTCAAACTGATAAAAATCTAAATTGAAATTGAAACCCATAGTTACATCAGGAATAGGATTACCTATAACTGTAAGGTCATCACTGCTACCAAACTCTACTACACCGTCACCATCAACATCAACGTAGCGTAAATCTCCAGGTTGTGCTCCAGCTTGAGCTGCATGTGCATCCACTTGGGCTTGGTTTTGGAAAACACCATCAGTTTTCAACCCGTAGAATACCCCTATTGGCAATCCTGTTTGGAATCTAGAAGTGCTTTGGTTAAGACCAAATAACCCCCCTGAAATAAATCCTGCGGCATTATTGACTTCCAACGCTTTGTTTTTTATACTTGTTAAATTATAGCCCAGTCCTATGCTGATATTTTCTGAAAATGCATACTTGAAATTCAAGCTCATATCAATTCCCTTGTTCTCAATAGTTCCTGCATTTACAATTGGAGGTGAACTCCCTCCAGCAGAAGCGCCTAATACTCCAGACACTTCAGGTGTCAACAATAAATCTTCGGTTTTCTTGATGTAGTAATCCACACTTAAGTCAAACATCCCGTTGAACAGCGTAGTATCAAAACCAATGTTGGTTTGGTAGTTCGTTTCCCATTGAAGATCAGGATTGGCTAAACTACCAAGAGCATTACCATAGCTTAATACATCAGCAAATGGATAGGCTGCTTCGGCATTGGCGCCTTGAAGCAATCCAACCCAACGGTAACTCCCTATTTTATCGTTTCCTGTAATTCCCCAGCTTCCTCTAAATTTCAATTTATCAATCCCATTAACATTAAAAAAGGATTCTTCACTTAACACCCAACCTGCTGAGAAAGAAGGGAAATAACCAACTCTATTGTTAGGGCCAAATCTCGTTGAAGCATCGCGTCTAAGCATCCCTGAAAACAAGTACTTGCCCTTAAAATCATATTGCAGTCTTCCAAAAATGGAATACCATCTGTCTTCGCCAATTCCTGATGATGAATTGGTTGTTTGCTGAATATCCTGTGGATTGCCATTAGGTGTATCGTCATCATCAATAATGAACGATTGCGTATTGAATAAATAGGCATTACTCCATGAATCGGCTCCATTAACCAAATATCCAGATCCGAAAATTCCCTTGTATTGTTCACTTCTAATTGAAGTCCCAACTAACATGTTGAAGTTGTGGTCGCCAAATGATTTTGTATAATCGAAGAAACTTTCCCAAGTATAATCATAATAGGTTTGTTTATTCTCATTAACGGTACTGTATACGTCTCTGTCTCCATCATCATTTCTGTCAATGTCAAAATTACCAGTACCATCTAACGTTACATTATTAACCACTTTGTTTGGTCCATAATACTGTAATGGCGAATACCCTCTATAATAAACTTCCGAATAATTGAAATTAAAACGAGAAGTAGCTTTCAAGCCTTCAATCAGTTCATATGCCAATTCAATTTTTCCAGTAAATCTATTGACTTTGGTTTCATTATATGTATTGTATATTAAAGCAAATGGATTGATAATCTCTGTTCCTTGTTCTGTGCTTATGTAGCTAAATCCTCTTGATGGTCCAGAACCATCTGTACCATCATAGACCGGTGTTAGTGGTGAAGCATTCAAGGCATAATACAAAGCCGAACCTCTACCACTTTCCGGAATGGTCCTACGTTTAACGTTTGTATATAAAAGGAAGGTGTTCAACTGAAGCTTGTCTGTTAAGTTTACCCCCAAATTATTCTTCACTGTCCATCTTTCATAATTGGACTTATCACTTGCTATAATACCATCTTGAGTAAAATAAGTGCCACTCACGCTGTAATTCATTTTTTCTGAACCTCCGGTAGCACTCAAACTATGGCTTATTAATGGTGAGGTAGTAAACAATTTGTCTTGCCAATCGGTATTGTATTCTAAATTGCCAAGATTTGGATACGGAAGGCTGTTACCATCGGCTATCTCAGTTTCATTTACATACACTGCATATTCAGTTGCATCCATGAGCTTAATCTTGTGCGCAGCTTCCTGGAAGGAAAAGAAACTATTATAATTGAACTTGGTTTTTCTATTATTCTTTCCCGTTTTGGTTGTAATCAGAATAACGCCATTAGCCCCTTGAACACCGTAGATGGCCGAACTCGCATCTTTAATAATGTCCATTCTTTCTATATCGTTAGGGTCAATGACACTAATATCGGTTCCAATATTAACTCCATCAACAATTACCAATGGACTGTTGTTCCCATTGGTTGTTATACCCCTGATCCTAATATTGTAGGAGGATCCCGGTGAACCTGAATTCGCATTCACCTGTACCCCAGCTGCACTCCCTTGGAGCGCTTCTTCTATACGGGTTGGATTGTTTTCAACAATGGCTTCTGAGCTTAAGCTTGTATATGCCCCAGAAACCAGTTCCTTTCTTTGGGCTCCATAACCAATTACCACTACTTCACCAAGTGCTTGTACATCTGGCGTCAAGACAACATTTACAGATTGTCTATTTTGTACCTGGACTTCTTGGGTTAAATATCCCAAATAAGAAAAGATCAATGTGCCATTTGAAGGCACATTACTAATTACATAGTTTCCATCAAAATCAGTCGTAACACCAGTAGTGGTATTCTTGATAATAATATTGACCCCAGGTAAAGGCTCATTTGTATCACTATCAGTAACTGTGCCTTTCACTTCTATATTTTGGGCGAAGGAAAGATTGAATAGTAAACATGCAAAAATTAAAGCTAAGTGTTTCATAACTGTATTTTAAATCCATGAGGTATAAAATTAGCTTTGTTATGCTTCATTAACAATTATTTAACCTCGACAAAAAACATACGTTTGTGTTTTTATTGGATAATTGGTAAAAATAAAAGCGTAAAAATGCTTATTTATCAATTAATCCAAGCAATTAATACAAATATCTAAGCTACAACGATTTCGTTTTAGTGATCTTGAATTTTACAGCTTTGTAGTGGCTATGTAGTGCTTAAAAAAAAGAATGTATAGGCGCTTAAAGACCCAAAATGTAATCTGTTAAGCTATCTTCGTGCGGTAAGTTCATCTTCTTTCGGAGCCTGTACCGCTTTACCTCTACACTTTTGGGCGAAATATTCAATAGTGGAGCAATTTCTTTTGAGGTTAAATTCAATCTCAAATAGGCGCAAAGCCTTAAATCGTTTGATGTTAAATCTGGGTGGTTGTTCTTCAACTTTTTCATAAAGTCTTTATCGGCATTGTTAAAGGCTTCTTCAAAGAACTTCCAATCATCTTCGTTATTAATATTCTTATCAATGATCTTAATCACTTTTTGAACATGATCATTGGCCGTGCCACTGCTTAATTCGTCTTTAATGATATTCAGGAATTCGTTCTTTTTAATGATACTCATGGTTGAAATGGCCAATTCCCTGTTTTTGCTTTCAATATCTTGAACCAACTTCTCGTTTTCAAAGTACATTTTCTGCTGCTTGTTCTCTAAGTCTTTCAATCGAATTTCTTTTTGCGCATTTTCCAACTGCTTCTCTCTTAACTTGGTATAATACCGTTTATAGATATGATGTACCAATATGGAAAAGATGATAAACGAAAAGACATAGATTACCCAAGCCAAGTTTGACAAATACCAAGGCTTATCTATACTAAAGCTATAGATTTCTTCATTTTCGGACAATATATTTCCTATTCTAGAGCGCACTTTAAAAGTATAATCTCCGTGTGGTAAGTTGCTAAACGTAACATTGGATTGTCTTGACCAGTCGCTCCATTGGTCATAAATTCCAATAAGTTGGTATTGGTACTCGGTTTCAGAAAATTGATTGAAATTGGGTGTGCTGAATAAAATTTGGAAATTGTTCTCTTTATTCAAAAAGGTCGTTTTATTCAAAAAGTCTACCTCATGACTTTGAGATTTAAGATCG
>JAGQZG010000167.1 GCA_020435705.1 Mangrovimonas sp.
GATTTAAGGCTCCAAAAAGTTGGGTGACATTTTTTGATAGTGTTGAGGATAAGATAGGCCTATAACTTTTTAGGATTTTGGATAGATTTTGTACCTTCATCAAAAACTAAACATCAGCACATGAGCGCTCTCATTTTTTGGGCTACTATATCCATTTTCTTTTCCTTTTTGTGTTCTATACTGGAAGCCGTCTTACTCAGTGTAACCCCTACTTTTATTAGAATCAAGAAAAAAGCGGGAAAAACCTATGCAAGTACTTTGGAAAACCTGAAGAATGACATAGATAAGCCTTTAATTTCCATTCTTACACTCAATACCATTGCCCATACTTTGGGTGCTATGATGGTTGGTATTGAAGCCGAAAAACTGCCTTATAAAATTGAACTCTTTGGAATTAATACAGTTGGAGTCGTTTCGGCTATCATGACTTTTTTAATCTTAATAGCTTCTGAAATTATTCCCAAGACTATTGGTGCTACCTACTGGAGGCAATTGGCAAATTTTACCTCCATTGCCTTAACTGTTCTCATTTTTCCTTTAAAATGGACGGGGTTGCTTTGGTTGTTACAGTTGGCCACACGGCTCATTGGTGGTAAAAATGCCCATGGCAGTGTGCTAAGTCGCGAAGATTTTCACGCCATGACCGATTTGGCCCAGCAAGAAGGCGTGTTTCTGGAATCGGAAAGTAAAGTCATTAAAAACCTTTTAACGTTTAAAGACGTACAGGCCAAAGATATCATGACCCCAAGAACGGTTATGAAACTTGAAAATGAAGCGACCACTATTAAAACCTTCTTTGAAATCAATTCCAATTTAAGATTTTCAAGAATTCCTGTATTTACAAACGATCCCGACAATATTACTGGATTGGTTCTCAAAGACGAAGTTTTCAAGGAAATGGCCATGGATAACGGTTTTAAAACCTTAGCCGATATCAAACGGAAAATCATTGTTGTCAAAAGAAATATGGCCATCCCCAAACTATTTGAGCTCTTAGTGGAAAGCAAAAACCACATGGCTTTGGTAGTAGATGAATATGGCACAGTAAGCGGTTTGGTTACCATGGAAGATGTTATTGAAACGCTTCTTGGATTTGAAATCATGGATGAGAGTGACAATATAGCCGACTTGCAGCTTATGGCCAGAAAAAGTTGGGAATCTAGAGCAAAAGACCTAGGCCTGTTGGATCAAAGCCCTGATGAATAATGGAAACTTGTGTTGTTAAATCGCCTTTAGGTTACACCCAAATTACGGGCGATGAAAATGGCATTGTTTCCATTTCAATAATGAATTCCGAAGAAATTCCCACTAAAGAAATCCCTGAGACCCTCAAACCATGTGTTCTGCAACTTCAGGAATACTTTGAAGGTAAACGGCAGCATTTCAACTTAACCCTGAATCCGTCTGGAACACCTTTTCAAAAACAGGTTTGGGATGAACTGCTTAAAATCCCTTTTGGCAAAACCATATCTTATATGGATTTGACCAAAAGATTGGGCGATGTGAAAGCCATTCGGGCTGTTGCCAATGCCAACGGTAAAAACCCGCTTTGGATCGTTGTGCCTTGCCATCGAGTTATTGGAAGTGATGGTAGTTTAACTGGTTATGCCGGCGGACTTCACAGAAAAAAATGGTTGCTAGAACATGAAAGTCCTCTAACGCAACAATCTTTATTTTAATTTTCTATCTTTAATTCAAACTAAAACTAAATCCTATGAAATTCCTTAAAAAGTTCCTGAAATGGGTGGTTGTCTTATGTGTATTGGTTGTAGCCGTCCTGTACATTACAGATACCGATTACCTAATCAAAGCCGTAAGAACCATTTACCTTAAAGGCCATACCACCGCTTATCTTGAAGATTATAAAGAGTTTGACAACCAACCCCTTGATATTGGGACACCACAACCATGGCCCAATCATAAAGATTACAATACGGTATCGGCTACAGAAAAACTCACCAACACTAACCAAGAGTTAGGCACTATTGCTTATGTTATCATCAAAAATGACAGCATATGGTTTGAAGACTACTATGAGGATTTCAACGAAGCTTCCAAATCCAATTCGTTTTCCATGGCCAAAAGCTATGTTACAGCGCTCTTGGGAAAGGCCATTATGCAAGGCCATATTAAAAGTCTAGATCAGCCTATATGCGATTTTATCCCAGAATTTTGTGATGGTCAAGCAGCTAAAGTAACTGTGGGCGATTTATCCAGTATGTCGTCTGGTTCCAATTGGGATGAGCGTTACTATTCTCCTTTTTCAATTACCACAAGAGCCTATTTTGATGACGATTTGGAAAAAGTAGCGGAAAGCGTGAAAATTGTTAACGAACCCGGACAAGCCTTTAAATATGCCAGTGGCGACACCCAGCTTTTAGCCATTGTTCTAGAAAAGGCCACTGGTAAAAAACTGTATGATTATCTTACTGAAGAGCTCTGGAAACCTCTTAATTGTGAAAACCAAGCACTCTGGCAAGTAGACAGTAAAGATCATGATTTGGTGAAAGCCTATTGTTGTATTGCCAGTAATGCCAAGGATTTTGCACGCTTAGGAAAACTCTATAAGGATCATGGAAAATGGAACGGAAAGCAAGTTTTGGATTCGTCGTTTATTGCCAAATGTATCACCCCGCGCTTTCCTGAAAGTCCCGAATACGGTTATGGCTGGTGGATGAAAGATCTAGGCAGCAAACACTTTTTCATGATGCGAGGCCATTTAGGGCAATATGTTTTGGTAGAACCCAATGATAATATCATCATTGTCCGTTTAGGTCACCAAAAATCGCCCGATGCCGGAGTGGGCAAGTTTTCTGAAGACATAACCATATATATTGAAGAAGCCTATAAAATGTTAGGACAAAATTTATAATGTTTTGTTATTTAACGATTAATTATATAAAATCTATTCGTATTTAAGTTTTCTTGGCATAAACTTAAATTTAACTTACCATGAGGCGTATTTTATTAGCTCTTTGCATTATATCCATTTCGCAAAGTTTAATGGGGCAAACTGCCCCTAATTTAGATTTTGAAATTATTGAAAATCAAGAGGCTAAAGATTGGACTGTTTTTGGGAATGGCGATTATAAAATTTCCTATGACCATACTATCCATCAAAATGGTAAGACGTCAGGTGTTATTGAAAGCATTGGTCCAAATGTTGAATTCAATGCTTTGGCCTACAAAATACCAGCCGACTTTGGAGGTAAAAAAATTAAACTGACTGGTTATATAAAAACCGAGAATGTAGCTGGTGGTTGGGCTGGACTCTGGATGAGAGTAGATCCACAAGTGGCTTTTGACAACATGAAATCTAGAGGGATTACAGGTACAACCGATTGGAAAAAGTATGAGATAGAATTGGACTTGAACAACAATGCAACTTCCATAATTGTTGGTGGCATTCTAGTTGGAACGGGTAAAATATGGGTGGACAATTTAACTATAACTATTGATGGAAAATCTTTGGAAAATGCTCCAGAAAAGAAATTGACCAAACCCCAGTTGGATAAAGAATTTGACCATGGATCGCAAATTACTTTTACTACACTTAACAAAACCCAACTAGACAATTTAGATCTTCTGGGCAAAATTTGGGGATTCTTAAAATATTATCATCCCGCAATAGCCAAGGGTAATTATAATTGGGATTATGAATTATTTAGAATACTCCCTAACTATCAAAAGGTGAAAAACAATCTTGAAAGAGATGAGCTCCTAGTGAATTGGATAAACAACTTAGGTGAAGTTGAACCTTGTAGATCTTGCAAGGAAACACCAAACGATGCGGTTTTGAAACCTGATTTAGCTTGGATTGACAAGTCTGGTTTTTCTAAGGCTTTGACTTCTACGTTAAAATATATTCAAGCAAATAGAAGCCAAGGCAACCACTATTACATCTCCATGAATCCTGGCGTGAAAAATCCGGACTTTACTAATGAGAATCCATACTCTCAAATGACGTATCCTGATGCTGGGTTTAGGCTTTTGGCATTATACAGATATTGGAATATTATTCAGTATTTCTATCCCAACAGGCATTTAACAGACAAGAACTGGAACACAACACTATCAGAGTATATACCGCAATTTATTAATGCAAAAAATGAATTGGAATATGAGCTGGCTATGATTCAAATTATAGCTGATGTAAAAGACACTCATGCCAATTTGTGGGGTGGAAATGACCAGATACAGGCAAAACGTGGTGATCATTATCCTCCTGTACATGTCCGATTTGCAGAAAACAAACTCGTGGTTGACGACTTTTTTAATCCAGACATGAAATCTTCAACCAAATTAAAAATAGGGGATATTATAACACACATAAACGGGACACCCGTTGAAAAACTCATTGAAGAAAATCAAAAATATTACCCTGCATCTAACGTACCCACACGGCTCCGTGATATGTCACAAGATATGCTACGCTCTTCTTCAGATAGAGTAACAATAACATTCATACATGACACTCTACAATTAACTGAAGACTTGAAGCTATATAAAAAAGACCTTTTAGATTATTACAGATGGTATAAACCTGAGCCCAACGGCAAGAGTTATAAACTTCTGGATAATAATATTGGCTATGTAACTCTCAAAAACATTAAACAAGAAGATGTTCCTCTTATTAAAAAAGCTTTTAAAGACACCAAAGGTATTATTGTAGATCTTAGAAATTACCCTTCTGCATTTATGCCCTTTCTACTAGGTTCCTACTTTACTTCTCACTTTAGCCCATTCGTTAAATTTACTCATGGAAACATTAATAATCCTGGAGAATTTACTTTTAAAAAAGATTTATCTATCCCTCCAAAAGGAAAGTTCTACAAAGGAAAAGTTGTTGTTTTAGTAAATGAAATTTCACAAAGTCAAGCAGAATATACGGCAATGGCTTTTAAATCTGGAGATAACGTTACCATTGTTGGAAGCACAACAGCTGGCGCTGACGGTGATATATCTTACATACTTCT
Organism: Mangrovimonas sp.; assembly: GCA_020435705.1. Classification (GTDB taxonomy): domain Bacteria; phylum Bacteroidota; class Bacteroidia; order Flavobacteriales; family Flavobacteriaceae; genus HKST-UBA85. The sequence continues at coordinate 4,977 of JAGQZG010000167.1, forward strand.
TCCTGGCGGTCTAAGAACTGCCATTTCCGGGATTGGAGTCTATTATCCTGATGGAACAGAAACACAGCGTGTTGGAATTGTGCCGGATATTGAAGTCAACTTAACAGTTAAAGGCATAAAAGAGGGGAAAGATGAACCTCTGGAAAAGGCAATTGAAATTATTAATATAAATTAATCCATATCTTAAATCATGCTCTCAAAACTTAACCTCGAAACTATTTTATTTCTTGATATTGAAACGGTGCCACAAGCCCCGCACTTTTCAGATTTAGACGAAACAACTCAGCAACTTTGGGAAACCAAATCACAGTACCAAAGAGGTGAAGAAATATCAGCCGAAGACTTTTATCATCGTGCCGGAATTTGGGCCGAATTTGGTAAAATCATTTGTATTTCTGTGGGATTTTTCAAAATACAAGGCGACAAACGGTCTTTTAGAACCACCTCATTTCATGGCGAAGAAGTGAAAATCCTGAAAGACTTCAAGAATTTGCTTACAACTCATTTTAGCCAAGCAAGTCATCTTCTGTGTGCACACAATGGAAAGGAATTTGACT
>JAGQZG010000168.1 GCA_020435705.1 Mangrovimonas sp.
AATATGGTAGGAAATTGGGCTTGCTTTGTAGCAAACCACCTGGGGTACTTTAAACAGTGCTGTTTCAAGAGTGGCCGTTCCTGAGGTTACCAAAGCAGCCGTTGAAACACTTAACAGGTCATAGGTTTTATTGGCAATAAACCCTACATTTTCGTTTTTTATGAAAGGTTCGTAGAAGCTATATTCCTGGCTTGGGGCACCGGCAATCACAAATTGATAGTCGGGATAATTATTTACCATACTTAGCATGGCGCCTAACATTTTGGTGATTTCCTGTTTTCTGCTGCCGGGAAGCAAAGCAATGATTGGCTTGTCCGATAATTTATTGTCCTCTCTAAATTGGTGTTCGTCAACTTGGGTTCTATCGGCAATGGCGTCAATCAAGGGATGTCCCACAAAATGCACATCATAACCATAAGTTTTGTAAAACGCTTTTTCAAAAGGAAGAATCACATACATTTCATCAATATCCCGTTTGATTTTTTCCACTCTACCAGCGCGCGAGGCCCAAACTTGTGGCGAAATATAATAATGGGTTCTAAAGTTTCTCTTTTTGGCCCATTCGGCAATCCTTAGATTGAATCCCGAATTGTCAATAAAGATAATAACATCAGGCTGGTAGCTTTCAATATCTTTTTTGCAGAACTTGATAAATCCCAAAATTTTTCTGAGGTTGAAAAGCACTTCGGCAAATCCCATGAAAGATCGTTCTTTGTAGTGCATGACTAGGGTGCCGCCCACTTGCTGCATAAGGTCGCCACCCCAAAAACGGAATTGGGCTTTGTCATCTACTTTCAGGAGCGATTTCATGAGGTTGGAACCGTGCAAATCTCCCGAAGCTTCTCCAGCAATAATGTAATATTTCATGTGGCTAAATAAATTTTAGAACCATAGTGAAAACAGCAATAAAAACCGTGACCAACAACACGCCCCGAGCTCTATAATCTTGCTTCTTCTTGATAAAGATAAAAAATGCAATGAGATTAAGGATGGCACCAAGCGTGATTAGTTTGGTTAAAAAACCTTCCAATTGCGCCGATTTCAATACTGAAAAAAAATCGCCACTTCCGCCTAGGATAATGGCGGCTAGGTAGAGTCCGATAAAATTGGCTAAAAGTCCAACGAGAATACCAATAAAAAGTTCCTTTTTAACCATTGAAATCCCAAGAGTTTAATGTTTGAATGTAATGATGTGCAGTCAAGTCATATTGAACGGGAACCACAGAAACATGATTGTTTTTAAGTGCCCATTCGTCTGTATCTTCACCTTTGTCCAAATCCACGAATTTACCGGTTAACCAGTAATATTCCCTTCCCATTGGGTTAACACGTTTGTCAAATTCTTCAACCCAATTGGCTTTAGCTTGCCGGCTTATTTTAATACCCTTTATGTCTTTTTCCTGAAGGTTTGGAATGTTCACGTTCAGGATCACGCCCTCAGGGAGTTTGTTTTCAATAACTGTTGAAGCAATTTTTCTGGCGTAAATGGCAGCAGCTTCAAAATTGGCATTCCAACTATAATCCAAAAGTGAGAATCCAATGGCGGGAATGCCTTCTATACCGGCTTCAATAGCGGCACTCATGGTTCCGGAATAAATAACATTGATAGATGAGTTGGAACCGTGGTTGATGCCTGAAACACAAAGATCGGGCTTGCGTTTCAAAATTTCATTAATGGCAATCTTAACACAGTCGGCAGGAGTTCCGGAACAGGTATAAATATTTTGCTCGTTATCCAGTTTTTCAACATATAAGGTCGAGTTTACAGTTATGGCATGCCCCATACCGCTTTGCGGACTGTCGGGCGCTACCACCACAACCTCTCCCAAAGGTTTCATGGCCGCGATAAGGGCCTTTATGCCGGGTGCCGTAACCCCATCGTCATTGGTTACTAGGATGAGTGGTTTTTTTGTCATTTAAGATTTTGTGTTTTATCTTGCTAAAATAAACATTTATAAAAGTACTAAGGCAATTTGTCTAGTTTAACAAAAAATTAGAGTGCACAAAATTAAATGGCATAGTTTTTTCTGTACTTTAGTAAATTATAAAGTTTCCCAAAGAATTATGAATATGAGAAGGAATTATTATGTTTTGATGTTAGGATTGCTGTTGGCGTTCGCGTCATGCAGTTTCACCACGAAAACATTTAGCGATCCGGATAAAGACAAATTACTTGTTCAAGTAATAACCTATGTTCTTGAACGAGGGCATTTCGATCCCAAAGAATTGAACGACGATTTTTCCGCACAAGTTTACGAGGCTTATATAGATAGGTTGGATCCGTTAAAAAGATATTTTTTCAAATCGGATATTGATGAATTTGAAAAGTATAAGTACGACTTAGACGACCAGCTAAAAGCCTATGACATTTCGTTTTTCAATCTTACTTACGACCGATTGATGCAGCGTTTAAAAGAGTCTAGAGAGATTTATAAGGATATTCTTGAAAAACCATTTGATTACACGGTGAACGAGGATATTAATTTGGATTATGAGAATCTGGATTTTGTAAAAAACAAAAAAGAAATGCGTGAGCGATGGAGAAAGCAATTAAAATATTCGGCTATTTCCAATTATTATGATCTAATTGAAGACAAAGCTCATGACAATTTGGAATCTGATTTTGAATCTACTGGTGAAAAAGCTGTTTTAAATTCGCCTGTAGAACTTGAGAAAAAGGCCAGAGAGGAAACCAAGAACTCTGTAGACATGTTCTACAATGATTATTTAGATGATTTGCAACGTAATGATTGGTTTGCCGTTTATGTAAATGCCATTGTAGAAGAATTTGATCCTCATACATTCTATTTTGCTCCTAGTGATAAGGATCGTTTTGACCAGATGATTTCAGGAAAACTGGAAGGAATTGGAGCCAGACTACAAAAGCGTATGGACAATACCAAAGTGGTTGAACTAATTTCCGGTGGGCCAGCATGGCGAGACAAAGAATTGGAAGTGGGCGATATCATACTTAAGGTAAAACAAGAGGATGAACAGCAACCCGTTAATATTGTGGGGATGCGTCTAGACGATGCCATCAAGCTTATCAAGGGGCCTAAAGGGACCAAGGTGACGCTTACCGTTAAAAAGGTAGATGGTACCCAAAAAGATATCACCCTAACTAGGGACATTGTAGAAATTGAAGAAACATATGCTAAGTCTTCTACTGTTGAAAAAGATGGTAAAATGTTTGGGGTTATTAACCTGCCAAGTTTCTACGTAGATTTTGAAGATTATAAGAATAGAAATGCCGCTTCAGATATCAAGCAGGAAATCAAGCGTTTGAAAAAAGAAGGCATGGAAGGTTTGGTGCTGGATTTGAGAAATAATGGTGGCGGGTCTTTGCAAACAGTCGTGGATATTGCTGGATTGTTCATTGAAGACGGCCCAGTAGTTCAGGTTCGATCTACAGGTGAGCCTAAAGAAGTGCTAAAGGATACTGATAAATCGATTATTTGGGATGGGCCGCTTGTTATTTTGGTAAACGAACTTTCAGCGTCTGCTTCCGAAATTTTGGCGGCGGCCATGCAAGATTATAAGCGTGCCATTATTATAGGTAGCAAGCAAACGTATGGTAAAGGAACCGTGCAAAATGTGATTGATTTAAACCGAATGGTAAGGAATAATCAAGAGGGCGATCTAGGTGCCTTGAAATTGACGACCCAGAAATTCTACAGAATAAACGGAGGTTCAACCCAATTGGAAGGCGTGAAAAGTGATGTGGTGGTTCCAGATAGATACAGCTATGTGGATGTAGGAGAAAAGGATCAAGAAAACCCGTTGCCTTGGGACAAGATAGATGCTGTTGGTTACTCGGTATGGAGCAATTATTATGATTATGACGAAACTATAACCAAGAGCAAGGAAAGAATGGACAACAATAATCAGTTGAAACTCATTGAAGAGAATGCGAAATGGGTGAAACAAAATATGGATGTCACCACATTGTCCCTAAACTTTGACCAGTATAAGTCAAGAATGGAATTAAATGAGCAAGAAGCCAAGCGTTTTGATAAAATCTCCGATTACAAGACCAACCTTACATTCAAATCATTGCCTTATGAGGAAGAAATGTTCAAGAAGGATACGGTATTGAAAGAAAAGCGTGTGCGTTGGCATGAAAGTTTGAGCCAGGATGTATACATTGAGGAGGCTTTGAATGTTTTGGAAGACCTCAAGATGCAGTATTCCATTAAAAAAGTGGCTACAATAAAAGACTAAATTTGCATGAGCAGAACAAACTCATTGAGTTCATTAGCGCTCCGGAAATTCAAAAAGAATTTTTGGGGCGTTTTTAGTTTCTGTTTTATTGTTTTGGTAGCTTTGATCTCAGTTTTTGCTTACGTTTTAGCACCTGATAATTCAACTAATGCCAATCAAATGCATCTTTCAATCCATTCAAAACCACCAGGATTTTCGGTATTGATGCTGTATGTGCCTTTAGAGAAAGTAAAGGAACAATCCTTTTTTTCCAAGGTTTTTCTTGGTGAAAAAAATACAGCTACTGAGATTCCTGTTTCCAGTTATACAGTTTCAAACGGGGAACTCACCTATACCGAATATGCTTCGGATGGCTTGGAAGGGATTACCAAGACCATTGAGACCGATTTTATGGATAACCTTCCAGTTGAAAAATTTGTTAAGGAAAGACGGTTTTTATTCGGAACCGATAAGTATGGCAGGGATTTGTTAAGCCGGATTTTGGTAGGTGCCAGAATCTCGTTTTCTATTGGTTTTGTGGCTGTATTTATCTCGTTGATTATAGGCATTTTCTTTGGAAGTATTGCGGGGTATTACGGAGGTAAGGTAGACGCCGTGGTTATGTGGCTCATCAATGTTACTTGGTCTATCCCAACCTTGTTGTTGGTCATTGCCATTACTTTGGCTTTGGGCAAGGGTTTTTGGCAAGTCTTTATTGCCGTGGGTTTAACTATGTGGGTTGAAGTGGCAAGAGTGGTGCGAGGGCAGATTTTAAGTGTCAAGGAAATGCAGTACGTCACGGCAGCGAGAGCTTTGGGCTTTGGTGATTTCAGAATTATCGTAAGGCATATTTTACCCAATATTCTAGCGCCTGTTATTGTCATATCTGCGGCCAACTTTGCAGCGGCCATTCTTATTGAAAGCGGATTGAGTTTCTTGGGGATTGGTGCACAACCACCAATGGCCAGTTGGGGCGCCATGATTAAAGATCACTATAATTACATCATTTTAGGGAAGCCTTATTTGGCATTGATTCCAGGACTGTGTATTATGAGTTTGGTTATGGCATTCATGCTCATGGGTAATGCGCTGCGTGATGCGCTGGATGTGAAAACCTAGCCCAGCCAGTGTGATAGGTTTCGCCCTGTTAAGTTTTCAATTTCTTTTACATCTTTGGACACAGATTCAATAATAAAGTCTCTCGTTGCGGAAGATATTTGAGGGGTCTTACTCAGGTGGCCTTTGTTAACTAGCCTGAGTTTTAATTTCTTCAATAGGCCAACTATGGTTCGTGGTTTGTCCAATTCGTGGGAAACAATTCTATGGGCTCTG
>JAGQZG010000016.1 GCA_020435705.1 Mangrovimonas sp.
ACGTCTGATTTTGGTTCAGAAGAGTCTAGGTTCGAGCCCTAGTAGGCCAACAGTAAAATTTCAAAAACCCCTACTTTTTTAAGTGGGGGTTTTTTATTGGGGTCGCCTAAAGGATTGGGCGAGAAGTTTATGCTGAGTGCAGTCGAAGCATACCCCCTAGTGGCCCAACAAAAAAAGCTTCCAAATTTTGGAAGCTCTTTTGCTTTTATAGAGGTTGTTCTGTTAAATCTTGAAAGTAATCACAGGTCTTTTGGCGTGGTTTACAATATCTTCACTTATGCTGCCATTGAAAAAGTGGGCAATCCCTTGGCGGCCATGGGTGCTAATGCCAATAAGATCGGCGTTGATGGAATGTGAAAAATTCAGGATACCACTTTCTACGCTTTTATCATTGTAAATATTGACGGTATAATTTTTAAAAGGATCATCTTTGATAAAATCCTGAATACGTTCTCTAGCTTCAGAGGATGTCAGGAAGTTATTAGCGGTATTAACGAGTACCAAATGGAGGGTTGCCCCAAAATAGTCGGCTAGTTTGGCGGCCTGATTATAAGTTTCCTTGCTATCTTTTCTAAAATCGGAAGCAAAGACAAAATTTGAAATTTTAAACTCTTTATGCTCGTTTTTAATAACTAAAACAGGAATTTCCGAGGAGCGCACTACCTTTTCGGCATTAGATCCAATAAACATTTCCTTAAATCCTGAAGCGCCGTGCGATCCCATGATAATCATATCTATGCCCTTGTCTTTGCATACGTTTTTAATTTCGGCAAACGACTCTTGAAAATCAACGGTTTCATGTACGGAGATACCTTCCAAATAATCTTTAGCCAAGGTTTCTTCAAACTTTTGATGGGCCAATTTCATGAAGAACATAGCTTCGGGAAGTTCGCTATGTCCGCTTAAGGCATCTACTTGGTGCAAAGGTAATTCGAGCATGTGTAACAAATAGATTTCGGCGTCGTGCTTTCTGGCCAATTGAGCGGCAACTTTTAAGGCATTTTCGGCTTCTTTGGAAAAGTCCGTAGGGACAAGTATTTTTTTCATGTTGATAGTTTTAGCTTTATTTCACGAGTATTTAAAAGTAAGAATAAAAATTGGATTTTTTAACATTATGTTATTCAATATAAAAATTGTATATTTGCCCCGTTGAATTCGGATTTGAATACGCGAGGGGACAGAAAGTCCCCTCTTTTTATACTGATAATGTTTAATAAAGCAGTTGAAGATTTATTGGGGCAGGCACTGGAAGAACGTCAAGATTTGTTCTTGATAGACCTTTCTATATCCAGTGACAATGCTATAAAAGTTGTTATAGATGGCGATAACGGCGTGAGTGTGGAAGATTGTGTTTTTGTGAGCAGAGCCATTGAGCACAATTTAGACAGGGAGACAGAAGATTTTTCGCTGGAAGTTACATCTGCTGGGGCAACAGCGCCCATGACAAACCTGAGACAGTACAAGAAAAACATTGGCAGAACTCTTAAAGTTGTTTCTATAGATCAAACTATAGAAGGCACGCTGGCCAATGTTACGCCCGAAGCGATCGTTCTAGAATGGAAAGCTAGGGAGCCCAAGCCCGTAGGCAAAGGGAAAGTCACCGTGAACAAACAGGCAACTATTGCCTTTAGTGATATAAAAGAAGCAAAAGTGATGATTAAATTATAATGAAAGCAACATGGAAAATCTTGCATTAATAGATTCGTTTTCGGAATTTAAAGACGATAAGTTAATAGATCGTGTAACTTTAATGGCCATTTTGGAAGATGTCTTTAGAAGTGCGTTGAAGAAAAAGTTTGGAGATGACGATAACTTCGATATTATTATCAACCCAGATAAAGGGGACTTGGAAATATGGAGAAATAGAGTAGTGGTCGCTGATGGTGATGTTGAAGATCCTAATCAAGAGATTTCGTTAACTGAAGCCCGTAAAATAGAACCAGACTTTGAAGTTGGCGAAGATGTTTCTGAAGAAGTGAAGTTGATTGATTTAGGACGAAGAGCCATCTTGGCACTACGTCAAAACTTGATATCTAAAATCCACGAACACGATAATACAAATGTATACAAACAGTTCAAGGATCTTATAGGCGAAATATATACTGCTGAAGTGCATCATATTAGACACAAAGCCGTAATTTTATTGGATGATGAAGGCAATGAGATTATTCTTCCAAAGGAAAAACAAATCCCTTCAGACTTTTTTAGAAAAGGAGATAATGTAAGAGGTATTATAGAAAGTGTAGAGCTTAAAGGAAATAAACCTACCATTATCATGTCTCGTACCTCGCCGGTATTCCTTGAAAAATTATTTGAACAGGAAATACCGGAAGTTTTTGATGGGTTAATCATGATCAAGAATGTGGTTAGAATTCCAGGAGAAAAAGCCAAAGTAGCGGTAGATTCTTATGATGACAGAATCGATCCTGTTGGTGCCTGTGTGGGTATGAAAGGTTCTAGAATCCACGGAATTGTTCGTGAGCTAGGCAATGAAAACATTGATGTAATTAACTTTACCAATAACCTTCAATTGTTCATTACAAGAGCGTTGAGCCCAGCTAAAGTGACGTCAGTAAAAATTGACGAAACCACCAAACGTGCCGAAGTAATACTTAAGCCAGAGGAAGTAAGTAAAGCTATAGGTAGAGGCGGACATAACATTCGCTTGGCTGGCCAGTTAACAGGCTATGAAATAGATGTATTTAGAGAAGGTGCAGAAGAAGATGTAGAGTTAAAAGAGTTTTCTGATGAAATTGATGAGTGGATTATCAACGAGTTTAGTCGCGTAGGGCTGGATACAGCGAAGAGTATCCTAGAGCTGGATATTGACGACTTGGTAAAAAGAACTGATCTAGAAGAAGAAACTATTTTAGAAGTAATCAGAATCCTCAAAGAAGAATTTGAAGATTAAAAAATATAGTTATATTAAGGGCAATTTATGGCTGAAACAATAAGATTAAATAAAGTTTTACGAGAGTTAAATATCTCTCTGGATCGCGCCGTGGAATTCTTGGATTCCAAAGGTGTCGAGATAGAGAAGCGACCTACCACGAAAATTTCGGAGGAAGTTCATCAAATGCTATATGATGAATTTGAAACCGACGCCAACAAAAAGGCTAAGTCGCAACAAGTTAGCGAAGCCAAGCAAAAGGAAAAAGAAGCCTTGCGTGAGGAACGCGAACGCGAACTCGAGGAAAAACAACCCAAACCAGAAGTCGTAAAAGCCAAAACTGTTCTTACAGGGCCAAAACAAGTAGGTAAAATTGACTTAGATCCCAAGCCTAAAGTTGAGGTTAAGGAAGAGCCCAAAGAAGAACCTAAGGAAGAACCCAAAGTTGAGCCTGTAAAACCTGTAAAAGTTGAAGAAAAACCGCAACCTGAGGTTGTTGAAAAACCAAAGCCTAAAGAAGATGAAGTCAAGGCTCCTGAACCTAAAAAAGCTGAAAAAGTAACGGAACCGGTTGAAGAAAAGATTGAGACACAGTATCAAAAACTCTCAGGACCTAAAATTGCAGGAGACAAAATAGACCTTACTCAATTCCAAAAGGCCAAAAAACCTAAGGAAGATAAAAAAGACGATAAAGGGAAAAAAGAACAAGACAATAATTCCCAGTCAAGAAATAAAAAGAAACGCCGAAGAATAAGTAAAGGAGGCTATGAATCCAATGGAGATTCAAATGCGTCCAAAGACAAATTCAAAGGGAAAAAAACAGGAAAGAAAACCACTTTCAAAGAAGAGCCTTCAGAAGAAGAAGTTCAAAAACAAGTCCGTGAAACGTTAGAGAAGCTTCAAGGAAAGTCTAGTAAAGGCAAAGGGGCAAAATACAGAAGGGAAAAACGAGACATGCACCGTGAACAAACGGAAAAAGACCTTCAGCAGCAAGAAGCCGATAGCAAAGTCTTGAAAGTTACAGAGTTTGTTACGGTAAACGAGGTAGCCACCATGATGAGCGTTCCCGTTACCCAAATTATTTCTGCTTGTATGTCTTTGGGCATGATGGTAACCATGAACCAGCGTCTGGATGCCGAAACACTTTCTATTGTTGCCGATGAATTTGGATACGAAGTACAGTTTGTAACTACAGATATTGAAGAGTCTATTGAAGAGGTTGAAGATCAACCGGAAGACTTAAAGCCACGAGCGCCTATAGTCACGGTCATGGGACACGTAGACCACGGTAAAACATCGTTATTGGACTACATCCGTGAGGAAAATGTTATTGCAGGTGAATCTGGGGGTATTACCCAGCATATTGGTGCCTATGGAGTGAAACTGGAAGATGGGCAAAAGATCACGTTCTTGGATACACCAGGTCACGAGGCGTTTACCGCCATGCGGGCGCGTGGTGCTCAAGTAACGGATATTGCCATAATTGTGGTAGCTGCGGATGACGATATTATGCCTCAGACTAAAGAAGCTATTGCCCATGCGCAAGCAGCTGGTGTGCCTATAGTATTCGCCATTAATAAAATTGACAAGCCCACAGCAAATCCTGATAAGATTAAAGAAGGATTGGCCAACATGAATTTGTTGGTTGAAGATTGGGGCGGGAAAATACAATCACACGATATTTCAGCTAAAACAGGTGTAGGAGTCAAAGAATTACTGGAAAAAGTACTTCTTGAAGCCGAAATACTGGAGCTTAAGGCAAACCCTGACAAACCTGCTACAGGTACAGTTGTGGAAGCCTTTTTGGACAAAGGCCGTGGGTATGTTTCTACCATCTTGGTGCAAGCCGGAACGTTGCGCATTGGCGACTATGTTTTGGCCGGACGCCATAGTGGAAAAGTAAAAGCCATGCATGATGAGCGTGGAAATGATTTGAAAGTTGCCGGGCCATCAACACCGGTTTCTATATTAGGGTTAGACGGTGCGCCTCAAGCAGGTGATAAATTCAATGTCTTTGAAGACGAACGTGAAGCCAAGCAAATAGCGGCCAAACGTATGCAACTTCAAAGAGAGCAATCGGTTAGAACACAACGTCATATTACGTTGGATGAAATTGGACGTCGTATTGCGTTGGGTGATTTCAAAGAATTGAATATTATCCTGAAAGGTGACGTTGACGGATCGGTAGAAGCCTTGACAGATTCTTTCCAAAAATTATCTACGGAAGAAATTCAAGTTAACATAATCCATAAAGGGGTTGGTGCCATTACCGAAAGTGATGTGCTTCTAGCTTCAGCATCAGATGCGGTTATTATAGGATTTAATGTACGTCCTATGGGTAATGCAAGAGTAGTGGCCGATAAGGAAGAAATTGATATCAGAACCTATTCCATTATTTATGACGCCATCAACGATTTGAAGGATGCCATGGAAGGAATGCTTTCGCCTGAGTTGAAAGAAGAGATCACAGGTACAGCTGAAATCAGGGAAATCTTTAAAGTGTCTAAAGTAGGAACCATTGCTGGATGTATGGTAACTTCGGGTAAAATCTTCAGAAACTCCGGTATTCGTTTAATTCGCGATGGCGTGGTAGTTTACACAGGTGAATTGGCTTCGTTGAAACGTTTTAAAGACGATGTGAAAGAAGTTTCCAAAGGTTATGATTGCGGTATGCAAGTCAAGAACTACAACGACATCAATGAAGGGGACGTTATTGAAGCTTTCCAAGAAGTAGAAGTGAAGAAAAAATTGAAATAATTGAGCTCATAAAACAAAAAAAAGGGCGACTTGAAAAAGTCGCCCTTTTTTATTTTTCCTTGGGTTTGGGCTTAAAAACAAAAGCCCCGTTAAATTTTGTCTGGATATCCACTAAGGCTCTGTCGGCCTCTAGGCGCGTCATGAAACTTCCAACCCAAACTTTGTAATTGGGAGTTTCATATACCATGGTAGACTTCCAGTTTGAGAACTTGTTTTTGTAGTCGGACATGGTTTTCTCGGCCTCAGTTCTATTCCCCGAATAGATTTGTATCCGGTATTTGCCATTTTCACTATCAGCCGTGTTAATGTCCTTTTTCAAGGCCAATAACTCATTGATTTCTGGGTCTTGATGCACTTCTAGTTGACCAGTTTGAGCATTTATTTTGAAGAGGCTTAGTAATAAAAATAACGCTAAAAAGGCGATGGATTTGAGTCTTAAAATTTTCATTTTCAATTAAGTTTGTTACAAAAATAAAATATATAACGTCATACAGTCATTTTTTCTTATTTAGAATTTCTCTAAATTAACCATTAACACTTCTGTAACATTTCCAAAATCCACATTAAATGTTACTTTTGCGAGAAGTTTTATAGTTATTTTCCTTAGTGAAAAAACCGTACCAAAGTTAAGAAGTTAATTCAACCAAAAATATGAAACAGGTGATTCACCGTAAGTTCAGTCAAAAGTTACTTCATTTAAGTTTCCTTTTATTATTCTTTTTTTCGGTATCCTTAGTTGCCCAAGAAGGTGACCCAGCAAAAGGGAAAACGTTATTCAATACCAATTGTGCCGCTTGTCACAACCTTGACAAAAAGATGACCGGTCCGGCGTTGAGAAATGTAGAGGCTACACTTGAAGCAGAGGGTAAAGATAGACAGTGGATATATGATTGGGTTCATAATAGTTCAGCTGTTATAAAATCTGGAGATGCTTACGCAAACAAACTTTATGCTGAGTACAACCAGGCGGCGATGACTGCTTTCCCGCAGTTGAGCGAAGCGGATATTGATGATATTTTGGCTTACACAGCCCAGGAAGCTCCTGCGCCAACTGTAGCGCCAACTCCTGCTGGAGGTGAAACTGCTTCAACAGGCGGTGGCATTTCAAATAAAATTATCCTTGGCGCTTTAATAGTTCTTTTTGGTCTTTTGGCGTTTGCCTTAATTTTGGTAAGACGTACGCTTAATCGTTTTGCTGAAGCCAAAGGGTTGGATGTTGCTAAAGAAAAAGGCCCTTCTATATGGAAAGCGTTTGTTCAAAATCAATTCTTGGTATTGGTAACGGTTATTGTCCTCATGTTGGCAGGAGCCTATTATGTGTACGGATATTTAATGCAGATAGGTGTTGACCAAGGCTATCAGCCGGTACAGCCTATTCACTATTCTCACCGTATCCACGCTGGAGATAATGGTATAGATTGTAAATATTGCCACTCTTCGGCTAGAGTGAGTAAGACCTCAGGTATTCCTTCCTTAAATGTATGTATGAACTGCCATAAATCAATTTATGAAGTAGCCCCTGAAACTCAGCAAGAAGGATTGACTAAATATGGAGTTGATTATAATGCCGAAATCAAAAAATTATATGCTGCTGTAGGTTGGGATGATGCCAATCAGCAATATACAGGAGAAACACAACCGGTTAAATGGATCCGTATCCATAATTTACCTGACTTTGTGTATTTCAACCACTCACAACACGTTACAGTGGCTGGTGTAGAGTGTCAAACATGTCACGGACCTATAGAAACCATGGAAGTTGTGGAGCAGTTTGCGCCACTTACCATGGGATGGTGTATCAATTGCCACAGAGAAACCAATGTGAAAGTAGAAGACAATGGATATTATGAAAAAATCCATGAAGAATTAGCCAAGAAATACAACGTTGAGCAGTTAACTGCCGCCCAAATGGGAGGAACTGAGTGTGGTAAGTGTCATTATTAATTTAGTCAAGAAGTAATTCAATTATATAATATGTCATCAAACAAGAAATACTGGAAAAGTGTTGAAGAGCTAAATGAAAACAGCTCAATTGTTGAGACGCTAAGACAGAACGAATTTGTTGAGGAAATTCCTGTAGAGGATTTTTTGGGCGATAAAGAAACGCTTGAGAGTTCTTCTACAACGCGTAGGGATTTCTTAAAATATATTGGTTTTAGTACGGCTGCAGCTTCCTTAGCTGCTTGTGAAGGCCCCGTTATAAAGTCTATCCCTTATGTGGTTCAACCTAAAGAAATTATTCCTGGCGTTGCAAATTATTATGCAACAACAATAGCCAATGGATTTGATTTCGCTAATGTTTTGGTGAAAACCCGTGAAGGGCGTCCTATAGGGATCAAGAGCAATAAATTAGCTAAATCCCATGGTTTTGGTAATGCAAGGGTGAATGCTTCTGTTCTGGGGCTTTATGACAGCTTGAGAGTTAAAGGGCCTAAAAAAGACGGGAAGAACATTTCTTGGGATGATTTTGATTCTGAAGTAGTTGCTAAATTGAATGAACTAGCGGCTTCTGGGAAACAAATTGCGTTGTTGACCCAAACATTTGCCAGTCCATCTACAGCAAGATTGATAGCAGAATTCAAAGCAAAATATACAACGGCAAATCATGTGGTTTATGACGCTATTTCCGAGTCGGCTGCATTGGATGCTTTCCAAGCCAAATACGGAATTAGAGGTCTAGCCAATTATGATTTTGCTAAAGTATCTACTATTGTTTCTGTAGGTGCTGATATACTAGGCGATTGGCAAGGTGGCGGTTTTGATGCCGGTTATGCACAAGGACGAATTCCCCACGAAGGTAAAATGTCAAGACATATCCAAATTGAATCCAACATGTCACTAGCTGGAGCTAATGCCGATAAGCGTGTGACTGTAAAGCCGTCCATGCAAAAAGCTGTTTTGGCAAAACTTTACAGCTATGTAGTGGGAGGTTCAGTGTCTGTATCCTTACCGGAACAGTTGGATGCTACTGTACAAGCTATTGCCTCCGAATTGAAAAAAGCAGGTAGCAATGGTGTTATAGTTACCGGAATTCAGGATGTCAATGCCCAAACCGTAGTGTTGGCAATTAATGAGTTCTTAGGTAGCAAAGCTTTCAATGTGTCTTCCCCAATCTTAACAAGACAAGGAAGTGATAAAGCTGTTACAGCTTTAGTGAATGACCTGAAAGCGGGCAAAGTAGGAGCCATTATTATGGCGGGAGTTAATCCAGCTTACACGTTACCCAATGCTTCTGAATTTACAGAAGCCCTAAAAAATACTGAGCTCTCTGTAGCGTTCAGTATGAAAGAAGATGAAACAGCTTCGGCTACACAATATATAGCGGCTACACCTCATTACTTAGAATCTTGGGGCGATGTGGAAATCGTTAAAGGACATTATAGCTTAACGCAACCTGCTATCCGTCCATTATTTAACACAAGACAGTTTCAAGAAGCCTTGTTAAAATGGACTGGCAATTCAGTTACCTACCATGATTATATCAAAGAAACCTGGACTTCAGGTATTCTTGGCGGCAGCTCATTTAACCAAGCATTGCATGATGGTGTTTTTGTAGCGGGTGCTTATTCAGGTATGAATGGCTCTTCAACAGAGACTATTGAAACATCTGAAACCACTTTAAAAGATAAAAAAGACAGAACTTGGGTTGGTGGTATTATCCACGACGCAGCCGTAGGTTTAGGTATAAAAGAAGAAGATAAAGACGAATATGTTACCACCACGTCTACTACTACAGTAGAGACCGCTGGTGCTGAAGGAGCTTCTTCAGTTACAGTAAATGGAGGTGATGCCGCAAGAGCTTTGGCTGCTTCGGTCGCTTCCGAAGGCATGGAACTAGTCTTGTATTCCAAAACAGGAATGGGCGATGGACAACAAGCCAATAACCCGTGGTTACAAGAATTCCCTGATCCAATAACCCGCGTATCTTGGGACAACTACTTGACAGTTTCCAAAGCGGATGCTGAAAGCCTAGGACTTAAAAACTGGAATGTGGCCAATGGTGCTATGAACGGTAGCTATGCCGATGTAACCGTTAATGGAACCACAATTCAAAACGTACCTGTAGTGGTCCAGCCCGGACAAGCCAAAGGCTCCGTTGGTTTATCCTTTGGTTATGGAAGAACAACAGGATTAAAAGATGAAATGAAAACAGGGGTTAATGCATATGCATTATACCATAACTTCAATACGTTTCAATCTGTTTCGGTTTCTGCGGCCTCTGGAGAACATGAATTTGCATGTATTCAGTTGCACAATACCTTAATGGGACGCGGTGACATCATCAAAGAAACGACTTTGGATGTTTTCAACAAAGAAGGCAAAGAGGTATGGAATCCTATGCCAATGGTTTCTTTAAATCATGAAGAAACTCCGGTTACTTCACCCAGAGTAGATCTTTGGGAAGGTTTTGACCGTTCTATAGGACATCATTTCAATTTGTCTATTGATTTGAATGCTTGTACAGGCTGTGGTGCTTGTGTGATAGCGTGCCATGCGGAAAACAACGTACCTGTTGTAGGTAAGCGTGAAGTTCGTAAGAGCCGTGATATGCACTGGTTGCGAATAGATAGATATTATTCAGCTGAAGAAACTTTTGAAGGTGATAACGAGAAAAAAGAATCTGCCGAAGGCTGGTTCTCAGGCGAAAGAAAAGCTTTGTTGGAAATGGAGCATGCTTCAGAAAATCCACAAGTAGCTTTCCAACCTGTAATGTGTCAGCACTGTAACCATGCACCTTGTGAAACAGTTTGTCCGGTAGCGGCAACTTCCCATGGTCGTCAAGGGCAAAATCACATGGCTTATAACCGCTGTGTAGGAACACGTTATTGTGCTAACAACTGTCCTTATAAAGTACGTCGATTCAACTGGTTCCTTTACGCTCAAAACGATGAGTTTGATTACCACATGAATGATGATTTAGGCCGTATGGTACTAAACCCTGATGTAGTGGTTCGTTCTCGTGGGGTAATGGAAAAATGCTCTATGTGTATCCAGATGACCCAAAAATCTATTTTGGATGCTAAACGTGAAGGAAGACCTGTAAAAGATGAAGAATTCCAAACCGCTTGTTCCGCAGCTTGTAGCAGTGGCGCTATGGTATTTGGAGACATCAACGATAAAGAAAGTAAGGTGGCTCACCTAAAAGAAGATAACCGTATGTATCACTTATTGGAGCATGTAGGAACTGAACCTAATGTGTTCTACCATGTTAAAGTGAGAAATACAACAGAAGCATAATTAATAAAGAAATAATTATAAAGATATTATGGCGTCTCATTACGAAGCACCTATTAGAAGACCTTTAGTAACAGGCGAAAAATCCTACCACGACGTATCTGTGGATGTGGCCAGACCTGTTGAAGGGAAAGCAAACAAGCAATGGTGGATTGTATTTTCTATTTCATTAGTGGCCTTTCTTTGGGGAATAGGGTGCATCATTTATACAATATCTACGGGTATTGGTACTTGGGGTCTTAACAAGACTGTAGGTTGGGCCTGGGATATTACAAACTTTGTTTGGTGGGTAGGTATTGGTCACGCAGGAACGCTTATTTCTGCGGTATTGCTACTGTTCCGTCAAAAGTGGAGAATGGCCATCAACCGTTCAGCGGAAGCGATGACTATTTTCTCTGTTGTTCAAGCAGGTTTGTTCCCAATCATTCACATGGGTCGTCCTTGGCTAGGCTATTGGGTATTGCCTATACCAAACCAATTTGGTTCCTTGTGGGTTAACTTTAACTCACCACTTCTTTGGGACGTATTTGCGATTTCAACATATTTATCGGTATCGTTGGTGTTCTGGTGGACAGGTTTACTGCCTGACTTTGCCATGATTCGTGACCGTGCCGTAAGGCCTTTCCAAAAGAAAATTTATTCATTGATAAGTTTTGGTTGGACAGGGCGTGCCAAAGACTGGCAACGTTTTGAAGAAGTGTCACTGGTTTTGGCCGGTTTGGCAACCCCTTTGGTACTGTCGGTTCACACTATTGTATCCTTTGACTTTGCTACCTCCGTAATCCCTGGTTGGCATACCACCATTTTCCCTCCATACTTTGTTGCTGGAGCGATTTTCTCAGGGTTTGCCATGGTTAACACTTTATTGATTATCATGAGAAAGGTGTGTAGCTTAGAAGACTATATAACTCTTCAACACATTGAACTAATGAATATAGTCATCATGATTACAGGTTCTATAGTAGGTGTGGCCTATATTACAGAGCTATTCATTGCGTGGTATTCAGGTGTTGAATATGAACAATATGCTTTCTTGAACAGAGCTACAGGGCCTTACTGGTGGGCTTATTTGTTAATGATGTCTTGTAACGTGTTCTCACCTCAATTCATGTGGTTTAAAAAATTGAGAACTAGTATCATGTTTTCATTCTTTATCTCTATCGTGGTGAATGTAGGTATGTGGTTTGAGCGTTTTGTAATTATCGTGACTTCATTGCACAGAGATTACTTGCCATCTTCATGGACTATGTTCTCGCCAACCTTTGTAGACATTGGAATATTTATTGGAACCATTGGATTCTTCTTCGTTTTGTTCCTACTTTATGCAAGAACTTTCCCAGTAATTGCTCAAGCCGAAGTGAAAACGATCTTGAAATCTTCTGGAGAACGCTATAAAAGAATTAGAGAAGCAGGACAAAGTCTTGTAGGAACAGGTGCTGATGAAAGAACATCAGGAAAAGCAGTTGTTAAAGCGGAGGCACCTAAAGTAGATAATACTGAAAAAGTAAACAGTTTGTTACAAACCATAGGGACATTTGATGCCTCAAGTGGAACAGCTGACGAACTTCAGAAAATTAATGGGGTAGGGCCAAAAATGGAAGAAGCCCTAAACAGTATAGGAATCTATACGTTCTTACAAGTAAGTAAGATGACCAAAAGAGAGTATGATTTGCTGGACGAAATCACTGGATCCTTCCCAGGAAGGGCAGAACGTGATGACTGGTCTGGTCAAGCTAAAAAACTAATAAACTAAAAGTAGCATATGGAATCTTCAAAAGTTATACACGCTTTATATAACGACGATGACATTTTGATGGCTGCTGTCAAGAAAGTAAGAGCAGAGAAACATCATATAGAGGAAGTTTACACCCCTTTTCCAGTACATGGATTGGATAAAGCTTTAGGATTGGCTCCAACTAGAATAGCTATTGCTTCTTTTATCTATGGATGTATAGGCTTAACCGTAGCAGTAGTCATGATGAATTTTATCATGATCAAAGACTGGCCACAAAACATCGGTGGAAAACCCAGCTTCAGCTATTTGGAGAACATGCCTGCCTTTGTGCCTATTATGTTTGAATTAACAGTATTTTTTGCAGCGCACTTAATGGTTATTACTTTTTATTTAAGAAGTAGAATGTGGCCTTTTAAGAATGCTGAAAATCCTGATCCAAGAACAACCGATGATCATTTCCTTATGGAAATACCCGTACATGGAGATGAGAATGAATTAACCAACCTGTTGAAAGAAACTGGGGCGGTAGAAATAAAAATAGTAGATAAAGAAGCGCATTAATATATCATGATGAAGAGCTTATTAAAAATAACTGCACTTTTAGTAATTGTTTTAAGTGTAGTATCTTGTCAGAACAAATCAAGGCCTAACTATCAGTTCATGCCCAATATGTATGAACCAGTTGGTTATGAAACGTATAGTGAATCTTCAGCTTTCCCTAACGGGGTTGAAGCTTTAGTTCCAGCTGAAGGAAGTATACCTAGAGGTTATACTCCTTTTGATATCCCTAATACTACAGATGGCTTTAACCTTGCAAAATCATCCTTGAGAAGTCCACTGGACTCAACCCAAGTTGATTACGATAAAGCTAAACCTTTATTTGATATCTATTGTGCCATTTGTCATGGAACTAAAGGAGACGGACAAGGGAACTTGGTTAAAAGAGAGAAAATATTAGGTGTTCCAAGTTACGATGATGCTGGTAGGGCAATTACAGAAGGTAGTATTTACCATACCATTTATTATGGAAAGAACGCTATGGGTTCCTATGCAAACCAATTGAGCGAAACAGAACGGTGGCAAGTAGTGGCTTACGTATTGAAATTAAAAGCCGATTTAGAAAAATAAATTGAGATAAAGACTAAGTTTTAGATATGAACTACACAGTTTCAAATAAATTAAAAATCGTTTCCATCATTCTAGTTATCGTTGGATTGCTTGGAATGGGTTATGGTTTTATGTCAACTCCTGAATCTGTTGAACAAGTAGAAACCATGTTGGCCAATGAGTCCCATCATGGTGGAGGACACGAAGCAGCAACCGAAACAGCACATCATGAAATGGCTGCGGAAACTCACGACGCTCATGGAGATGAAGCGGCACAGGCTACTGAAGATCACGGTGGTTCCCATGCCGAGCATGTTTACCACAGATTGCAAAATCGCCCTTGGGCTGCAATCTATGTAGCGGCTTTTTTCTTCTTTATGATAGCCTTGGGTGCTTTGGCATTCTATGCAATTCAAAGAGCGGCACAAGCTGGATGGTCTCCTGTACTTTTTAGAGTCATGGAAGCTATTACGGCCTATGTATTGCCAGGAGCGGTTATCGTTTTTGGTATTGCTTTGGCCTCACATTACATAGGGCACAACAACATCTTTATCTGGATGGATGACAAGGTGGTTGAACATGATGAATTGATTAAAGGAAAGTCTGGTTTCTTGAACATGGGCTTTTTCATTGGTAGAGGTATCTTCTTCATTTTAGGATGGGCTGGCTACCGCTATCTAGTACGTAAATTTTCTATTGCACAGGATACAGCTTCTGATACAAGTAACTTTAAAAAAGCTTTTAGATTTTCAGCTGCATTCTTGGTTTTCTATATCGTAACCGAGTCTATTATGTCTTGGGACTGGGTAATGAGTGTAGATCCTCACTGGTTCAGTACATTGTTTGGTTGGTATGTTTTTGCCAGTATGTTTGTTAGCGGTATTACGGTTATTGCTTTAATGACTATTTATTTGAAATCAAAAGGGTATTTGGAGTTTGTTAACGATAGCCACTTGCATGATTTGGCCAAGTTTATGTTTGGTATTTCTATTTTCTGGACTTATTTATGGTTCTCTCAATTCATGTTGATTTGGTATTCTAACATCCCTGAAGAGGTAACCTATTTTGTGACTCGAATAGAAGATTATAACTTACCATTCTTCGGTATGTTGGCTTTAAACTTTATTTTCCCATTCTTGATTTTAATGAATAGCGATTTCAAGAGAGTAAATTGGTTTGTAGTTATGGCAGGTATAATCATTTTATTTGGCCACTACATTGATGTATTCAACATGATTATGCCGGCAACAGTCGGAGACCAATGGTTCATTGGAGTTCCAGAAATTGGAGCCATATTGTTCTTTGCCGGATTGTTCCTTTGGATTGTATTTACATCCTTGTCCAAAGCACCATTATTGGCCAAAGGAAATCCATTTATTAAAGAGAGTGAACATTTCCATTATTAAAAAAATATAAAGAAGATAGATAACGATGACATTTTTACTAACACTTCTAATAGTTCTTTTTGTTGCAGTTGCAATCAGACAGTTGGTTAAAATTTATGATTTAGCCCAAACTAATACTAGCAGCACACAAGTTGCAGACGACAGCGACAATAAATTGAACGGAAATTTGATGCTTGGTTTCTTGGCATTCATTTACATCTTTACTATAGTTTGTATAGTTAAATGGGGTGACTTGCCATTGTTATCTCATGCGGCGTCCGAACATGGCCCTCAAATTGATAACTTGATGATCATTTCCTTGGTGATCATTTTCATAGTACAAACCATTACTCAGTTTTTACTCCATTTCTTTGCATTTAAGTATAGAGGAGAAAAAGGAAGAAAAGCACTTTTCTTTGCTGATAACAATACCTTAGAAGCTATTTGGACAATTATTCCGGTAATTGTTTTAGCAGGATTGATTATCTATGGGTTGTTCACTTGGACTAGCATTATGAATGTTAATGAAGATGAGGATCCCTTGGTTATAGAATTGTATGCCCAACAGTTTAACTGGAAAGCAAGATATGCTGGAGATGATAATACTTTAGGTCTAGCCAATGTAAGACTGATTGATATCGATAGAGCAAATATTTTAGGTCTAGACGAATCAGATCCGTATGCTCAGGACGATATCATTACTACCGAATTGCATTTGCCAAAAGGACGCCCTATCCTTTTCAAAATGCGTTCACAAGATGTTTTGCACTCGGCCTATATGCCTCACTTCAGAGCACAAATGAACTGTGTGCCTGGTATGATAACCCAGTTTTCGTTTACACCAACAGTGACTACAGATGAAATGAGACAAACAGATATCATCAAGGAAAAAGTTGATAAAATAAACAAGATAAGAACGGAAAAAAGTGAAGCGTTGGTTGCAAAAGGTGAGCAGCCACTAGATCCATATCAATTTGATTACCTTTTACTATGTAATAAAATTTGTGGTAAATCACACTACAACATGCAAATGAAAATTGTTGTGGAGACCGAAGAAGAATTCAACGCCTGGATAAAAGAGCAAAAAACATTTAAGAACTCACTTAACTAAGAAGAGATAAAAAACTGAATAAAGATATGTCAGCACACGCAGATACTCACGCACACGACGACCACGGGCATCATCATAAGGAAACTTTTGTAACTAAATATATATTTAGCCAAGACCATAAAATGATTTCCAAGCAGTATCTTATCACAGGTACTATAATGGGAATCATTGGAGTCATGATGTCACTTTTGTTCCGTATTCAAATTGCTTGGCCTGAGCAACCAAACTTGCTGTTTGAAGCACTTTTGGGGAAATGGGCACCAGACGGTGTAATGGATGCTGATATTTATTTGGCCCTTGTAACTATACACGGAACCATTATGGTGTTCTTTGTGTTAACTGCAGGACTGAGTGGTACGTTTAGTAACCTCTTAATTCCATTGCAAATTGGAGCTAGGGATATGGCTTCTGGATTTTTGAATATGGTTTCTTACTGGTTATTTTTCTTATCCAGTGTTATTATGGTAATCTCTCTGTTTGTTCAAGCAGGGCCAGCAGCAGCAGGATGGACCATTTACCCACCGTTAAGTGCACTTGAATTAGCGCAAGGTGGTTCGGGACTTGGAATGACCCTATGGCTCGTTTCCATGGCTATATTTATTGCTTCCTCTCTTTTAGGATCACTAAACTATATTGTAACAGTCTTAAACCTTAGGACCAAAGGAATGTCTATGACCAGATTGCCTTTAACTATTTGGGCTTTCTTCATCACCGCTGTGATTGGTGTCATTTCGTTTCCTGTGCTCCTTTCTGCAGCCTTGTTGCTGATTATGGACAGAAGTTTTGGAACCTCCTTTTTCCTTTCGGATATATTTATCCAAGGAGAAGTTTTACACTATCAAGGAGGATCTCCCGTATTGTTTGAGCACTTGTTCTGGTTCTTAGGTCACCCTGAGGTTTACATTGTATTGTTACCGGCTTTGGGAATTACTTCCGAAGTTATTGCTACTAACTCGCGTAAACCAATCTTTGGATACCGCGCCATGGTGGCTTCTATTTTGGCAATTGCCTTCCTTTCAACAATCGTTTGGGGTCACCACATGTTTGTATCAGGTATGAATCCATTTTTAGGGTCGGTATTTACCTTTACCACACTGTTAATCGCAATTCCATCGGCCGTTAAGGCGTTCAACTATATTACAACTATTTGGAAAGGAAATCTCCAAATGAACCCAGCCATGTTGTTCTCAATAGGCTTGGTATCAACGTTTATTACCGGAGGTTTAACAGGAATCATTTTAGGAGATAGTGCATTGGACATCAATGTTCATGATACGTATTTCGTAATTGCTCACTTCCACTTGGTAATGGGTATCTCGGCGCTCTATGGAATGTTTGCGGGAATTTACCATTGGTATCCTAAGATGTTTGGTAGAATGCTGAATAAGAAACTAGGATACATTCATTTTTGGGTAACTGCAATTTGTGCTTATGGTGTGTTTTTCCCTATGCACTTTATAGGGATGGCTGGATTGCCAAGACGTTATTATACCAACTCAAATTTCCCATTATTTGACCAAGTCGCTGACGTAAATGAAGTAATCACGATCTTTGCTCTTATTGGAGGCGCATTCCAATTGGTGTTCATCTATAATTTCTTTAGTAGTATGTTCTATGGTAAGAAAGCTGAGCAAAACCCTTGGAAATCCAATACGCTGGAATGGACGGCACCAGTAAAACATATGCACGGAAACTGGCCAGGTGAAATACCACACGTATACCGTTGGGCATATGATTACAGCAAGCCAGGACATGATGACGATTTTGTGCCTCAAAATGTACCTTTGAAAGAAGGGGAAGAAGAATTGCAACATTAAGCTAATTCAAATAAACTTGAAAAGGCCTTTCCTCATAAACGGGAAAGGCTTTTTCGTTATATTTGTGTAACATGAATGAAAATTTGGACCCTACAGGTGAACATTTTTCACCCGAAGAATTAGATATAGAAAGAGCTCTGAGACCATTGACTTTTGAAGACTTCACTGGGCAGGATCAAGTATTGGAAAATTTGAAGGTTTTTGTTCAAGCGGCCAACTTGAGAAATGACGCGCTAGATCATACCTTGTTTCATGGTCCGCCAGGTTTGGGAAAAACAACACTGGCACATATCTTATCTAACGAATTAGGGGTTGGTATTAAAGTAACTTCAGGGCCTGTATTGGACAAGCCAGGCGATTTGGCCGGATTACTTACGAACTTGGAAGAACGGGATGTTCTGTTTATTGATGAAATTCACAGATTGAGCCCCATTGTAGAAGAGTATCTTTATTCGGCCATGGAAGATTATAAGATTGATATCATGATCGAATCTGGCCCTAATGCTAGAACGGTACAAATCAATTTGGCACCTTTTACCTTAGTTGGTGCTACCACCAGATCTGGACTTCTTACGGCACCCATGAGAGCCCGATTTGGTATCAGTAGTAGGTTGGAATACTATTCTAAAGAACTCTTATCCGATATTGTTCAAAGAAGTGCTCATATTTTGAAGGTGCCCATTTCTATGGAAGCTGCTATTGAAATAGCAGGCCGAAGTCGGGGAACACCTAGAATAGCTAATGCTCTACTGAGAAGGATGCGTGACTTTGCGCAAATAAAAGGAAATGGCAAAATTGATGTAGAAATTGCCAAGTTTGGCCTCAAAGCTCTAAATGTAGATGCTCATGGTTTGGATGAAATGGACAATAAAATACTAACCACCATTATTGACAAGTTCAAGGGTGGCCCAGTTGGGATAACAACTTTGGCAACTGCCGTATCAGAGAGTGCCGAAACCATTGAGGAAGTATACGAGCCCTTTCTCATCCAAGAAGGGTTTATCATGAGGACACCAAGAGGTAGGGAAGTTACAGAGCTTGCTTATAAACATTTGGGAAGAATTAAAGGAGGCAGTCAAGGAGGGCTTTTTTAATTTCGTTAGAATTATTTCTACGGCTAAAATCTTAAAAAAGAATCAATCTAGACGGTTTTGCATTTTATAATGGTACTTTTATAAAAGCAAACTAATCTTTTGGAAACATGAAAAGAAAAATAATCTTAATCCTTGGACTTTTATTTATTACTCTTTCAGTTTTATCCCAAGACTTATATATTCCTCGTGATGTCAAGCAAGCTATTAATAATGGGACAAGAAGTATGACTGGAGAACCTGGTGTGAACTATTGGCAAAATAAGGGGATTTATAATATGAAAATTCAAGTCTCACCACCTGATAAAACCATTTATGGACAAGAAGAAATAGTTTACATAAATAACAGTCCAGATACCCTTAGCGTTTTAAATTTTAAACTTATTTTGAACAACCATAAATCTGGAGCAGCCAGATTAAATCAAGTATGGCCTGATTATATAACTACTGGGATTCATATAGACAAGTATACTGAAAACAGTAAAGAAAAAGAGTGGAAGGATGAAAATGATGGAACCAATAAAAGAATAACGCTGGACGAACCATTGTTGCCTGACCAAAGAATTAACTTGTCTTTAGATTGGCATTTTGATATGTCAGTGCAAAGTGGTCGAGAAGGAGCTATAGATTCAACAACTTTCTATTTGGCCTATTTTTACCCAAGGATAGCTGTTTATGACGATTACCAAGGTTGGGATAACATGACCTTCACAGGGTCACAGGAATTTTATAACGATTTCAATGATTATATTGTTGAAATAACGGTTCCAAAAGATTATATAGTTTGGGGAACAGGAGATTTGTTAAACCCTGAAGAAATACTTCAAGAAAAGTATGCCGAACGATTGAAATCTTCCATGACTAGCGATTCAGTTATCAGAATTGCAAACCAAGAAGATTTGGCGTCCAAACAAGTTACCAAGCAAACCGAAACCAATATTTGGAAATGGAAAGCCAACAACATTACCGATGTAGCTTTCGCAGTAAGCAACCATTACAATTGGGATGCCGGAAGTGTAGTTGTAGATCATGGAACAGAAAGACGTGCAAGCGTACAAGCAGCTTATGATGAAAAATCGGAAGATTTCAAAGAGATGGTTGGGTATGGAAAACATGCCTTGAGTTGGTTTTCAAACAATTATCCAGGAGTGCCCTATCCATTTTCAAAGTCAACTATTGTTAGAGGCTTTGCTGATATGGAATACCCTATGATGGTTAACGACAATTCTCAAAAAAGTCCTGTTTTTGCTCGCTTTGTAGTTGAGCACGAAATAGCCCACACCTATTTCCCTTTTTACATGGGGATAAACGAAACCCGTTTTGGGTTCATGGATGAAGGTTGGGCAACGGCTTTGGAATATTTGATTGGAATTAATGATTTAGGTGAAGAAAGAGCAACAATGTTCTTTAAAATGTTTCGAGTGAACCGATGGATAAATGATAAATCTATGGAACAAGATATCCCAATTATTACCCCATCCAATATTCTAAGTGGACCAGCACTTGGCAACAACGAATATGGTAAAGCAGCTTTGGGTTATTTGGCGCTGAAAGATTTATTGGGAGATCAGGGATTTAAAACGGCACTTCAAGGTTATATGAAAAGATGGCATGGTAAGCATCCTATTCCTTGGGATTTCTTTTATTCGATAAATGATATTAGTGGGCAAAACCTTAATTGGTTTTGGGACAGCTGGTATTTTAGCCATAATTACATTGATTTGGCAGTCAAAAAAGTATCCGTTCAAAAAGATAAAGCAACCATTACTATTGAAAACATTGGAGGTATGCCTGCGCCCGTCAATATTATTGTGACCATGGAAGATGGAAGCCAGAAAGTATTTCATCAAACACCTAAAGTTTGGGCACATAATTTGAAAGAAACGGCCATAATTGTTGAAGGCTTAAAGGATATGAAGTCATTTACTTTAGATGGCGGCATTTTTATGGACGCTGATATGTCCAATAATTCTTGGAATAAAAATTAAGTGTATTTGTCTTCTACTGAAAACAAAAAATCAAGATGGACACATCTCATTAAAACCGAAGCCAAACGCCTCGGTTTTTTGTCTTGTGGTATTTCCAAAGCCGAATTTTTAGAGGAAGAAGCTCCTAGATTGGAAAAATGGTTAAATGAAAACAGGCATGGTGAGATGACCTATATGGAGAACCATTTTGACAAACGATTGGATCCTACTCTATTGGTTGAGGGCTCTAAAAGTGTCATTTCCCTTTTGCTTAATTATTACAACCCCGAGAAACAAGAAGACAAAACCGCACCTAAAATAAGCCAATATGCTTACGGAACCGATTATCACTTTGTCATTAAAGACAAGTTAAAACAGCTTTTAGGATTTATTCAAGAAGAAATTGGGGAGGTTCATGGGCGTGCTTTTGTTGATTCGGCACCGGTTTTGGATAAAGCCTGGGCCAAGAAAAGCGGATTGGGCTGGATAGGGAAGCATAGTAATTTATTGACCCAACAAGTAGGATCCTTTTACTTTATTGCTGAATTGATTGTAGATTTAGAATTGGAATACGATACCCCAACAACCAACCATTGCGGAACCTGTACAGCGTGTATAGATGCTTGTCCTACCGAAGCAATAATCCAGCCTTATGTGGTAGATGGCAGCAAATGTATTTCCTATTTGACTATTGAATTAAAGGACAACATTCCAAATGAGTTTAAAGGAAAAATGGATCATTGGATGTTTGGGTGCGATGTGTGCCAAGAGGTGTGTCCTTGGAATCGGTTTTCAAAACCACATACCGAACCATTGTTCAACCCGCATCCAGATTTACTGGGAATGACTCAAAATGATTGGGAAGACATCACGGAAGAAACATTTAATAAAGTCTTCAAAAATTCAGCAGTAAAACGCACTAAATTTTCGGGATTGAAACGTAATATTGACTTCTTAATAAAATAGAACACCTCAAAATTTTATTAAAAGATTAAATGCTTTCATTTCACTATCTAAAGTAACCTCTTAACTTTGTATTTTTATGAAAATTCTCATTTATGAGTAAGCAAACCAAACGCAGGGAAGCCCTAATATACCACGCAAAACCCACACCAGGGAAAATAAAAGTAGTTCCAACCAAAAAATATGCTACGCAACGGGATTTATCACTAGCCTATTCACCAGGAGTAGCAGAGCCTTGCTTGGAAATTGAAAAGGATAAAAACAACGTCTATAAATATACTACTAAAGGTAATTTGGTAGCAGTAATCTCTAATGGTACAGCCGTTTTGGGATTAGGAAATATTGGCCCGGAAGCATCCAAACCTGTTATGGAAGGAAAAGGACTGCTGTTTAAAATCTTTGCAGATATTGATGTGTTTGATATTGAAGTTGACACTGAAAATGTGGAAGAATTTATTCAAACGGTAAAAAATATAGCGCCCACATTTGGAGGAATTAATTTGGAAGACATCAAAGCTCCCGAAGCTTTTGAAATAGAAAGACGATTAAAGGAAGAACTGGATATTCCAGTGATGCACGATGACCAACATGGTACAGCAATCATTTCGGCGGCGGCACTTTTGAATGCGCTGGAATTAACAGAGAAAAAAATTCAAGAGGTAAAAATTGTGGTGAGCGGCGCTGGAGCAGCGGCCATTTCTTGTACTAGACTTTACCAGGCTTTTGGTGCTAAGGCTGAAAACATTGTGATGTTGGATAGCAAAGGCGTTATTAGAAAAGACCGGTCTAACCTAACAACTGAGAAGGCAGAGTTTGCTACGCACAGAAAAATAGACACTCTAGAGGAAGCCATGGTAAACGCCGATGTTTTTATCGGATTGTCTACCGCTGATATTGTTTCGCCAGAGATGTTGCTTTCTATGGCCAAAGACCCTATTGTGTTTGCCATGTCCAATCCCAATCCAGAGATTGCCTATGACTTGGCTGTTGCAACAAGAGATGATATTATTATGGCAACAGGACGTAGTGACCATCCTAATCAAGTAAACAATGTTCTAGGATTTCCATTCATTTTCCGTGGGGCGCTAGATGTACGGGCTACTAAAATCAACGAGGAAATGAAAATGGCTGCGGTCAAGGCACTTGCCGAGTTGGCCAAAGAATCCGTGCCTGAGCAAGTGAACATAGCCTATGGCGAAACCCGTTTGGCATTTGGTAGAGATTATATTATTCCTAAACCTTTTGATCCACGATTGATTGCCGAAGTTCCGCCAGCAGTTGCTAAAGCGGCCATGGACAGCGGAGTGGCTCAAAATCCAATAGTGAATTGGGAAAAATATAAAGAAGAGCTATTGGATCGTTTGGGGTCTGATAATAAGATGATCAGATTGCTAAGTAACAGAGCAAAAATGAATCCGAAGCGTGTGGTTTTTGCCGAGGCCGATCAATTGGATGTGCTTAAGGCCGCTCAAATAGCTTACGATGAAGGCATTGCAATCCCTATCTTGTTGGGAAGGAAAGATACCATTAAGATCTTGATGGATGAGATTGAATTTGAGGCGGATGTTGAAATCATTGACCCTAAGGCCGATGAGGAAGAGGTAAGAAAAAACAAGTATGCCGAAGGATATTGGCAATATAGAAAGCGCAAAGGGGTTACGCTCTATTCGGCACAAAAACTAATGCGAGAACGCAATTATTTTGGAGCTATGATGGTTAACGAAGGGGATGCAGATGCTATGATTTCTGGTTATTCAAGGAGCTACCCTTCTGTTGTAAAACCCATCATGGAATTGATTGGGATGGCAAAAGGAGCGACTCGTATAGCCACAACCAATGTGATGATGACACAGCGTGGCCCTATGTTTTTAAGTGATACTTCCATAAACATTGATCCTTCGGCTGAAGAGCTGGCCAAAATTGCCCAAATGACGGCCAGAACAGTCAGAATGTTTGGTATTGAGCCGGTCATGGCCATGATATCTTTTGCTAATTTTGGGTCTTCCATTAGCCCGAGAGCCTCTAAAGTGAAAGATGCGGTAGCTCTATTACATGAGCAGGAACCAGACTTAATTGTAGACGGAGAACTTCAAACAGATTTTGCACTTAATAGTGAGCTCTTGGAAGAAAAATTTCCTTTCTCAAAACTGGCTGGTAAAAAGGTAAACACACTCATATTCCCAAACCTGGATTCGGCTAATATTACATATAAGCTAATGAAGGAATTGAATAAAGTGGAGTCTATTGGGCCAATTATGATGGGAATGAGAAAACCTGTCCATGTCTTGCAATTTGGCTCTAGTGTAGATGAAATCGTAAATATGACTGCAATAGCCGTGGTTGATGCCCAGCAAAAGGAGAAATGGGAACAGGAAAAGCAGTCTCAGAAGTAAAGTCAATGTAAATAATTTTATTACATTTGACAGGTTAGCAAAGTGCGATTGTATGATAACACACTTAGAGGGAAAACTTATTGAAAAAAATCCAACCGATGTGGTTATTCAATGTAACGGAGTTGGTTATTTCATCAATATTTCCTTGAATACTTACTCTCAAATACCAGATCAAGAGAATCTTAGACTTTTCACACATCTACAGGTCAAAGAAGACTCCCATACACTATTTGGATTTGCCACTAAAATTGAAAGGGAGGTCTTCAGGTTGCTCATTTCAGTGAGTGGTATTGGTGCTAGTACAGCCAGAACTATGCTATCCTCTTTATCTCCACAGCAAGTACAGGAAGCCATCGCCTCGGAAGATGTTGGTTTAATTCAATCTATTAAAGGGATTGGGGCTAAAACGGCGCAACGGGTAATTATTGATTTGAAGGACAAAATATTAAAAACGCATGCATTGGGTGAAGTTTCTCACATTAGAAACAATACTGGCAAAGATGAAGCGTTATCTGCTTTAGAAGTTTTGGGGTTTGTTAAAAAGCAAGCCGAGAAGGAAGTGGAAAAAATTGTCAGGGCCAAACCTGATGCTACTGTAGAGGAAATCATAAAACAGGCGTTAAAAAACTTATAATAGATTTTGAATACAATTACCAATCAATTTTCTAATTCATTAAAATACCTACTTTTCGTACTGGCATTTTCCTTCACTTTCCTTTCTTGGTCACAAGAACCAACAGAACAGGATAGTACCAAAACGGGCTATAGTTTGGGGAATATTAAGATGCCAAACCCCAACAGTATTCTTACAAAATACACCTATGACCCATTAAGTGATAGGTATATATACACGGAAACCGTTGGCAATTTCAATATTAATTACCCTATAATTCTTACTCCAAAAGAGTATGAAAGGCTCGTTGCTCAGGAAAACATTAGAGCCTATTACAAGCAAAAAATAGACGCACTGGATGGTAAAAAAGCAGGAACTGAAGATGAACAAAAAAACCTGTTGCCAGAGTTTTATGTGAATTCCGGTTT
The DNA here is from genome assembly GCA_020435705.1 of Mangrovimonas sp. Taxonomy (GTDB): domain Bacteria; phylum Bacteroidota; class Bacteroidia; order Flavobacteriales; family Flavobacteriaceae; genus HKST-UBA85. Next base: position 25,493 of record JAGQZG010000016.1, read on the forward strand.
TTTTGAAACCATTTTTGGAGGAAATACGATTGAAGTCATTCCGCAAGGTTCTGTGGAAATGGATTTGGGTATCTTGTTTTCCAAGCAGGACAATCCTGCCTTTTCGCCACGAAACCGCAGTAATTTTACCTTCGATTTTGATCAACGTATTAGCCTGAGTTTGCTAGGTAAGGTAGGAACCCGTTTACAGGTTACTGCCAATTACGACACACAGTCTACCTTCGATTTTCAGAACCTTATCAAATTGGAATACACGCCTAATGAAGACGATATCATCCAAAAAATTGAAGTTGGTAATGTAAGCATGCCATTAAATAGTTCGCTTATCACTGGGGCGCAAAGTTTATTTGGGGTTAAGGCCCAATTTCAATTTGGGAAAACAACAGTGACCGGTGTTTTTTCTGAACAAAAATCAGAAACCCGTACAGTCGTTGCCGAAGGTGGTGGTACATTAGAAGAGTTTGAATTGTTCATCAGGGATT
>JAGQZG010000169.1 GCA_020435705.1 Mangrovimonas sp.
TTATGTCATTCTGCAAGAATACATTGAAGGTGCCGATCAAGGCGATGTACGTATTTTGCTACTGAATGGAGAACCTATTGGCGCCATGAAACGCGTACCAGGAACCGATGACCACAGGTCGAATGTAACCGCAGGCGGATCGGTACAAAAACACAACATGACCCAAGCCGAAAAGGATTTGTGTAAGCAAATAGGGCCAAAATTGGTTAAAGACGGACTTTTCTTTGTAGGCATTGATGTGATTGGGGGCAAACTGGTTGAAGTGAATGTCATGTCGCCCGGCGGTATTACCTACATCAACAAGGTTTACAAACCAAAAGTGAAGGTAGAAGAGAAGGTTATAGATTTCCTTGAAAGTAAAGTCTTGAGCAAATTGCAAGCCTTCAATAGGCGTTCAAGATTGAGAAAAACGGTGGAAGATGCTTAAACTTGAGTCGTCATTAGTGTCGGTTGATTGGCTCAAAGCGCATTTACATGATGAAAAGCTAGTCCTTCTCAATGCAACTTTGCCTAAAGTAACTGGAAGTGACTCGCCTCCAGAAATCCAACAAATTCCTGGCACAAGGCTTTTCGACATAAAGAATAAATTCAGCAATACATTAGCGCCGTTTCCCAATACACTTCCTTCGGAAGAACAATTCAATGAAGAAGCGCAAAACTTAGGCATAGATAACGATAGTATCCTTGTTGTTTATGATGATTATGGGTTTTACAGTTGCGCAAGAGCTTGGTGGCTTTTTAAAGCTTTTGGCCATCAACAAGTGGCCATTTTGGATGGTGGATTAATAGCGTGGAAAACCGCCGGATTTCCTTTAGAAGAAAAGCAACACCACTCGTTTGAAAAAGGAAATTTTAAAGGCACATACAATCCGCAAGCATTTCAGTTTTTTAACGATATCCAAAGCCTGAAAGACGATGCCAATAGTCTCATTGTTGATGCCCGTACCAAAGATCGGTTTGAAGGCCTTTTGCCAGAACCGCGTGAAGGTTTACGAAGTGGGCACATTCCCAATTCTGTTAACTTACCATTTCAGCAATTGCTTTCAGGAAATCAGATGAAATCACTAGTTGATTTAAAGGCCATGTTTGAGCATTTGAACCCTCAGAATAAAATGATGGTATTTTCCTGTGGCTCTGGAGTCACGGCCTGTATATTAGCTCTAGGAGCCGAACTTTCAGGGTATGAAAACTTTTCTGTTTATGACGGCTCTTGGACCGAGTATGGAACCTTAACCAATAACTAATGGAAAAACTTTCTATAGCCCAAATCCTATCCAAAATAAACAATCAAGAAACCTTTCATGCCGTTTCCGACGATTATTCATTCACTCTTAAGATTGATGACTATGTGCATTATGTGTGCGGTGCGGTACACGACGGGCATCAATTCAGAAAAGAGCTTTGGGACTATTGTTTGCATACGGAATATGAGCGTTGGTATGAGGAAGATCCTGAGACCAAGAACATGGTCATTTCGCATCCTATTGTACTCGCAGGCATGGATTCCCGTTTTGAGTATGATTTAAACCGCACGCCAGAAACTGCGATTTATGATGATGCTTGGGGCAAACAGCTTTGGAAAGTACCGTTACCTGAAACCATGAAGGCGAAGAGTTTGGAAAAGCATGCCAATTTTTACAACGTTGTGGCAGCTTTGATTGCCAAAATTGAACGTATTCATGGGATGTGTGTGGTGTATGACATGCACAGTTATAATTGGAAACGCTGGGATAGGGAAGTGCCTACTTGGAATTTGGGAACCAGCAATATTGACACTACCAGATTTGGAAAAGATGTGGAGCGTTGGCGGCAGTTTTTGGAACAAATGAACTTGCCCAATGGCATAAAATCCACTTCAAGAATAAACGACACCTTTCAAGGCAATGGCTATTTTTTAAAATTCATTACCCAGAACTTTAAAAACACTTTGGTGTTAGCTACTGAAATTGCCAAGGTGTATTGCGATGAGTATACGCAAATCCTGTTTCCTGAGGTCGTTAGTGCCGTGGAAATGCAATTGCGAAACGGCCTTAAAAACCATGCGTATTCCGTCTTGGAGCAAGATTGATAGAGATTAATAGATGCAGAATCCAATAATGGATAGTACTAATGAATAATACCACAGAAAGATACCAAAGTCTATTTGACATAGATGCCAATTTAAACCGATTGGTCAAGCAGATTGAACTTCTTAATTACATCAATCCGCTAAACATTGAACAAGAAAAAAAACAGTTTTATTCCTCTAAATACAACTATGAACCTCAGTTCAAATATCCCAAACTGAAGTTTAACGGTTATAAACTGCACAGATTGTTTTACTCCCAGCGATTGGAACGAATCAATGATGAGCAGATACGACAACTTTATGAAGATGTGATTTATGAATATTCTGGACTGATAGAGTGCATTGAAACCATCAATCTAGGGAGGAAATTCTATTACAATTCGCTTAAGAGTTTTGGAACGCCAACGGAAAAAGATTTGGAAAATGCTAAATTCATCCTGCGTTTCAGCAATGAAGACTTTGATGAAGACCTGTTGCCTATATACAATGCCAATGATGCCAAGGCCTACTTTGAAGACTTTTCCAAGCGTTATGACTTCAACTATACCATCAAACTCTCTACCAACATTTCGGCAGCCGCCATGGTGTTGAATAACTCGCAAACCTTGGTTTTGAGAAAAAACCATAAGTTCAGTAAAAATCAATTGACGGTCTTGGCCAATCACGAAATAGGGGTTCACATGGTGACTACCTTTAACGCTTTGAACCAACCCCTTAAAGTGTTTTCCAATGGGTTTCCCATGAATGTTGAAACTCAGGAAGGACTGGCTGTTTATTCTGAATATATGTCCGGTTGCTTGACTTTAACCCGTTTACAGGAGCTTTCCTACCGTATTATAGCTGTAGATAGTTTAGCGAAAGGCTACAGTTTTTCCGATACGTTTGATTTGTTGTTCAATCAATACAAAGTACATAGAGATAAAGCCTTTGTAATTACCCTTCGTGTACACCGTGGTGGTGGATTTACCAAGGATTGGTTGTATTTAGCAGGGTTGCAGAAAGTCTATAACTATGCTCAAGAGGGCAAGGATTTGGATGTGCTTCTTACAGGAAAAGTCAACATGGATTATATTCCAACCATTCAGCACATGCAGGAATTGGGCTTGGCACTTACTTCAAAATATTATACGGATTCCTATCAATCCAACAGTAATTCAAACAAGAACCTAGACTTTATTCTGAAGAGTTTGAAGTGAAACCCCAAAACGCCGTAATCCAGTAGTTTCCTAAAGCTTTTCAAATGTTAGACATGCATTTGGAAAGAGTTTGATTCGTTCCCAACTAACGGAAGTTGGGCTCAAACTGATTGTTGGCGTTTTGGGGTTTCTTGTCTTTTATAGACTTATACTTTTATACTTTGGAAATCTTAATTGGTATGAGAACTTTCGTTTTTGACTTTCCGATGGTGATAAATTAAGTTTCCATGTAAGCAACCCTTTTTCGGTATCATATTCAGAATTTCCTGTTTCTATATCTTCAACTTTTATTTCCTTATTCTGACTTACAGGAATTCTATCCACCAATACTATGTTGATATTGGTCTTTTTGTTGTTGCGTATTTCAATTTCATAACCTTTATCTAGAATCCTGTTGCCACCAATAAATTGTTTGCTTTTAAAATCTTTCAATTCATTCCGCTTTACAACCACATTAGGATCAACACCTAATGATACAGTCAAGGTATCTTTCGTAGCGTAGGGATTAAGCATGGTTTTTCCTGAATAGCTTCCCTCAAAGTAAACGTTGGCTTCACCAGGCAATAAATTATATTGTTCCCAATGGGTTACTTTGGCCGTCAAGAATACATTTTCATTGAGCACTGGTGCTGCAAAATAAACATAGTCGGCAGGAACTTCATACGTTTCAATTTCAATAACAGTCACATCTTCTTCCGTTTTGATGGTGTAAGGGTCTTTAATTTCAAAGCGCAAATTGGTAATACCTTCTTCAATGACAGCACCTGTAGAAGTAGTGTTTTTTGTAGTGATCACTACCACACCGTTTGAAGCTCTACTGCCATATAATGACGTTACATCAGCATCTTTTAACACCTCCATAGTCGCGATGTCATCAGGTGATATTAAGTTCATGTCGCGCACAACTTCTCCATCAATTATATACAAGGGATTTTTACCTTGTGATATTGAACCAACTCCTCTAACTTTTGTATACATGGCTGAACCAGGTTTGCCATTGGCACCTGATACATGGACACCCGAAGCGCTGCCTTGCAACATTGAGTCAATAGTTTCGCTCTTGTTTGCTATACCATATCCTGTTACCACTACTTCCTCTAATGATACTAGATTTTCATCCATTTTAAGATTCATGACACTGGAATTGATTGGAATTGTTTCTGTGTTATAGCCTAAATAAGAAAAGACAAGTTCTTTCCCTCCGCTAACCTCCAAACTGTAATTCCCGTCAAAATCGGTTTGTGTACCATGCGGCGTTCCTTTCACAGTAATATTCACGCCTGGTAGAGGAGAACCGCTTTCATCTAAAATAGTTCCGGATACGGTTTTAACTGTTGGGTTGTAAATGTAGTCGTAACGTTTGGTAGCCTCTTGGCGGTTTTGACTATTGTAGCGACTGGTAAAATTCAAATATTTAGGTAAAACTTCGGGCTTATGGTTATTGATATTTGGGTCACTTGTTGAGAGTACTAGTTTTACATCGTTCCATTCTACACCTGTATTTTGATAAACATGTGCTTTGTAGGATAGACTCAGTGGTTCATTTATTTTCTTGGCATTCAAGTCGTACACAGGAAACCAGCCTGCATTGGTGACATTGTACTTTATTTCCAAATTCAATTTTGAAGAAAGATTAGTATTAAGTTTTATGGTAATTTCACCACTTTGTATCTTTTCATTAATATTGAATTCCGATAGTTGTTTTGTTAAATCTCCAATTTGATCTTTATAGTCTTTTTGATGCTTTTGAGAAGCAAATATTTCATTATTGATGTGTGTTAACTGTTTTCTATAATAGTCGGAAAACGACTTAAGTTTATCTAGACTCACGACATCTTTTTCGTTGCCAAGATTTCTATTGGACTTTATAAGCTGTAGCTCTTCCATATAGCCGGAAATAATATTCTCTTCCAGTTGGATTTTATCTTTTAGCGCTTCAATTTGATCTTTAATGGTTTTTATTTCTTCTGAAAAATCATGCTTAGATAAATAGTTTACCCCATAATTTATAGATAATATTGAAACACCGTTTAGTCCAGAAACCTGGATGCTGCTTTCTTGAATGTATGGTGAGAGTTTATCCAATACAATCTCGGTAGTTCCTGAATTCAAGTCTACAGTAGCGCTTCGGGTTATTTGGGCACCACTTAAATAAAGGGTAACTGTTCTAATCTTTGAAGGTGTCTTGTCATTGTTGGTATAGGC
>JAGQZG010000170.1 GCA_020435705.1 Mangrovimonas sp.
AGTGAGCATAGAAGCAGGTGCGGGAGTATTCTGGCAATATAAGCTAATTAGAACGAGTGCTCCTTCATCACCGTTGACAGGAACATGGATGATGGCTCCCGAAGGTGGTTCACTAGGCGTAGGGCCTGCACCGGGAGATATTGGTTGGTGGAACTGTGATGCCGCCTGTGTTACTGGCAGAGCCTGCTACTATGATGACGAGTATGTTTTTGGAGCAGATGGCTCATTCAGTAATGTTCTTGGGTCTGACACTTGGATAGAAGGTTGGCAAGGAGGTTCCGATGCTTGTGGTGCACCAGTAGCTCCTTATGATGGGACTGCTGTGGCCACCTACACTTACGATGCTGGAGCTGGGACTGTGACTATTAATGGGACAGGGGCATATATAGGTTTGCCAAAAGCTAACAACCAAGGTGAATTGCCAAACGTGGCTGTACCTAGCTCAATAACATATAATGTAACTTTTATTGACAGTAATACTATTTCTGTAATGATTGAAGCAGGCGCAGGCGTCTTTTGGCAATATAAACTGATTAAAATTTAATAAGCAGAAGTCATGAAATATTTTAAACCTTTACATAGTCTAATTTTATTAGCGATCTTGGCAATGGTAGGGTGTCAAGAGGATGACCCCTCTCTTGGGCCAATTATTACACCAACAGATATAGTTGTGACTTCCAATGTGGTAGGTCAAGACATTGATAATCCCTATGGTGATGGTAGCGGTCTCGTAAATTTTACTGCTAGTGCTAATAATGCCATAACGTATAAGTTTGTGAGCAGTAGTGGTGAACAAGTTTCTTCGTCTGGCAATGCCGCATTCACTTTTTCAAACCTTGGCGTAAATACTTACCAAGTAACGGTGGTTGCCTATGGAACTGGAGGTGTTTCTTCTTCAACAACTATTGAAGTTGAGGTCTTAGTTACTTATTCACCCCCACAGGATTTATTGGATAAATTGGTTGGCGATGGTAGTAGAACATGGAGAATAAAGTCTGAAAAGCAGGGTCATTTTGGTCTTGGTCCAGTAGGAGGAACCGTGCCAACAGAATGGTATGGAGCGGGCCCTGAAGAAAAAGCGGGTACAGGAATGTATGATGACCGCTATGTTTTCAATGTAGATGGAACATTCACCCACATTACTAATAATACTAATGATGATCCAGTTGAAGATACAAGCGGTACCGTATTTGGCCGTGATGGGTTAATTCAAGAGCTGGCAGGACCAGGTGGTGAGAGTCAGCAAGGCGCCGATATCTTAAATTATGCCTATAGTGATTACTCTGAAAATTGGGCAGTTATTGCACCAGGAGGAGTAGAAACAATTACATTATCAGGCAAAGGATTTATAGGGTATTACACAGGAGGTTCCCATCAGTATCAAATTTTTGATAGATCGGTTGCTAACGAATTATTGTTAAGAACTACAGATGGGAACAATGAATTTGACTGGTGGTTTATCATCACATCTGCCGAACCTGGCGATGACAATACATTTACGTCAAACTATAACAACCTAGTGTGGCAAGATGAATTTGACACGAATGGAGCACCAGATCCCGCCAAATGGGCCTACGATTTAGGTGGAGGTGGATGGGGCAATCAAGAAGTACAAACGTACACCAATGACCCTCAAAACATCCTAATTGAAGACGGAGTTCTTAAAATAACAGCGATTAACGATGGAGGGAATTACACTTCCGCAAGGATAAAAACCCAAGGTCTTTTTGAGTTTACCTATGGAAGAATCGAAGCGAGAGCTAAATTGCCCGCAATTGGAGGTACCTGGCCTGCAATATGGGCCTTAGGAGCCAATTTTGACACGGTTGGATGGCCTACCTGTGGAGAGATTGATGTCATGGAGCATGTTGCTAATGATCTTAATACTATTCATGGAACGTTGCACTATCCTGGAAATTCTGGAGGTAATGCGAATACAGGTTCAACCACAGTTGGTACGGCAACCACTGAATTCCACACCTATACTGTCGAGTGGTCTGCAGATGAGATTCTATTTGTTGTAGATGATACAACAGTCTACCATACGTTTGTAAATGATGCTTCAACACCATTTAATGCCGACTTCTTCCTCATTCTGAATTTGGCAATGGGAGGCAATTTTGGAGGTGCAATTGATCCTTCATTTACACAAGAAACCTATGAAGTGGATTATATAAGAGTTTACCAATAGCCTAATTTTATTTGATTGTGGAGAGTGATGATTTAGTTATCACTCTCCTTATTTAACTTGAGACTTATGTTAAAGAATGCGTATATATTAACTCTTATTTCACTCTTTTTTGCCTGTAACACTTCTGAAAAAGACAGTTCAACAGCCACTATTTCGCCTTTCGATCAAAAAGTAGATTCAGTTTTAAACCTGATGACACTAGAAGAAAAAATTGGCCAAATGAACCAATACAGTGGTTTTTGGGACGCCACAGGACCAGCACCTAAAGATGGATCTGCAGCTAAAAAATACGAACATCTAAAAAAAGGATGGGTAGGCTCCATGATTAATGTACGGGGGGTCGAAAACGTAAAAGCTGTTCAAAAGATAGCTGTAGAAGAAACCCGCTTGGGAATACCTTTAATAATAGGGTTTGACGTTATTCACGGCTATGAAACCATTTCGCCCATTCCATTGGCCGAGTCCGCTAGTTGGGATCTGGAAGCCATTCAAAAATCAGCTTCCAATGCTGCCCAAGAAGCGGCTGCAGCTGGGATAAACTGGACGTTTGCACCCATGGTAGACATTACTAGGGATGCACGCTGGGGACGTGTTATGGAAGGGGCTGGTGAAGACCCCTATCTTGGCAGTAAAATTGCTATTGCCAGAGTTCAAGGATTTCAAGGAGAAGATCTTTCTTCAGAAAAAACCATTGCAGCGTGTGCAAAACATTTTGCAGGCTATGGTTTTGCCGAATCGGGAAAAGATTACAACACGGTTGATGTTAACCATTCCACCCTGTTCAATATAATTTTACCGCCTTTTAAAGCGGCTGAAGAGGCAGGAGCCAGAACATTTATGAATTCATTTAATGAACTGGATGCCATCCCAGCAACCGGAAACGGTTTTATTCAAAGAGATATTTTAAAAGGGGAATGGGATTTTCAAGGATTTGTGGTTTCTGATTGGGGCTCCATAAATGAAATGATAGCTCATGGTTATGCCAAAGACAGCAAGCATGCCGCTGAGCTAGCAGTAAATGCAGGTTCGGATATGGACATGGAATCCTATGCCTATGTTGAACATCTGTCAGAACTAGTAAAAGAAGGCAAAGTTGAAGAAAAAACCATAGACGAAGCCGTTAGAAGGATTTTAAAAGTAAAATTTGAATTAGGCCTTTTTGACAATCCGTATAAGTATTGTGATGAGGTCAGGGAAAAAGAAACTATAGGCAATGCCCAAATGCAAGAAGGTGTTTTGGATATGGCCAAAAAATCCATTGTTCTGCTAAAAAATGAAAACAATCTTCTACCCTTAAAAAGGGAAGGTCAAAAAATAGCTATTATCGGAGCTTTAGCCAACGATAAAACGAGTCCTCTAGGTAACTGGAGATTGGCCGGTAGAGATGGCACGGCCGTTTCTTTTTTAGAAGGCATGCAAAACTATCAGGGCAATCAAATAACCTATGCCAAAGGTGCCGATGTGTATACGGAACCAATGACTTTTGCTAAGCAAGTTCAAATCAACACCTCAGATAGAAGTGGGTTTAACGAAGCTATAGCCAATGCCAAACAAGCAGATGTTGTTATCATGGTATTGGGTGAAGCGGGATTGCAATCCGGAGAAGGGCGTAGTCGAGCCTATCTTGATTTGCCAGGCGTACAACAAGACCTCTTGGAAGCGGTTTATGCAGTAAATAAAAACATTGTTTTAGTCTTGCAAAATGGACGCCCCTTAGCCATTCAATGGGCTCATGAGCATATACCAACCATACTGGAAGCTTGGCAACTAGGAACTCAAAGTGGTAATGCCATAGCGCAAGTAGTGTATGGAGATTATAACCCTAGCGGGAAATTGCCTATGAGTTTCCCTAAGCATGTTGGTCAAGAGCCTATTTATTACAATTATAAAAATACGGGCCGACCACATGAACCCTCACCCGATGAAGTATTTTGGTCGCATTATATTGATGAAAGTAATGCGCCTTTATATCCATTTGGTTACGGATTGAGTTATACATCCTTTGAATACAGTAATTTGAAGGTTGAAAAAATTGCTGAGGCGTCATTGAAGGTCAATTTCGACTTAAAAAATGTTGGGGAACTTAAAGGAAAAGAAGTCGCTCAAGTTTATATCAGGGATTTGGTAGCTTCTATTACAAGACCGGTTAAGGAGCTTAAGGGCTTTGAGCTTATTGAACTGAATGCTGGAGAAACTAAGAGTATTGAGATTACTCTTTCAGAAAATGAACTTGGTTTTTATAACAATGAGGGGGACTTTGTTTTTGAACCTGGAGACTTCCAGATTTTTGTAGGTGGAAGTTCAGAAGCAAGCCTAAACCAAAGGATAGAATTATAGATGAAAAAACTTGCTTTTATACTAGGAATAGCAATTGTTTTGTTGTTTTCGTCCTGTTCCAAAAATGGACCAAAAATCGTTTTTGAAGAGAATTTTGATGGCACGTCCCTAAACGAAAACGTTTGGAATTACGAATTGGGAAATGGTTGTCCTAACAAATGTGGTTTTGGCAATAACGAACGTCAAACGTATACAAAACAAAATGCTCAGGTAAAAGATGGCTATCTAACAATTACAGCCACCAAAGAAGGAGATAATTATTATTCGGCTAGACTCACCACCAAAGATAAAATAGAATTTCAATATGGAACAGTTGAGGTAAGGGCCCAATTGCCAACAGGCAAAGGCATGTGGCCTGCTATTTGGATGTTAGGACATGATATAAGTGAAAAAGGATGGCCGCTTTGTGGTGAAATTGATATCATGGAGTATGTGGGTAGAGAACCCAATACGGCATTCAATACATTACATACGCAAGACAGTCATGGCAATTCAAAAAATTCAAAGAAAACAGTAATACAAGATTTAGAGCAAGGATTCCACGTTTATAAATTGAATTGGTCTCAAGATAAAATGGATTTTTTTGTAGATGATGAGTTACTCTACACATTTAAGGCTGAAGAAAGAACCGAAGCCATTTGGCCTTTTGACAAGCCTTACTTTCTTATTCTTAACCTTGCTGTAGGCGGTAATTTTGGTGGGCCAGAAGTAGACGATTCCATATTCCCAAGGGAATTTGTGGTTGACTATGTAAAGGTTTACCAAGATTAGCCAATAAAAAAATCACTTGTCAAATAGTATGTTTTTGGCAAGTGATTTTCTAAAGTATAACTAACTACTTTCTAAAAGAAAGATCTTCTAACAAAACTCGTTGTAAGCATTGACGAGGTTTTCGGCAATCAATTCCGCTGGACGTCCTTCAAT
>JAGQZG010000171.1 GCA_020435705.1 Mangrovimonas sp.
AAGTTCACCCTACAAACCAAATTCACCAAGGTATCTATTAAAGGTGCCAAGGCTTTTACATCTTTCCCGAAAATACTTACTTGCTGGCCATAATTGGAATCGGCAATATCATCCAAAGGCTCCGAAATATTTTTAAAGGGCACCACGGGAATCACGGGGCCAAATTGCTCCTCTTCAAACACCCGCATGGTTTTGTTAACCGGGAATAAGACCGCAGGAAAAATATAGTTCTCGGTCGTTTCACCTCCTTTATTATTAATGATTTTAGCGCCTTTGGACAAAGCATCGTCAATCAGGCCTTGAATGTATGCGGGTTTATCAACTTCAGGAAGCGGAGTTAATTTCACACCATCGTCCCAAGGATTTCCAAACTTCAGGCTATCTACCTTTTCGGAAAAACGCTTGTTGAATTCCTCTAAAATATCTTCGTGAACATACACAATCTTAAGTGCTGTACAACGTTGCCCGTTAAAAGACAAAGTCCCTGCAATACACTCATCGATGGTTAAGTCCAAATCGGCATCCGGCAAAACAATAGCTGGATTTTTGGCTTCCAGACCCAAAACCAAACGCAAGCGATTGGCTCTGGGGTGACTATCTTGTAAGGCATTGGCCGATTTACTGTTGCCTATCAAAGCCAAGACATCTATTCTACCGGTCTCCATGATGGGACTTGCCAAGGTTCTCCCTCTACCAAATACCACATTCACCACGCCTTTTGGAAAGCTACTCTGAAAAGCTTCAAGCAATGGTGTAATTAATAACACGCCATATTTGGCGGGTTTGAAAATGGCTGTATTTCCCATAATCAAAGCAGGGATTAAGAGCGCAAAGGTTTCGTTTAAAGGATAGTTATACGGCCCCAAGCACAAAACCACGCCTAATGGTCCACGCCTAATGTGCGCATAAACGCCATCGTGTTTTTCAAACTTGGCCGCATCTCTATCAATTTGCTTATACTCTTCAATCGTATCTTCAATATATTCAACAGTTCTGTCAAACTCTTTTTGGGAGTCGGGTAAATTTTTACCTATTTCCCACATGAGCAATTTCACTACTTCGTCCCGCTTGGTTTTCATTTGTTTCACAAATTTTTCCATGCAGGCCACACGATCAACCACTTTCATGGTAGGCCACAAACCTTGCCCTTTATCATAGGCATCACAAGCGGCATCTAATGCTTCAAGGGCTTCGTCTTTTCCTAAATCTGGAATGGTTCCTAAAAGTGTTGGTTTATAATCCCGCGTTGATGAAATGGTTGAATATACCTCGGTAGTCTTGCCCTTCCAAGGCTTTAATTGACCTCCAACTAGATACGTATCTTGATGAATTAATGTTGATATTTGGTATGGCTGAGGAATTTCTGAAAAAATAGACATATGGTTGTAAATGTTTGTTATCCCAAATTTACAAAGTAAAATTGAGACGTATTTTTCTTAAATATTAAGTTTAGACCAAGAACTGAAACAAATCGGGCTTGTTATTGAGATAATCTCCATAAAAATTGTGCAATTTCATTTTGGTGATTAAGGGGTCTAGATCGTCTGGCGATTTCAATTCGATGCCAACCACCGCCGAGCCATTATCCCGATTAGACTTCTTGGTGTATTCAAAATGGGTGATGTCATCGGTTGGCCCCAAGATTTCACCCACAAACTCTTTCAAAGCACCCGCCCGTTGTGGAAAACGTACAATAAAATAATGTTTCAAATTGGCATACAACAAAGCACGCTCCTTGATTTCAGCAGTACGAGTAATATCGTTATTACTCCCACTTATGATGCATACTACATTTTTGCCTTTGATTTCATCTTTATAAAAATCCAACGCCGCAATGCTCAAAGCACCTGCAGGCTCTACCACAATAGCATCTTTATTGTAAAGATCCAGAATGGTTTGGCAAATTTTCCCTTCGGGAATGGTGATCATCGCAGCTAAATTTTGCCTGCAAATATCAAACGTTAAATGTCCCACTCTTTTCACTGCTGCACCATCTACAAAATGGTCAATGTGCTTTAGCTCCACCAACTGGTTCTGCTTGATGGCCTCTGACATGGACGGTGCGCCTTCAGGTTCTACACCAATAATTTTTGTTGAAGGTGATAATTGTTTGAATATGGTTGACAAGCCAGAGGCTAAGCCGCCACCACCAACAGGTACAAAGACATAATCTAGGGCTTGCTTGGCTTGATTAAAAATTTCCAATCCAACCGTTGCTTGACCTTCCACTACTTTTTCATCATTGAATGGGTGAATGAACGTATGGTTGCGTTCTTCACAATCTTTCATGGCGGCCAAATAGGCATCGTCAAAGGTATCGCCCTTTAAGATGATTTCAATATAGTCTTCACCAAACATCTTGACTTGTTCAATCTTTTGCTTGGGTGTAGGTGTAGGCATATAAATTACCCCTTTTATCTCCAATAATTTACATGATAGAGCCACGCCTTGAGCATGGTTTCCAGCGCTAGCACACACAATTCCATTCTCTTTTTGCCTTTCATTAAGTGATGAAATCTTATTATAAGAACCCCTTATTTTATAAGAACGAACCAATTGCAGATCCTCTCTTTTAAAAAAAACAGTACTGCTGTATTGCTTTGAAAACCGTAATTGAAGTGCCAAAGGCGTCACAGCGGCTACCGATTTTAATACCTCGGTAGCTGCCCGAACGTCTTCCAACTTTGGAAAATATGTTGTTTTTGTTTCTTGCATTCTATTTTTTAAAACCTTACTGCCTAAATCCCAAGTATCCCTTGGCATGGCAACTCTTTAAGATAAAATAGTTTCCTTGGCCACGTCTGTTTTAATGGTTTTCATGGCTTTCATGGCACTTCTCAACTTTTTCCCAACGGTTTCAATGGAATGACTTCTAATAGCTTCATTTACTTTTATAAGTTCCAGATTGTCCACAGTATTGGATTTTGCAAATGGCTTACCAATAACTTCTGAAGACACTGTTTTCATAAAGTCTTTCAACAAGGGTTTGGCGGCATGGTCAAAAAGATAACATCCATACTCAGCCGTATCGGAAATCACTCGGTTCATTTCGTATAGTTTCTTACGAGCAATGGTATTGGCTATCAATGGCAACTCATGCAGCGATTCATAGTAAGCCGATTCTTCAATGATACCAGCACTCGTCATGGTTTCATAAGCCAACTCCACACCCGCTTTCACAAAAGCAATCATCAACACGCCATTGTCAAAATATTCTTGTTCTTTAATATGGTCTGAAGTTGCGGTCGTTTTCTCAAACGTGGTTTCGGCGGTAGCGGCACGCCAAGTCAATAAATTCACATCGTCATTGGCCCAATCTTCCATCATGGTTTTAGAGAAATATCCAGACATGATATCGTCCATATGTTTTTCAAACAATGGCTCCATAATTGTTTTCAATTCTTCGGCCAATTCAAACGCCTTAATTTTTGATGGGTTATCCAAACGATCCATCATATTGGTAATCCCTCCATGCTTCAAGGCCTCGGTAATGGTTTCCCAACCATATTGAATCAATTTAGCCGCATAGGCAGGTTCAATACCTTCTTCCAACATTTTATCAAAACATAAAATTGAACCTGTTTGCAACACCCCACAAAGAATGGTTTGCTCGCCCATTAAATCACTTTTCACTTCAGCCACAAACGACGATTCCAAAACGCCCGCACGATGGCCTCCTGTTGCATAGGCATAGGCTTTGGCCTGCGCCAAACCTTTGCCCTCAGGATCATTTTCAGGATGCACGGCAATTAACGTAGGAACGCCAAAACCTCTTTTATATTCTTCACGCACCTCAGTTCCTGGGCATTTTGGAGCAACCATGATAACGGTAATATCTTCACGTATTTTGGTGCCTTCTTCTACAATATTAAACCCATGCGAATAGGATAACGTAGCTCCTTTTTTCATTAAGGGCATAACCGCTTTCACTACACTGGAGTGCTGTTTGTCTGGCGTTAAGTTCAATACCAAATCGGCTGCTGGAATCAATTCTTCATAAGTTCCAACAGTAAAATCATTAGCCGTTGCATTTTTATAGGAAGGTCTTTGTTCCTTGATAGCCACTTCACGCAAGGCATAGGAAATATCCAATCCTGAATCGCGCATATTCAAACCTTGGTTTAAACCTTGAGCGCCACAACCTACAATTACTATCTTTTTATCTTCCAATGCTTTGATTCCGTCCTGAAATTCAGAAGCATCCATAAATCTGCATTTTCCTAACTGCTCTAATTGTTTTCTTAATGAAAGGGTGTTAAAATAATTTGCCATTTTTTTGTTGATTTTATTGCTGAAATTCAGCCAATAGTGTTGATATTTTCATTTCTTCTTTGGTCACTGCTATACGACCGGAACGCACAAATTGCATGATTCCGAACGCACTAAGCTCACGATATAGCATATCGACTTCATGCCGGCGGCCAGATTTTTCCAAGACAAAAAACTTCTTGTTAACAGTCACAATCCTTGAATTACTGTCCTTGATAATATTCTGGATTTGAGGTTCGTCAAACAACAAGTCGGATTTAATCTTGAACAAGCAGGATTCTTGATAGATTGTTTCTTCATCAGTATGAAAATAGGCTTTAATCACTTCCACCTGTTTTTCTATTTGACCAATGATTTTCTTTATTTGCTCTTCAGAAGTAATCACCACAATAGTCCATCTAGACACCCCTTCAATTTCTGAAACCGAGGTGCTGATACATTCTATATTAAGATGCCTTCTTTGAAAGATAGCCGAAATACGGTTTAACAACCCGATATTATTTTCGGTATAAATTGATACGGTAAATAATTTGCTTTCTGTCTCCATATTAACTCAATCTTATCTCTGAAACCGAAGCTCCTGCCGGAACCATCGGGAACACGTTATCTTCTTTTTCTACACATACTTCAAGGAAATAGGCCTCTTTACAAGCCATCATTTCCGAAACGGCTTCGGCCAATTCTTCTCGTTTGGTCACTTTTCTTGCCGACAGATAATATCCTTTGGCTATAGCCACAAAATCAGGATTCATCAATTCAGTTGACGCATAGCGCTTATCAAAAAACAGTTGTTGCCATTGGCGCACCATTCCTAAAAAGTTATTGTTAAGTACTACTATTTTTACCGGTACTTTGGTTTGGAAAATAGTACCCAATTCCTGAATGGTCATCTGGTAGCCGCCATCTCCTATAACCGCCACCACTTCACGATCCATCGCAGCCATTTTAGCTCCAATAGCCGCGGGTAGCGCAAAGCCCATAGTTCCCAATCCGCCAGAGGTAATATTGCTCTTGGTTTTGTTGAACTCCGCATAACGACACGCAATCATTTGATGCTGTCCCACATCGGATACAATAGCTGCATTACCATTGGATTGGATGTTTATTTCTTTGAGGACTTCACCCATGGTCAAGCCTTCTTTGGTTGGATGCAGATCCTT
>JAGQZG010000172.1 GCA_020435705.1 Mangrovimonas sp.
TAGTTGGCCAATTGAATTGAATATATAATATTCTTCTTTTAATGCACCCATAATTTAATTAATCTCATTTTTTTGCATATTCTTTTAATAAAAATGTGGTAGTTAAAAAAAAGAATTATATTTGTGTAATCGATTGCATTAATTTAAACAAACTATGATTTCTTCAGATTTACGTTATGCACATCATCCAAACGATGTAAAACACTATACAACTAGAGAACTAAGAGACCATTTCTTAATAGATAATTTATTTCAAAAGGATTTTATCAATTTGACCTATTCAATGTATGATCGCTTTATTGTTGGCGGTGCAATGCCTGTAAATAAATCTTTGAAATTAGAAACGATAGACGATTTAAAATCAGATTATTTTTTGGAGCGCCGCGAACTGGGAATTGTTAATGTTGGAGGTAAAGGAATTGTTGAAGTTGATGGCGAGTCTTATGAGTTAAGCAAAAAAGAAGCTTTGTATATAGGAAAGGGAAGCCAGAATGTGCACTTTAAAAGTGATTCAAAAGATAATCCAGCACTTTTTTATTTTAATTCAGCTCCCGCTCATCATAGTTATCCAGCAAAGAAAGTAGGAAGAGAAGAAGCAGAGATTATTCATCTTGGTGATGCAAAGTATGCTAACAAGCGTATTTTGAACAAGCTCATTGTAAATAGTATTGTTTCTACATGTCAATTGCAAATGGGACTTACCGAGCTAGTTGAAGGCAATGTGTGGAATACCATGCCGCCTCACGTACATGCCCGTCGTATGGAGGCTTACTTTTACTTCGACTTAGAAGATGGGCAAACAATAAGTCATTTTATGGGGCAACCTCAAGAAACGCGTCATATCTTTATAAAAAACAATCAAGCTGTGCTTTCGCCGGAATGGTCAATACATTCAGGGGCTGGTACCTCCAATTATTCGTTTATTTGGGGTATGGCTGGTGAGAATCTTGATTATGGTGATATGGATGGTGTAATTCCTACTGAATTAAAATAACTCTCAATAAATGAACTTGTTCGATTTACAAAATAAAGTGGCAGTTGTCACAGGTGGCACTCACGGATTAGGTATGGCAATGGCAGAAGGTTTGGCTCATGCTGGTGCTGAACTTGTTATTACTGGCACTACACCTGAAAAAATGGACAAGGCCTTAGACTATTATAAAAATAAGGGGTATAGAGCAACAGGGTATCTTTTTGATGTTACAGACGAAAGAATTGCAGCCGATGAAGTGCATAGAATTATTGATATCCATGGGAAGATTGATATATTGGTGAATAATGCAGGGATTATTAAAAGAGAACAGGCTATTTCAATGTCGGTGTCCGATTACAGAAAAGTAATAGATGTTGATTTGGTTGGGCCATTTATCATGTCACAGTTGGTTGCAAAAGGGATGATGCAAAGGCGTCAAGGAAAAATTATTAATATTTGTTCCATGATGAGTGAATTGGGACGAAATAGTGTGAGCGCCTATGCCGCGGCAAAGGGCGGATTAAAAATGCTCACCAGGAATTTAGCCACCGAGTGGGCTCCTTATAACATTCAAGTGAATGGCATTGGGCCTGGTTATTTTGCGACTTCGCAAACAGCGCCTATTCGAGTGGATGGGCACCCTTTTAACGAATTTATAATTCAAAGAACACCTGCGGGACGTTGGGGAAATCCTGAAGATTTGGCCGGGACAGCCGTATTTTTAGCCTCCAAAGCAAGTGATTTTGTAAATGGGCAAATAATATATGTGGATGGAGGAATTTTGGCAACTATAGGAAAACCGGCCAACGAATAAAATGAACTTAAACTAATAGCATCACAAGATAATGACCAAAAACTCTTTCATTTCTGATACATTTCTGCTGCAAAACAAATATGCAGAGGAACTGTATTTCAATTATGCAAAGTCACAACCTATCATAGATTATCACAACCATTTAATTCCAAAGAGTATTGCCGAAAATCAAAAATTTGACAATATTTCCCAAGTATGGATTTATGGGGATCATTACAAATGGCGTGCTATGCGCACCGTAGGGGTCAATGAAAAGTATATCACTGGAAATGCTTCAGATGAAGAGAAATTTTCAGTTTGGGCCAAAACGGTTCCGCATACTTTAAGAAACCCACTATACCACTGGACGCATTTGGAACTGAAAAGGTATTTTGGAATAGATGAATTTCTTAATGAAAAATCAGCTAAGGAAATCTACACCGAGACCGCTAATCAATTGCAAAAGCCGTCTCATCACACGCGTGGACTTCTGGAGCTGATGAATGTTGAAGCCCTGTGTACCACAGAAGATCCTACCGATTCCCTTGAACACCACAAAGCGTTAGCAAAAGACAGTTGGAAAGTTAAGGTGAGCACAGCATTTCGTCCTGATAAATCTATTTTGATTGAAGCCGAAGGTTATGCTGGCTATATTGAAAGCTTGTCTAAGTCTTCAGGCATTGATATAAGCACATATCAAGATTTGTGTGCTGCCTTGCTCAAAAGAATGGAGTTTTTCCATGACCATGGTTGCCGACTTTGTGATCATGGATTAAACCACATGTCTTATACAGATTTTACGGAAACCGAAGTATCAAGTGTTTTCTCAAAACGATTAAAAGGAAGTTCGTTGACAATTGTGGAACAGGAAAAATTTAAAACAGCTTTGATGCTCTTTCTTTGTGAAAACTATCACCGTTTGGGATGGGTACAGCAATTTCATTTGGGAGCTCTCAGAAATAATAACACCAGGATGTTAAGCGTGTTGGGCTTGGATACAGGATGGGATTCTGTTGGAGATTTTCCGCAGGCTCAAACGTTATCAGCCTTTCTTAATAACTTAGATTCAAAAGATAAATTAGCCAAAACAATTATATATAATCTAAACCCCGCCGATAATGAGGTTTTTGCAACCATGATTGGAAATTTCAATGATGGTTCTGTCAAAGGGAAAGTGCAATGGGGTTCCGGTTGGTGGTTTTTAGATCAAAAAGATGGCATGACCAAACAACTTAATGCCCTTTCCAATATGGGCTTATTGAGTTGTTTTGTTGGGATGTTAACAGATTCCCGTAGCTTCCTGTCTTTCCCAAGGCACGAATACTTCCGTAGAGTTTTGTGTAATTTGTTGGGTGAAGAAATGGCTTCGGGCGAGTTGCCAAACGATATGGCATTAATAGGTAACCTAGTAGCTAATATTAGCTACAGGAACGCAAAGGATTATTTTAAATTTTAACAACAATACATACATGAAAAAAGTAGTTACATTCGGAGAGATTATGCTACGCTTAGCACCTCCAGGGTTTTTGAGGTTTTCACAAGCTTCTAGTTTTGACGTAGTTTATGGTGGAGGAGAATCTAATGTGGCCGTTTCTTTGGCCAATTATGGTGTTCCTACAGATTTTGTGACACGCTTGCCAAAAAACGATATTGGCGAATGCGCCATGATGGAAATGCGTAAAAGAGGCGTTGGTGTAAACAATATTGTTTACGGTGGAGATCGTTTGGGTATTTATTTTCTGGAAACGGGAGCTGTTTCCAGAGGTTCAAAAGTGGTTTATGACAGAGCTCATTCTGCAATGGCCGAAATAAAACCGGGTATGATAGACTGGGATAAGGTATTTGAAGGTGCTGGATGGTTTCATTGGACCGGGATTACACCAGCCATTTCCCAAGGAGCAGCCGATGCCTGTTTAGAAGCTGTTAAAGCAGCGAGCGACAAAGGACTAACCATTTCAACCGATTTGAACTACCGTGCCAAACTATGGAAATACGGAGGTGATAGAGAAGCCATCATGACAGAGCTTACTTCCTATTGCGATGTTATTTTAGGGAATGAAGAAGACGCCGAAAAGCACTTCGGAATTCATCCGGAAGGATTGGACGTACATAAGCACGGTCACAATGTTGAAGCCGAAGCATTTCTTTTGGTTTGTAAGGAAATGATGAAAAAATTCCCAAAGGCCAAAAAAGTAATCACAACACTTAGAGGTTCCATTTCGGCATCGCACAATACTTGGGCAGGTGTTTTATATGATGGAAAAAAAATGTACGAAACCAGACAGTATCAAATCACGGATATTGTTGACCGTGTTGGTGGTGGCGATAGCTTTATGGGCGGCTTAATTTATGGGTTGATGACCTATGATGGGGATGACCAAAAAGCCTTGGATTTTGCCGTGGCAGCCTCTTGTTTGAAACATACCATTAAAGGCGATGCAAACTTGGTAACCGTTGATGAAGTTGAAAAACTTATGGGTGGTGATGCCTCCGGACGTGTAGCTAGATAAAAACCTAAAAAGAAAATTATGGCACAATATAGTAGACTGGAAGTTGCACAAGTGATGAAAGATACGGGATTGGTACCCTTGTTTTTCCACAAAGACATCGAAATAGGAAAAAAAGTTTTAAAAGCCTGTTATGATGGTGGTGCACGATTAATGGAGTTTACCGCTCGTGGGGATTTTGCCCATGAGGTTTTTGGCGAGTTAAATAAATATGCAATTAAAGAATTACCCGGCATGATTATGGGGGTAGGATCGGTAACTGATGCCGCTGCTGCGTCTTTATTCATGTCATTGGGAGCCAATTTTGTCGTGACCCCGGTATTGAGAGAAGATATAGCATTGGTTTGTAACAGACGTAAAGTACTATGGTCACCTGGCTGCGGAAGTTTAACGGAAATTGCCAAAGCCGAAGAGCTGGGTTGTGAAATAGTTAAGCTGTTTCCTGGCGGAACGTATGGTCCTGGATTTGTAAAAGCAATCAAAGGCCCTCAGCCATGGACCAGCATTATGCCCACAGGCGGCGTGTCACCAACAGAAGAGAATTTAAAAGGATGGTTTGAGGCTGGTGTGACCTGTGTGGGTATGGGTTCTAACCTAATTTCAAAAGAAGTAATTGCCAACCAAGATTTTGAGGCCTTGAAAAAGGCAGTTAAAGATAGCTTGGCAATTATCAAGAACCTTCAACAAAAATAAAGGATGAAAACATACGGGTGGTTTATTGGTTTAGTAGTTTTAATTTTAAACCTTGGGTGTGAGTCGGCTAGTGGTACCAAAACCATAAAGTTGGCTCATGGCTTAGATGTAAACCATTCAGTACATAAAGCTATGTTGAAGATGGGGCAGGATCTTGAAGAACTTTCAGGAGGGAAACTCACTTTGAAGATTTACCCCAACCAGCAGTTAGGATCTGAACGTGAAAATCTGGAATTACTGCAAATAGGAAGCTTGGATATGACCAAAGTTTCTGTGGGCGTTATGGAGAATTTTGCGCCCAAGATGAAAGTATTTGGGTTGCCATTTCTTTTCAGGGATAAACAACATGCGTTTAATGTTTTAGACGGTCCTATTGGTAAGGAATTGTTGGATGAAGGCGAGAAATACTGGCTTAAAGGCCTTTG
>JAGQZG010000173.1 GCA_020435705.1 Mangrovimonas sp.
CTTAACAGGGCGTAGTTTTTTGGGGCAAAAAACACTAAGGCAATTGTTATGAAGATGGAAAATACAGAAGTGAGAGACATGCTGTAGAGGTAAATTACCACATGCTCAGTATAATTGTATTTTTTCTTGTAGAATAAAATCCAGGAAATCATGGCCAGTACCGGAATAATGACCAAGTAGAGAATTGAATTATAGTCAAAAACAAAATTGAATATAGCTTCATTGAGCTTTTCCTGGCCTTGATAGGTATTGGCCATGGTCATATCCATTTGTTCCCTCAGATTATCTTTAAAGAAAAATAGATAAATTCCTGATAGGGAGAAGGAAATGGCTATATAGCTAACAGGATCAATGTACTTTTTTCGTACACCATTAATGAAGCTGCCAATAACATCTTCGGGTTTGGTTATGAGATTAATGCTGGTTCTAAAGAACTTGTTGTCGTAATTGAAATATGTTTCGGAGAAATACTCCAGTAAATTTTTTACAGTCAAACGGTTTCTAATGACCTTGGCGCCACATTTTTGGCAAAAATCATTTTCTTCACTTAATGCTGAATAACAATTTTTGCACTCCATTAACCTAAATCTTTTTTAATTATTTCGGCCAACTCCTGAGTATCGTTGAACATGATGAATTCGCCATCCTTGAAATAGGCCACTTGCCCGGTTTCCTCGCTCACCACAATGGCCAGAGCATCGGTACGTTCAGTAACGCCTACAGCAGCCCGATGGCGTAACCCAAAACGTTGCGGGAGATTGGTGTCGTTGCTCACTGGTAAAATAACCCGAGTTGCTTTTACAATGTTGTTTTCTATGATTATGGCGCCATCGTGAAGCGGACTATTTTTAAAAAAAATGCTTTCAATAATGGGTTGGGTGACTTTTATGTTCATGAGGTCGCCCGTGTTGGTCAAAAAATCCAGACTATTGTTGCGCTCCAGAACAATCAAGGCGCCGGTTTTGGTCGATCCCATTTTGTTGCAGGCCATAATAATGGCATCTACATCGGTTTCATTGATTGTTTCGGTTTTCAAAAATTTGAACGGTTTGAAAAGGGAGCCTTTTTTTCCAAAGTTGGTAGAACCTATCATTAAAAGGAACTTTCTTATTTCAGGTTGGAAAACCACGATTAATGCAATGATTCCTACCTTCATAAACCCACCAAAAATTCGACTTAAGAGTTCCATTTTCAGGAAATCGGTGAGCAACCACGTTAAATAAATGATGATAATCCCAATAAAAATATTGATGGCCACCGTGCCTTTTATGAGTTTATAGATGTAGTAGAGCAGCAGGGCAACAAGTACCACATCTATAATGTCTATTACACTGAAGTCTAAAAGGTCTTTAAAAATATCCAAAGTCTAGGGTTTTGGTAAATTTAACAAAAAAGGTTAATAGATGAACTCTCTCGAATTTACGGCAAATTGATTTAAAGTCAGTTCAGAAAGTAAAGATTTGATGTTTATATACTCTTGAAAAGACAAATTTTTATTGAAAGACAGCACGATTTCCGTTTTTGAATCCACTGTTTCCAAAACCTCATTCACTTGTTCCAGCAATTCTTCTGCGTTGGTATTTATTGCTTCGGAGTTGGCTAAAGTGTAAGTTATGGCAATGGCATCAGGATTATGGACGTCAAGAAGAATTCGGGTCAGATCGGCAATTTCATTTGCCTCCTTCATATAGTTAGAAGGGCTGCCTAATATGTAATCTACATGGGTGAATTCCAAAAAACCTAAATTTTTGATGCTTCTATCGTTACAGGAGTAATAATCTTTGGCATTTTCATTTTTATGCATTTCAGTATTTCTTCTTTTGTTTTGCAGAATCTGTATTTTAGGAATGGCTTGTTCTAAGGTGAGTCGCTTGTCTACATTTACAATCCAATTGGTTGAAATAATCAGGTTTTTTCGGTTGAGTTCTACACTGTCGGGCAGGGTTTCATCATAAAAGATATAGGCAGGGGAAAGATCGCTGACTTCTGTAATGTTGCTTTTGGATACTTCAGGCAATTCAACTAGTCTTTTTTGACAAGAAAAAAAGCAAAATAGGCATAGAAGGGGTACTAGGTGTTTCATTTGATTTGTGAGATTAGTTGGATACATTCGGCAGCTTCTTTAACATCGTGCACCCGCAAAATAGTGGCGCCCTTTTGTAGCGCAACGGTATTTAAAACAGAGGTTCCGTTCAAGGCTTTGTCTGGAGAAGTATCTAGGGTTTTGTAAATAAACGACTTTCTGGAAATGCCTACCAGAAGAGGCTTTTCTATCATTTTAAAAAGTTCCAGTTTGCTTAACAACTCAAAATTCTGTTCCCTGGTTTTAGCAAATCCAAAGCCTGGGTCAATAATCATATCTACAATGCCCAGTTTTTTTGCTTCAGACAGGCGCTCGGAAAAATAGAACAAGATTTCTTTCAGAAAATTGTCATAATGCGTTTCGGATTTCATGGTTTGCGGTGTGCCTTTCATGTGCATCATAATGTAAGGAACTTTCAGTTTGGCCACCGTTGGAAGCATGTTGCTATCCAATTTCCCAGCTGAAATATCATTAACTATAGCGGCGCCATGAGCTACAGTTTCTTCGGCTACTTTACTTCTAAAGGTATCAATGGAAATTAAAGTATCGGGAAACTCTTTCAAGATTAAATCGACCGCTGGGACAACGCGCTGCAATTCTTCAGTACCACTAATATTGGTGGCATCGGGTCGCGAACTGTAACCTCCAAGATCTATGAACGTGGCGCCATGGATACGCATTTTTTCAACTTTGGAAAGGATGTCCTGATCACTTTTCAATTGGCCGCCATCAAAAAACGAATCCGGAGTTACGTTTAGGATTCCCATGATTTTAGGGACGGTGAGGTCAATTAATTGCCCTTTGCAATTGATGGTCATTCTTGGAAAACTTTAGTATTATAAACTTGAAACTTTAAACAATTTAAGCGAAATTTACGCAAAATACATTTGATTGATGCAAGATACCTCAAAACAGTATGACACTGTTATAAAAACCTGCCGAACTTTGTTCGAAAAGAAAATGAGCGATTATGGAAGTGCTTGGAGAATTTTAAGACTTCCATCCCTAACGGATCAAATTTTCATCAAGGCACAACGTATTCGCAGCTTGCAACAAAACAGTATTAGAAAAGTAGATGAAGGAGAAGCCAGTGAGTTCATTGGGATCATCAATTATTGTATTATGGCCTTGATACAGTTGGAAAAAGGAGTGGTGGAACAGCCTGATATGAAACTGGACGAAGCCCTTACTTTATACGATGAAAAAGTAGCTCTTACCAAAAAATTGATGGAGGATAAGAACCATGATTACGGTGAGGCATGGCGCGATATGAGAGTGAGTTCGCTAACCGATTTGATCCTTCAGAAACTGTTGAGAGTGAAGCAAATTGAAGATAATCAAGGAAAAACATTGGTGAGTGAAGGTATTGATGCCAACTATCAAGATATGATAAACTATGCGGTTTTTGCCATGATTCATTTAAACGAAAACAACCAATAGATGAAATATATCGTTAACATAAGCAGAGTATTAGTAGGAGTATTATTTATTATTTCAGGCTTTATTAAACTGAACGACCCGTTGGGTTTTTCCTATAAGTTGCAGGAATATTTTAGTGCTGAAGTGCTCAACCTGCCTTTTTTGGAACCTTATGCCTTGCCTATAGCCGTTTTTGTGGTCATTTTTGAAGTGGTATTGGGCGTGTTCCTGTTGTTGGGCTTCAAACCAAAATTTACAGTTTGGAGCTTGTTGTTGATGATTGTCTTTTTCACGTTCCTCACGTTTTATTCGGCTTATTTTGATAAAGTAAGGGATTGTGGCTGTTTTGGTGACGCCTTGCATTTAACCCCTTGGGAAAGCTTTACCAAAGATGTTGTTTTACTGGTGTTGATACTCGTCTTGTTTATTGGGAAAAGGCATATTAAACCTTTGTTCACAAAGTTACCGTCAACGGCCATAGCCTATTTGAGCGTACTTGTTTGCATGTGGTTTGCCTATCATGTGATTATGCATTTGCCGGTTATAGATTTTCGGGCCTATGCCATTGGGAAAAATATAAAGGAAGGCATGAGTACGCCACCTGATGCACCCAAACCTGTGGTGGAATATACTTGGAAATTCAACGTAAATGGAGAGGAGCAAGAGTTTGTGACCAACGGTAGTTATCCTGAAGTTAATGGTGAATATGTGGGTGTGGAAACAAAAATAATTGATGAAGGCTTTGTGCCGGCCATACAGGATTTTTCCATTGAAACAGATTCCAGTGATAGGACCGATTATTATTTGGAGGCGAATAAGCTGCTGCTGATCGTAAGCTATAATTTGAATAGTATTGAAAAGGAAGGTGCCGAAAAACTTAAAGCCATTTCCGATAAGGCTCTGGAAAAAGGTTATCAAGTTATTGGTCTTACCGCTTCCGGTGATGCCGAAAAGCAAGCTATTAAAGAAAAGTATAACTTGAATTTCGACTTTTTTATAGCAGATGAAAAGGCTCTGAAAACGGTAGTGCGTTCAAATCCGGGATTCCTGACTCTAGAGAAAGGGACGGTGATACAGAAAAAACACTGGAATGATGCCGAAGAACTGGAATTCAATTGACAATGAGCAATTAACGGTTAAACGATTTAACATTTAAACGTCTATTCTTAGGTATTTAGTAAATAAGATCCTGTATTCCATTCTCACTTTATTTGGTGTAGTAACGGTTATTTTCTTTCTTTTCAATGTGCTTCCAGGGGATCCGGCCCAAATGATGTTAGGGCAAAACGAAGACAGTCAGCAATTGGCCTTGGTCAAACACAAATATGGTTTCGACAAGCCAATTATGACCCAGTACGCCTATTACTTGAATGATTTATCACCGGTATCATTCCACTCAAAAAATGTTGAAGATTATACCTTTTGGAATGGCGCTAAATATAACGGCGTTGTCTTGTTTTCCATAGGGAAAACGTCATTGGCAATAAAAGCACCGTATTTAAGAGAATCGTTTACCAAACAGGGAAAGCAAGTCACGGAAGTGCTTAAGGAAACTTTGCCCAATACCTTCCTATTGGCGGTTTCGGCCATTTGTATTGCTATTGTACTGGGTATTTTTTTGGGTATAATTTCGGCGTTGAAAAAAGATACGTGGTTAGATAAAACCATCCAGATTTTCAGTACTGTGGGAATGAGCGTGCCTTCGTTTTTTAGTGCTATTTTGTTTGCTTGGATTTTTGGTTTTGTTCTCCATAAATATACCCACTTGAACATGACAGGGAGTTTGTATGAGCTGGACGATTATGGCGAAGCCCTTCATATTAAATGGAAAAATCTCATCTTGCCAGCCATCGTATTGGGAATTCGCCCGCTGG
>JAGQZG010000174.1 GCA_020435705.1 Mangrovimonas sp.
GCACTTTAGCCGAATATAGTTCTTCAAGTTTCGCTTCAATTAACAATACATCATCGTAATGTGCAGGATTTTTATATTTTAAACCAGCTTCCATTAAAGGCAGCTGATAACCTTCTTTTTTAATGTTGCTGTATGGTAATCCAACATTTCTAAGAAGTTCTGTTCTCCCGACTTCAAAATATTCAAGATATTTTCCATTATATACAAACTGCATTTTATCTGTATCAGCATATCTGACTCTAATTTTTGAAGTATGAGATAACATTTCTATTCTTCGAACACTCCCATTTTACCAAATTTTTCAATTCTGTTAAGCAATAATTTTTCCGGTTTAATTTTTCTTAATCCAGCAATTTCTTCCAGTAAAACATTTTTTAAGGTTTCACCCATTTTTTTATAATCCCTATGAGCACCACCTAAAGGTTCTTTTATAATACCGTCTACTAGTTTTTGTTTTTTCATATCAGTAGCCGTAAGCTTCAACGCTTCGGCAGCTTGCTCTTTATATTCCCAACTTCTCCACAAAATTGAAGAACAAGATTCAAAAAAAGGTGAAATTACTGAATACCAAGTATTTTCAAGCATTAATACACGATCGCCCACGCCAATTCCCAAGGCACCTCCAGAAGCACCTTCACCAATAATTACGACAATGATTGGCACTTGAAGACGGGTCATTTCCAAAATATTTCGGGCAATAGCTTCACCTTGCCCTCTTTCTTCGGCTTCTAAGCCTGGATAAGCTCCCGGGGTATCAATAAACGATAAAACGGGAATACCGAATTTTTCGGCAGATTTCATGAGGCGCAATGCCTTTCTATACCCCTCAGGGTTAGACATACCAAAATTACGGTATTGCCTAGTTTTGGTATTGTATCCTTTTTGCTGACCAATAATCATAAAACTTTGGTCGCCAATTTTTCCCAAACCACCTACCATAGCTTTATCATCCTTAACATTTCTATCACCATGAAGCTCTAGGAAGGTATCCCCGCACAACGCTTTAATATAGTCCATGGTGTAAGGTCTATTAGGATGTCGAGATAACTGAACCCGTTGCCAAGCGGTGAGGTTCTTGTAGATTTCCTTTTTTGTAGCGATGAGCTTTTTCTCAATTTGCTTACACGTTTCGGTGACATCCACTTCACTCTCTTCTCCAATCACCTGACATTTCTGGAGTTGTTCTTCAAGTTCTTTAATAGGAAGTTCAAAATCTAAATATTCCATAGGAATAAAAAAGTTTGTTAGTTAGCCCACAAATATAAAAACTTTATATGGTATTGATTGTTAAGTCAAGTTTCTTTTTGTCAACCGTTTTTTATTCTTAACATAAGCATTTAGAAGAACCGCAGTTATAATCAAGAAAGCACCGTAATAAAAATGGGGAGACATGACTTCTTTCTCAGGAAATAACAGAATGGCCAGCAAAATCCCGTAAACCGGTTCCAGATTGTAGGTGAGCATTACCGTAAAAGGGCTAATATGGTGCATTACATGAACAGCGCCAATGAAAGCATACGCAGTACATATGGAACCTAAAATGAGCAAATAACTAAAATCCGAACTGCTAAAATGGAAAATTTCCGACGAGTAGCCATAGCCAAAAACAAACATCACGAATGTTGTAAAAACAATACCACTCACAAACTCATAAAAAGTAATGGTCGTGGCCGTATACCGTTTTAAAAAATTACCATTAAGCACGGCAAAAGCTGCCGAGAGAAACGCCGAAACCAACCCTAAAATTATTCCGGTAAGATAGTTTAAACCGCTTTGGGTAATTATTACAACACCTAAAATAACAATAAGACCAAAAACAACTTCATACCCTATAATTTTTCTTTTATAAACCAAAGGCTCTATTAATGAGGCGAAAAAAGCTCCTGTAGAAAACATGGATAAGGCAATAGAAACATTGGCCGCATCTATTGAACCAAAGAAGGTAATCCAGTGGAGGGCGATAAGGACACCAGCCAGAGATAACTTCAGAATACCTTTAGCCGAAATCTTGAGTTTGATTTTAGCAAATTTAATGTAAGCCGTTATCAATATAAGCGCAATAATCATTCGGTACCAAACCAAAGGAATTGCATTGATACTAATGAGTTCACCTAAAATGCCAGTGAACCCAGCAATAAAAACCAAAAAATGAAGATGAAGGTGATTTTGTAATTTAACGTTTGGCATGGTACAATAGGTATATCGCTAAAATACCAAATAAAACGTTTGGAAACCACACTGCTATGATAGGAGAAAAATCGGATTGGGCAGCCATAACTCCAAAAATCTTATCAAAAAAGACAAAAACCATGGCAATACAAATCCCAAAGGCCAAATTGACTCCCATGCCGCCACGTCGTTTAATGGAAGAAACAGCTACTGCAATAATGGTTAAGATATAAACAGAAACAGGTAAACTCCACTTTCGGTATTGGACTAGTTGATACCTACCTATATTTGAAGACCCACGAGCTTTTTCTTTTTCTATAAATTTATTCAATTCATTATAGGAAAGAGTTTCTGCTATGTATTCCACAGGTGTTAAATCTTCCAGATCAAATGCGAACAAAGTATCCAACCGTCTTGTATTCTCAATAAGATCACCTTGTTCACCCACCGTTCTTTTTACATAATCAAAAAGTCTGTAAGCCGTATCTTGTTCAACATATCGTATGTTTCGGGCACTAATTTTATAAATTAGTTTGTTGTCTTCTATATGCTCTAAAGTAAAATTATTCCCAGATTTATTCTTAACATCAAAACTGCTCACATAAATAAAATCATGGTCATTAACCTGCCTAAAAACATGCTTGGAATCTACCGCACTTTTACCGTCCTTGAAATATTTATAATCAAAATCATTATACCCTTTACTGGCTTCTGGAGCTAGGTACATGCCCAAAACCAAGGCCAGTAATGCCACTATTGTGGCTCCAATCATATAGGGTCTCAAGAATCTGGTGAAAGACACGCCGGAACTCAAAAAGGCAATCACTTCGGTATTGTTGGCCAACTTAGAAGTGAACCAAATAACCGAAAGAAACAAAAACAAGGGAAACAACAAGTGGGCAAAGTAAATGGTAAAGTCCAAATAAAACTTCATTACTTCGCCAAATGGCGCTTCTTTTTCCAAGATTTTACCAATTTTCTCAGCAAGGTTTACAGTGATCCCAATAGGAATGAAAAGAAGCAACATCACAAAGAATGTAGCCAAATACCGTTTTAATATGTACCAATCTAAAATCTTCAAGTTTACAATCGGTTATCCATTTGTTTAACCATGTTATTTTTCCAAACCAAAAAATCTCCTGCTAAGATATGTTTTCTTGCTTCTCTTACCAACCATAAATAAAATCCAAGATTGTGTATTGTGGCAATTTGTTTCCCCAGCAATTCATTTACAGAAAATAAATGACGAAGGTAAGCCTTGCTATAGTCGGTATCTACAAAAGTGATTCCCATGTCGTCTATAGGCGAAAAATCGTCTTTCCATTTTTCGTTTTTAATATTGATCGCACCGTAAGCCGTAAAAAGCATGCCGTTACGAGCATTTCGTGTGGGCATTACGCAATCAAACATATCAATACCTAACGCTATGTTTTCCAAAATATTGATTGGCGTTCCTACCCCCATTAGATAGCGTGGTTTGTCTTCGGGCAATATTCCGGTAACCACTTCGGTCATAGCATACATTTCTTCGGCTGGTTCGCCCACCGATAGGCCACCTATGGCATTTCCATCGGCTCCAATACCAGCAATGTACTCCGCCGATTGCAAGCGCAAGTCTTTGTATGTACTCCCTTGAACAATAGGAAACAACGATTGATTGTAACCATATTTTAGAGGTACTTTTTTCAAATGCTCTACACACCT
Organism: Mangrovimonas sp.; assembly: GCA_020435705.1. Classification (GTDB taxonomy): domain Bacteria; phylum Bacteroidota; class Bacteroidia; order Flavobacteriales; family Flavobacteriaceae; genus HKST-UBA85. The sequence continues at coordinate 3,874 of JAGQZG010000174.1, forward strand.
ATCCAACCATCTGTGGGTCATGTGCATAGAACGCTTCGCATAATTATAGTCACAAGGATACGGCGTACATTCATCAAAAGCCATGATTATATCTGCCCCTATACTGCGCTGGATTTCCATCACATTTTCGGGTGTAAAAACATGATAGCTTCCGTCTATATGTGATTTGAACTTAACACCTTCCTCTTTGATTTTTCTATTTGCTGAAAGAGAGTACACCTGATAACCTCCAGAATCGGTCAAGATGTTTCTGTCCCAATTCATAAACTTATGCAAGCCTCCCGCTTTTTCCAAAATATCAGTCTGCGGGCGTAAGTAAAGGTGGTAGGTATTCCCTAGAATAATATCAGGATTGATCTCATTTTTCAACTCCCTTTGATGGACTCCTTTTACTGAACCTACAGTTCCAACGGGCATAAAAATAGGGGTCTCTATAACACCGTGATCGGTTGAAATTGTACCGGCTCTTGCCTTGGTTTCTGTATCGCTCTTAAGTAAGTTGAACTTCATTTAAAATAGGATTGGCGGCAAAGATAACCAACAAATACTGCATAACTTCTTAATACTTTCTAAATTGTTAGCAAAAGGAGTATTTCGTTAATAAAAGCCCTAGGCTGTACTTTGTTTGGCCAACTGAAAAAACTACTTTTGCAACTGAATTTCTACTATATAAAAATTATGCCAACTACTCAAGAATTAAATGATTTAGTGTCTCAGGTTAGAAGAGACATCCTTCGCATGGTCCACAAGGTAAATTCAGGACATCCCGGTGGTTCCCTAGGGTGCACTGAATTTCTGGTATCCTTATACAACGGAATAATGGATCACAACCCTCATTTTACCATGAATGGAATGAACGAAGATTTATTTTTCCTATCCAATGGACACATTTCTCCAGTTTTTTACAGTGTTCTGGCCAGAGCCGGATATTTCCCTGTTGAAGAATTGGGCACTTTTAGATTGATTAATTCCAGACTTCAAGGACATCCTACAACCCACGAAGGCTTGCCAGGGGTCCGAGTGGCATCAGGGTCTCTAGGTCAAGGCATGTCTGTTGCCATAGGTGCTGCACTGGCCAAGAAACTGAATAAAGACACTCACCTTATTTATAGTTTACACGGTGATGGAGAATTGCAAGAAGGCCAAAATTGGGAAGCCATCATGTATGCTTCTGCAAAGAAGGTGGACAATTTAATTTCGACTATAGATTATAACGGCCAGCAAATTGATGGCCCTACCGATAAAGTTTTGCCCATGGGCAATTTGAAAGATAAATTTGAAGCATTTGGTTGGGATGTTGTAGAAATAAATGAAGGCAATAATCTGGAAGCCATACAAGAAGGAATGGCTGAAGCTAAATCCAAAACAGGTAAAGGAAAACCTGTATGTGTACTACTTAAAACCGAGATGGGCAACGGT
>JAGQZG010000175.1 GCA_020435705.1 Mangrovimonas sp.
AGAGTTAGAAATAATTGAAATTGTAGATAATGGTATAGAAATTGCCTTTGACAATGTAAATACCAAATTGTTTATCCAAAAACATTAAAGATTATGAGTGTAGAGACCAATAACAGATATTCCGATAAGGATTTGGCGGAGTTTAAAACAATTATTTTGGACAAAATAAAGAAAGCTGAACACGACCTAGTTTTGATAAAAAGTGCCTATATGAACGATTTGAATAATGGAACTGATGACACATCGCCTACATTCAAAGCTTTTGAAGAAGGCAGCGAGACCATGAGCAAAGAAGCCAACTCGCAATTGGCCATCAGACAGGAAAAATTCATTCGGGATTTAAAAAATGCCTTGATTCGAATTGAAAACAAAACCTATGGAATCTGTCGTGTTACGGGCAAGCTAATAAGTAAAGAAAGACTTAAATTAGTACCGCATGCTACGTTGAGTATTGAAGCCAAAAACATGCAATAAATAGTAAATCATAAAAATTTCCAAACGCTTCAAGTTTAATCTGGAGCGTTTTTTATTTTTAGCACATGTCATTAAAAAAATCATTGGGACTTATTTTGACTATTCTTCTAATAGATCAAGTATCCAAATTTTACATTAAAACGCATTTTGAGCTCAATGATAGCTACCATATTGCCTCATGGTTTAAAATATACTTTGTGGAAAATGACGGCATGGCTTGGGGTACAAGAATCAGTGATTTTATCCCGTTCATTTCAGATAAAGTGGCAAAATTTTCCTTGACCATTTTTAGGATAGTGGCTCTCATAGGGATAGGATACTGGTTGTTTCAAACTACAAAAAGACAAGGGGACAAACTTTTAATCAGTGCTATTTCACTAGTGTTTGCAGGTGCTTTGGGTAATATTTTAGACTCCGTTTTTTATGGGGTTTTGTTTGATAGTAGTTTGGGCCAAGTAGCAACGTTTTTACCCGAGCAAGGCTATGCTTCGTTGCTTCATGGTAAGGTTGTGGATATGCTGTATTTTCCTTTATGGAAAGGTTATTTGCCAGATTGGATCCCTTTTATGGGCGGTAAGTATTTTACTTTTTTTGAACCTGTTTTTAACATTGCCGATGTAGCCATCAGTATTGGATTTGTAATTTTAATAGTGTTCAATAAACGTGTTTTCAGGAAAGAAATTCAAGAAGAAAAGGAGAATACTTTGTTGGGAGAGACACAATAGTCTAGCTTGATATCAGTTTCAGAAGCATCTTCAATCTTGTTTTCTACGTCAAAAAAAGATACCCCAATTTTTAAAACATCAGGTTTGCATTCAGCTAAAAACCTATCGTAAAATCCTTTGCCATAACCCACCCGATGCCCTTCTTGGTCAAAAGCCAGTAAAGGCACAAAAACAACATCTAATTTGTTTACGGGTACTTCAATGCCATCAACAGGTTCGGGAATGCCGTAAGTGTTTTTTGAGATAGCCGTTGTGTCGGTCAATAGAAAATGCGCCATGGAGCCATTGAAAAAATCACTTTTAGACACAATAACGTTCTTATCTTTTCCTTGAAGAATGTGAAGAATAAAATCGGTGTTTATCTCTTTTTTTTCTGAAATGGTCAAAAACAAATGGTAGTAGGCGAACTCCCAAATAGGCAATTGTAAAAGGTGGTTGGCAATGTCCAAACTCAACCGTTCTACATCTTCCAGAGAAAGCTGGTTGCGAAGGGTTTTATATTTGGCTCGGAGCTGGGCTTTGGTCATTTTTTTAGTTTGGTGGCCAAGTGGAATAAAGCATCGCCTTGGTATACCACTGGAGAGTGATTTACATTGATGATATAGCTGGAATATTCTGCTTTTACGGTGTGATTGAGTTTGCCATAAGGATCGGTAATGAACCCAATAATCTGACCTTTTTTAACTTTAGAGTTAATGGCAATGCTTGATTTGAACATGCCAGAGAAATTTGCGCGTTGCCAACGACTTTCCAAAATAAATACGGTTTCTTTCTTCCTCTTGGGGGCCTTAAAAGGTGGTCTCAACATCCCAAAATGACCCAACAAGCGTTTCACACCACTAATGGCTATTTGTGTTACTTCGTCATCTATATGAAAGGATTTTCCGCCTTCAAAAAGCAAATGAGGTTTTTCCAGCTGGTAGCAGGTGTTCCTGAAAGACTTGTTGAGATTTTTGGAATAGAGCACAAAAGGAGCGTCAAAAACGGCGGCCAATTCATCCAGCTTAGGATTCTCTTTGACAATCCTGATTTGCGGGGAGTTAAATCTGCCAGCTCCACCCGTATGGAAATCCATGATGAAATCTGTGCAAGGGACAATGTCATTAATAAGGGTATAGGCTACCCTACTTGCCAAAGAGCCGTCTTCATTACCAGGGAAAACACGGTTAAGATCCCTGCCGTCAGGAAACTCCCGTTTCATGTTTATAAATCCAAATATATTAATAACCGGAATACAGATAACAGTGCCGCACTTGGGTTTGTTAAGCCCCATGGAAATGATGGTGCGAACTATTTCGGTACCATTTATTTCATCACCATGGATTCCTGCGGTAAACAAGACTGTAGGACCAGGATTCTTGGAACGTTCAATGATAACAGGAACATCAATAGAGGAAGTAGTATATAAATTGGCTACATCAAAACTCAATTCTCTACTTTCTCCTGGTTTAATTTCCTGTCCTAAAATAACAATTGAGTCTTTGGGTAGTCTTGCCATAATTTAACCTCTATTTCGTTCTATGTATGTAATAATGCTGCGTGCAATATTCTTTTCTGTAGCAGCTTCAATGCCTTCTAAACCGGGCGTTGAGTTAACTTCTAAAATTAAAGGGCCTCTGGTGGACTGCAACATGTCTACACCACAAACAGGGAGCTTGAGGGTTTTGGCCGCATTTAAGGCTGCGTGGAGTTCTTCGGGATCCAATTTATGATACATTGCTGAACCACCGCGGTGCAAATTGGAACGGAATTCGCCTTCCTTACCTTGGCGTTTCATAGCGCCCACCACTTGATTATCAACAATAAAAACTCTTAAATCGGCACCTTTTGCTTCTTTAATGAATTCTTGTACAATAACCCTAGCTTGCAACCCATTGAAAGCCTCTAAAACCGATTCGGCAGCGTTTTTGGTTTCGGCCAGAACAACACCCAACCCTTGTGTGCCTTCCAAAAGTTTTATAATTACGGGGGTTCCACCTACATGTTCTATTACTTCTTCTACGTCACGAGAGTAATTTGTAAACACAGTTTTGGGCATACCAATGCCTGCTTTTGAAAGCCTTTGAAAACTACGCAGCTTGTCACGGGAACGAACAATGGCATCAGAAGTTACCGTTGTAAATACATTCATCATTTCAAATTGCCTTACCACAGCACAGCCATAGAAAGTAATAGAAGCTCCAATGCGTGGAATAATGGCATCTACATAATCCAGATAGCGATCTTTGTAAAAGATGGTTGGCTTTTCTTTTTCAAGAATTAGATCACATTTCAAGGGGTCAATAACCTCAATTTTATGACCACGTTCAAAGCCTTCTTCTACTAAACGTTGTGTTGAGTACAGATGACCATTTCGAGAAAGAATGACTATATTCATGGAGTCTTCATATTAAAAGATTGATTTTCCAGGCTCACATCTACCAAAAATTTATTCTTTAAAAATTGACGACCTATGAGCACGGGAAAACGCATATCATCCCGGGTGCTTAAAGTTAAGTTAATCTTATAAGTTTTTCCAAAAAAAATCACTTTGGAACGGATTTTAAACCGGTTTTCTTTATGACCATTACTGCTCTTCACCCCTGTTTTCGAATAGGTTTTGAATAACACTTCCTTGTCATTAAAATCAGGACGCCCTTTGTGCGAAAACGTACAACGAAGCCCCTCTTTTTCTTCAAAAACATTGGTACAATGAATGGCCGAAGTATAAGCACCTGTATCTATTTTGATATCAACATCAAAAAGATCCAATTCAGGGAAATCCACTTTATCAGTTCTTCCAAGTATGGGTTTGCTCATAGTACAAATTAAAAAAGTGTGGCAAGGTAGCATAAGTTTTAAAATTATTTTTCTGTTAAAAAGAAATTTTTTGAAAGGAAATAGGTTTTCATCCTTAAATAGTACTTTTGGGATATGGAGAGCACATCTTTAGAGGTTCAAATTCAAACATTACCGGATTCACCCGGAGTTTACCAATATTTTGATAGTGACGGAACTATTATATATGTAGGAAAAGCCAAAAACCTCAAAAAGCGTGTCAGTTCCTACTTTACCAAGCATCATGATTCAGGAAAAACTAGGGTTTTGGTAAAAAAAATAGCCACGATAAAACACATTGTGGTAGATTCTGAAACGGATGCGTTGCTACTGGAGAACAACCTTATTAAAAAATACAGGCCACGCTATAATGTTTTATTGAAAGACGACAAATCCTACCCGTGGATTTGTATCAAAAACGAGCGGTTCCCCCGAGTGTTTTCAACTAGAAGAGTCGTTAAAGACGGCAGTGAGTATTTTGGGCCTTATACCCACATGAAAACAGTGATTACACTTTTGGAACTCACCAAAGGGCTTTATCCTTTAAGAACGTGTAATTATGATTTGGCAAAAGATAAAGTTGAATCGGGCAAGTATAAAGTATGTTTGGAGTACCATTTGGGCAATTGTCTTGGCCCTTGTGAAGGGTTGCAATCAGAAGAAGACTATCAAAGGAATATAAATTCCATTAGGGAAATACTAAAAGGTAACTTTAAGAATTCGCTGGGGCAATTCAAAAAACAAATGACCCAATTTGCCCAAGACATGCAGTTTGAAGAGGCACAAAAAATAAAGGAAAAAATAGAAATCCTTGAGAACTATCAAGCGAAATCAACCATAGTCAATCCAAAGATAAGCAATGTAGACGTCTTTAGTATTGTGAGCGACGAAAGCTATGGTTACATCAATTTCTTGCAACTGTCTTATGGGTCAATTATCAGGGCGCATACTCTAGAGCTGAAGAAAAAGTTGGATGAAACTGATCAAGAACTATTGGAGTTGGCTATTACCGAAATACGCCAGCGGTTCCATTCCAAATCCAAGGAAATTTATGTGCCATTTGAAGTTGAAATAGGTGAAGAAGTAAAAGTTACTGTGCCCAAACTGGGGGATAAAAAACATATTTTGGATTTGTCCGAACGCAATGCCAAATACCATCGTATGGAGCGTTTCAAACAAATTAAGCTCACCGATCCCGACAAGCACTCCAACCGTATTATGAAACAGATGCAGGCCGACT
>JAGQZG010000176.1 GCA_020435705.1 Mangrovimonas sp.
AAAGACGATATCACTAAAAAAACCTTGGCCGATTATTTTGAAGATACCTTGGTTCAGGACAAAGCCGTACTGAAAAATATTGAATACCTCTGGGAACGCTACATCCAGAAACCGCTTTCTCAAATGAATATAGACCAAGCCTTGATTCCATCCAAAGCGGTAGTTTTAATGAACCGCTATGGCAGCGCGCCAGGTATGTGGATAGAACATCAGGGCAAAGTATTTATTTCGCTTCCCGGTGTGCCTTTTGAAATGAAAGCTTTAATGACAGAAGAAGTGCTGCCAAAGTTGAGGCAAACGTTTCAGTTTCCCTTCATCTTGCACAGAACCCTTTTAACCTACGGATTGGGTGAAAGTAGTTTGGCCGAGCGTATTGAAGCTTGGGAAAACGCCTTGCCACCTTTTGTGAAGTTGGCCTATTTGCCCAATTTTGGGAAAGTCCGCTTGCGGTTGACAGCCAAAGGAACAGATAGGAATTTGGTGGAGACTGAAGTCCGTAACCAAATCAATTTATTGCTGCCACTTATAGAAGATGTCTTTGTGGGGTTTGAAGAAAACGGAGGTCAGGAAGTTTTGGTAGGCAAGCTGCTCACCGAAAAAAAGCTCACCCTAGCTACCGCCGAAAGTTGTACAGGGGGTAAGATTGCTGAGCAAATCACGTCAGTGGCAGGGGCTTCGGCCTATTTTAAAGGCAGTATCGTAAGTTATGCTACAGAAGCAAAAATCAACGTTTTACAGGTTCCAAAAGAATTAATAGATCGGTTTTCGGTGGTGAGCGAAGAAGTGGCGCAAGCCATGGCCAGCCAAGCGAGGCAAATTTTTAAGACCAATTTGGCTATAGCTACTACAGGCAATGCGGGCCCAACCAAAGGCGATGCCGACGCCGAGGTAGGCACGGTATGTATTGCCATTGCTGGGGAAACGGGCATTTATTCGGAAACTTTCAACTTTGGAAACCATCGGGATAAGGTGATAAATAAAGCCGTAAACAAGGCGCTGGAAATGCTTCAAAAAGAAATTTTAAAAAAGTAAAGATTTATGTTTGTTGGTATTGCAAACTTTTTTTAAATTTGCAGCCTGTTTTGAAATATCCCCTAGTGGGATTTTAAAATTGTGAGGTTTAGTAGTCAGGAAAGACTTTCTGGCCATTGAAAAAACAATTAAGCAGCAACAGAAAGAAATAACATCATATAAAGTTAGAAAAAATGTCAAGAGTTTGTGAACTTACAGGGAAGAAGGCGATGGTTGGAAACAACGTTTCCCACGCTATGAACAAGACAAAGCGTAAATTTGACGCGAACTTGATCAAAAAGCGTTTTTATATTCCAGAAGAAGACAAGTGGGTTACTTTAAAAGTATCTACTGCTGCTTTAAAAACCATTAACAGAATTGGTATTTCTGCTGCTATCAAGCAAGCAAGAGCTAACGGATTTATGAAATAATAATTTGATAGGAAATGGCAAAGAAAGGTAATAGAATACAAGTAATATTAGAGTGTACAGAGCACAAGGAGTCTGGAATGCCAGGAACTTCAAGATATATCACTACTAAGAATAAGAAAAACACTCCTGATAGAATAGAGATTAAGAAATTCAATCCTATTCTTAAGAGAATGACTGTTCACAAAGAGATTAAATAATTTAGTTACGAGTTAACGTATATAACGAGAAATCATGGCAAAGAAAGCGGTAGCATCATTACAAACAGGATCTAAGAGATTAACAAAAGCCATCAAAATGGTAAAATCTCCTAAAACCGGAGCTTACACATTTGTTGAGTCAGTCATGGCTCCAGAAGTTGTAAACGACTGGTTGAACAAACAATAAAGTTCACAAAACACTATATAGAAAAGCTACTTTCGTAATGGAAGTAGCTTTTTTGTTTTTATATTTACTGACACTTATGACAATTTTTCATTTGTGCGCGAATGGGCAGGAATTTTGCCAAAGGAATTCAAAAACCTAACGAATGAGCTTTTTTAAAAAAATATTTTCCTCAGAAAAAAAGGAAACCTTGGATAAAGGTCTCGAAAAATCCAAGACCTCATTTTTCAATAAACTCTCCAAAGCGGTTGCCGGTAAGAGCAAGGTAGACGATGAAGTTCTGGACAATTTGGAAGAAATTTTGGTATCTAGTGATGTGGGTGTTAATACCACACTTAAAATTATTGAACGTATTGAGGAACGTGTGTCTCGCGATAAATATCTAGGAACAGATGAGCTAAATGGTATTCTTCGTGAAGAAATAGCCGCTTTACTCTCGGAAACCAATGTGGGCGAAGCCACCGAATTTTCAATCCCAGCCGACAAAAAACCGTATGTCATGATGGTGGTGGGTGTTAATGGTGTGGGGAAAACCACTACTATTGGAAAACTGGCCTATCAATTCAAAAAACAAGGAAAAAAAGTGGTCTTAGGAGCCGCCGATACGTTTCGAGCTGCCGCCATTGATCAGCTTCAGGTGTGGGCCGACAGGGTAGATGTACCCATTGTAAAACAAGCCATGGGTAGCGATCCGGCTTCGGTAGCCTTTGATACGTTGCAAAGTGCAGTTAATCAAGAGGCCGATGTTGTTATAATAGATACAGCTGGGCGTCTACATAACAAAGTCAATTTGATGAACGAGTTGACCAAAGTGAAACGGGTCATGCAAAAAGTAGTGCCCGATGCACCACACGATGTGTTGTTGGTATTGGATGGCAGTACAGGGCAAAATGCTTTTGAGCAGGCCAAACAGTTCACGGCTGCCACAGAGGTGTCTTCGCTAGCTGTAACGAAACTAGATGGTACGGCCAAAGGTGGCGTGGTTATAGGGATTAGTGACCAGTTCCAGATTCCCGTCAAATATATTGGCGTAGGTGAAGGTATAGAGGACCTTCAGGTGTTCAATAAATTTGAATTTGTAGATTCGTTTTTTAAGTAAATCCTGGTTGGAATGAAAAGGCTTTTAGGTTTAATCGGCATCATTTTCATTGTTAATCTTTCACATTCCCAAGTATCCAGCTTGTCGGATTTGGCCACTGGAAAAATGCTCATTTTTACGCCCATTTTTGATATAGACAACGATGTTTATGGGTACTTTTCACTTTTTTCAACAGATAGAGTGAGCGAGACCGAAAATAAATATGAGTATGTCATTTTGGACAAAAACCTAAATGAAGTAGCCAATGGTGAGTTTGTAGACCAAGTTTACAAAAAAGTGTACTCCCGATTTATCAATTTAGATAAGATTAGCAATAAATTGATGTTGACCAAACGGTACTACACGTCCAATAACAAAGTTTCATTTACAACTTCCCGATTTATAGGTTTGGACGACAACCAAGTTTCAGACGAATTTTATTTTAATGATGGCGCCATTGTGGAAGGCATTCGTGATCCGGAAAATATCATTAAGGAGGAGAAAAAAGTAGAATTTACTAAAGTGCCTTTGGGTGTGGGAAATGGTTTTTTGATTGTTGAAGTTGAAAAAACGAATTCCAGAGGAAAACCTTCGTTGATTGAGTATTTTGATGTAGATAAACAACACCAATGGTCGTATGATTTTGGTATTACCGATAAAAGCCATGACTATTCCTTGGCTTCCTATGAAACGGACTACATGTATTTCAATTATTATACCCATGGCCGTAAGAGTAGTACCGCCATACGATGTCTGGATGTTGAAACGGGCAGCTTGCAATTTGACTACCTTTTGGAAACTAGTGATTCCAACTATAGCCATGCCTATTCCATTAAAAGATTGGGTGATAAAACGGTCATTGTAGGCAAGATAAGTCCCTATGCCCTAACAGGGTATAACTTCAGATACTCCTTGGGACTTTTCAAAATTGTTCTGGATAGTAAAGGTGAAGAATTGAGCAAGACTTACTTTCTCTGGGAGCAGGCAAGTGATTTTATAGCAGTGAGTAAAAAAGGTGAAGTTGAAAAAGGCTATAAACTCTTAACGCAATCCTATTTTGTGTTCAGTGATGGCAGAGTTTCTGTACTCAATGAAAAATTAAAAGTGGGGTATAATTTTTTCATAGGTGATGTAGTTAAAACCACGGATTTTGTGTTGTTGGATTTTGATAAGGATTTTAATCTTATTAATGTGACCACGATTCCTAAAGACTTGACCAAGTTCTCGGTATCAGATTATTTGTTTTCCCAGTACTTGAACGATGAGAGCGGTGCCGTTTTCTTTTATCAGGATTTTAAAAAGGATGATGAAACCAAAGAAAAAAACTGGGTATTGGGTATCGTGTCATTGGTTGATGGAAAAGTCAATCATGAGAAAATACCCATGTCTTCTGACGAGCATTTTATAGCGCCTTATATTGCCAAGGAAGGGTATATACTGTTGAGGGAATTCAACAAGAACTCCGATTTTGATGAAATCCGACTTGAAAGGTTAAATTTAGATTAATCAAGGGCATAGTATTCCGAAATTTCCTTTAGCTCACTAAGTTTTAAATTCCACATAAAGTTCAGGAATTGCTGATAGCTTTCACTTTGTTCCTTGGGTACCACTCTGTCCAAGTATCGGTTTAGCTGATAGTTTTTCTTGGCTTCATAAAGGGCTTTAAAATTTATTCCCAACCAAGCCTTGCAATAATCGACATCAATATCGTGCTGCAATCTGTATAAAATCAAGTAAACGCTTAAACCATATTCATTGAGATAAAACAAGTTCTCAACTTTTGATTGAATAGCCAATTTCTGCAGATTTAAAAAAGTAGAGCTGGCCGTTTCGGCCTCGCTGTCTTCGTTAAGTTCGGGGAAAATGGATTTAAGATGTTGAATCCTGTCCACAGTTTCAGGATGGGAACTAATGGAGTCTTTGGTTATTTTTTCAGTATAAAAATCATAATTGTAATTATCGAAACTTTCCGATTTAAACCATGCCTCATCAAACGGTAAGGAGGGCAAATCAAAAACGGTTTTATAAATGGACTTGCTCACCTCAATTGACGGAACGGAATCCATGAGCACCAGTTTGTCCAAGGAATGGATATAATCCATTTTGTGGCTGTCCAAGCTTTTATAGATTAGGTAGCCTAGCGAATCTGCTTCGGTCTCATGCTTGCGTTTCACTTCGCCTTGCTCGTAAAGTAAACTTTTAAGAATCGAAAAGGATTTCAAGCCTCTATTGTATTGTTCTTTGGAAAGGCTACGAACCGTAGATGATTTTCTGTCTAAGTAGTTAATGTTGGTTACCGCCTTATTTTCAATGCTTTTTTTTCCATGTTCTAAAAGTTTTTTGGCA
>JAGQZG010000177.1 GCA_020435705.1 Mangrovimonas sp.
CAGAGTACAATCGCTTGTAACTTTTTGTACTGGGATCAAAGTAAGAAAACGAAATCTTAGGGATTGGGTATTTTCCTTTGTACTGCGGGACAATGGTATAGGTCTTGCTCACCGACCCTTGCATTCCGCTAAGAGTTGTTTTTATATTGTCGCTCTTTTCAGGTTCAAAAACTTCAAGTGAGCTGGGCAATGATAAACTAGGTAATTCAAAAAGATTCAGGTTACCGTTACCAGTAACTTTTATTTCTGCTTGCAAGGACTCGGTAGCATCCAGTTCTGTTTTGGAAGCTTTTAAACTAAAATCGAAACTCCCTACCGCTCCGGTAAAATCTGCAGGTTTTCCTTCTTCAGGAAGCGGTTTCACCGTAATGGTCTTGCTTCCTGCCGAAACTGTTTTGTGAACCTGATTCATCAAGCGCCTTCCAAAAATATCCCGCCTATTGGTGGGAACATCTACCGTTACATCAAGCGTTAAAGGCTCAATTTCCAATTTGCCCGTTTTTTGAGGGTAGAGTACAACTTTTCTTAAAACCACATAAAGATATTCTTCGCCATCATAGGTTCCGTTTTGAGCTTTGAGCCCGTCTATTTCTATATTCTGACTCCAGAAATCATTATACCTCGGATTGTCAATTTCCTTAAAGTTGCTCACTCCTGTATTGGGAGAAACATATAGCTTATAAACAATACTGATGGCTTCGTTAAGATAGGGGTTGGGTTGTGAAATTTCGGCCACCAAATGAATGCTCTGATCGGCAATATAATTAGGGTCGTTTGCATCTCTTGGAACTTCAACAGCGGCTGTAACTTCTATCTCTACAGGAGATGTTTTGTAAATATCGCCTCCTATTTCAACAGTGGCCTGTTTAATCGTGAAGTTCCCCCTTGATTTGGGTGATAAAAAATAACTGTATGTTTTTTTATAACGATGACTTCCGTTTAACCAAGAGTTACTTACCGAAGTATTGGGTCCTCCAATAACCGTAAAGCCATCAAAGCTTGGTGGTGTGAAGTTGTCGCCATCCTTGTCCATTTCAAAATCTACCCGCAATCGCTCATTAATCCCTAGTTTTTTCTTGCTCACTTTCGTTTCAAAAGTGACTTGGGCCAGTAACGTGTTGGCCGCCAAAAGCAAGAATATTAGGGTTATGTGTTTGTTAGGTTTCATGTATTCACTCTGTCATTTACTGGTTACACTTACCAATCTTTGTCCGTTTGTATCCTAACACCTTTTTGTTTTTCGGCATTAATCTTTTCTTGTGTTTTCTGTTCTTGGGCGTTCATGGCTTCCAATAGGTTTTTTACCTGCTGTGGCGATAGCTGCCCTGGTTTTTGCTGGGGCTTTTGTTGTTTTTGATCTTGATCGCCTTCTTTATTATCAGGTTTTTGTTGGTCCTGCTTTTGGTCGTCTTTTTGTTCGCCGTCTTTATCTTTTTGACTTTCGTCTTTTTTATCCTGATTGTCCTTGTCTTGTTGATCTTTCTGATCTTGATCGCCTTGGTCTTTCTTGTCCTTTTGATCTTGATTTTGCTGATCTTTTTGATCTTGCTTATCCTGATTGTCCTTATTGTCTTTGTTCTGGTCTTGTTGCTGTTGTTGCTGTTCGGCACACTCTTTAGCTAGAACATAGTTGTATCTGGTCTCATCATCTGTAGGATCATTTTTTAAAGCATTTTTGAAGGCTTCGGCGGCTTCCTTGCATTTTTTGTTTTGCATTAAGATATTCCCTAAGTTGTGATAAGCAAAATGTTTTTCTTGTTTGGTGGTCGCATTCTTTAAGGCCTGTTGCTGGCGGTACAATGCCTCGCCAAATTCTCCTTTTTCGTAATAGGAATTCCCTAAGTTATAGGCACCTACAGCGTTTTCAGGTTGTTCTGAAATGGCTTTACGGTATTCCATTTCGGCTGAAACAAAATCGTCTTTGGACAACAATTCATTTCCCGAATAAACGTAGTTTTTTGCTAATGCTTGTGATTTCAACTTCGCTTTATCATCTTCTTGTGAAAATGATGAAAAACTCATTAAAACCACACCAAGAAACAGGAAGTATTTTATAAACGCCTTCTTCATAACACTTAATATTATTAATTTTTTAAGGAACCCCATCATAAGTTTTCGTTAAATAAATTAAGCTTCTTAAGCCATTCTGTTTTTCTTTCCAATAAAAATATATCTATAAACAACAATAGTACCGCTAAGCCTAAGAACCACTGGAATTGGCTTTTGAAATCGGCAAACTCCTTGGCTTCAAACTCTGTTTTTTCCATGTTGTTTAGAATTTCCTTGATTTGGTCAACCACATCACTGGTTACCTGTCCGTTAATATAATAGCCATTCGCCTGTTCGGCTATGCTTTTTAAGGTTTCTTCGTCCAATTTGGTAATGACCGTTTCACCGTTTTGATCCTTCTTGTAATTCATTATGCGCCCTTGGGAATCTTTTATGGGTATGGGAGCGCCTTTTGTTGTGCCTACACCAATGGTGAGAATTCGAATTCCTTCGTCTTTGGCCTCTTTGGCTACTTCTGCCGCTTGTTCACTATGGTCTTCGCCATCGGAAATAATGATAAGCACACGATTGGTCTGCTCGTCATTGTCATAATAGGTTTTGGCTAAGTTGATTGCCTCGTTAATTGCTGTTCCCTGTGAGGATAACATATCGGTATTCATCCCTTGAAGGAACATTTTGGCAGCAGCATAATCGGTGGTAATAGGTAGCTGAGGAAAGGCTTTTCCAGCATAGGCAATGATTCCTATCCTGTCACTGGCCAAATTATTTACAATTTGCGTAACCAGTTGTTTTGCCTTTTCCAAACGATTGGGTGCTATATCTTCAGCCAGCATACTTTTGGAAACATCCACTGCAAACACTACGTCAACACCTTCACGCTTAACCGTTTCCAGCTTTGTACCTATCTTTGGGTTTACCAAAGCTATGGCAATACAGGCTATAATTAAACACCAAATGCTCAACTTCAAAACAGATTTAAACAAGGAACGATTGGGGCTTAGCTTTTTTAAGGCTTCGGAATGGGAAAATCGTTTTTGAGTGCGTTTTTTCCAATACAGAAGCAACAAGTAGAACAATACCAAAAGCGGGATTGCCAACAAGCTCCAAAACCATATTTTTTCTTCTAATTGAAAATAATCCATTCTGCTTTTACATTTTCCTACATCAAACGAAACTTCTGAAAACGGTAACCCTTAACAACAGTTCAAACAAAAACAACAACCCGGCAATCATTACCAGTGGCCTGTATTTTTCTTGATAGTTGTAGTATTTAAATTCTTCTATTTCGGTTTTTTCAAGTTTATTGATTTCGTCGTAGATTTCTTCTAGTTTTTTATTGTTGGTGGCCCTAAAGTACAAGCCTCCCGTAGACGTTGCAATTTCCTTCAAAAGATTTTCATCAATCTCCACATTGGCCATGCCATATTGAAAACTTCCATCTCTATTAAGGGCAACTGGCGAAAGTGCCATACCGTTAGTTCCTAGCCCAATAGTGTAAACTTTAATACCAAATTCCACCGCCAAATCGCTGGCAATTTTGGGATCTATTTGTCCTGTGTTGTTTACCCCGTCGGTAAGCAAAATAATCACCTTGCTCTTTGCCTTACTATCTTTTAACCTGTTAACTGCCGTAGCCAAACCCATACCAATAGCGGTTCCTCCTTCAATAATGGTATTGTATTTCACATCCCTCAAGGAACGGATGACAATGGCCTTATCTGAAGTAATAGGTGTTCTGGTATACGCTTCACCCGCATATTCTACCAAACCAATCCGGTCGTTAGGGCGCCCTTTGATAAAATCGGAAGCAACACTTTTTAGCGCTTCCAAACGGTTTGGTTTTAAATCTTTGGCTAGCATACTTGCCGACACATCTATGGCCATCACAATGTCAATACCTCTCGTGGTTTTAGTTTTGGAAGACACGTCTACGGTTCTGGGTCTTGCCAGGGCCGTAATGAGAAATGCCAAGGCCAACAACCTCAGGGCAAATAGCGAATGTCTTAAAACAGGCAGTATTGAAGAAGTCATCTTGAAGCCTTTCAAACTGGAGATCTTTAATTCTGCCGTTTGCCTTTTATACTTGAAAATGTACCAAAACACGGCCAGTGGCAGTATTAAAAACAGCCAAAAGAATTGTTTGTTCAAAAATTCTATCCCTTCAAACATCTAGTCCTTTTTTTGTTGTAATTCAATGGAATTCTCCATGCGTTCCACAATCTTATCTGTATAGTCATCATTTTGTCTCCAAATAAAAATAATTTGCTGCAGCACCTTATTTTCGGAGGTAAATGTGAATAAATAATAATTGACTTTAACTTCTTTTTCCGAGCCTTCCTTTAGTGGAAAATCCATGGTTCCGTGGGTTTTCACACCTTCAGCACCATTGGGTGTCGTAAATTTATCATCCTTGGTAATGATGTTTTTGGCACCGCGGGATTCCATTAGCTTCATACTGCCTTCTATAGCACCTTTCATATCCAAAGAATCCTGCGGATTGGCTACAAGTGTTGAAGAAATCATGACCATTAAAACACCTTCCTTCTCATAGGAAAACGTTGTGTTTTTGACTTTATCCTTCAACTCGTCCGGTAATGGGATCTCTGTTCTCTTGAGGACTTCAGGAGTTGAAATAGTTACTGGCGGAAAACCATAGTCGCTAGTTACCCAAGTGCGCTCCAGTAATTTTTTCCCTTGATGTCCTATAAGGGTATCGTTAACATAACCAAAACCGTATTTTATACCAAAACCGGAATAGGTAGCCAGGAGCAACCCCAAAACAATCGCCGAAGTCAATATAATTTTTCTTCGTTTCTTCTTTTTCTCAAGCTCTTGACGGTATTTTTCATCCAAGAGTTTCTCTTCTTCGGTTGGTTCAGGCAGCACCTCTTTAACGTGGTCAATTTCAACATCCACAGTATTCCTATCCAATTTGGCCAACTCAACATCAGGCGCAGATTTAGCAAACTTTACCAAGTCGGCCCGCTTTAAAATACTCTCAATGTTTTTGATCGTGTCCTTGGACAAATCGTATTGATTGCCGTCTTTAAGCAAGTTCAATCGACTCACCAATTCATCGGTGGTGCTTTCCAGTGCTTTATCATAGACTTTTTCGTCTAAATATTTCCGGATGGCAAAGGTTAATTCAGAATAATACTCTTTGATTTGTTTATTTTCCAAATAATGGCTTTCATCCAGTTTTTTCAAGGCAAGCTTTGCCCTGTCATAA
>JAGQZG010000178.1 GCA_020435705.1 Mangrovimonas sp.
TTACCAACCAGATGCTGGAAGCCATAAATTTGGATCACAAAAACCTAATTAAAATTTAATTTAAAGTTTTTGTAACATTTTTGTTATCTATTACGTATAACTATTAGTGCAAAACACGCACTTAATTTAACAGAGGAACAATATTAGATGAGACAACTCAAAATTACGAAGCAGGTTACCAATAGAGAAACCGCTTCGCTTGATAAATATCTTCAGGAAATAGGTAAAGTTGACCTAATTACTGCCGATGAAGAAGTAGAGTTAGCCCAAAGAATTAAAGCCGGAGACCAAGTAGCCCTTGAAAAATTGACCAAGGCTAACTTGCGTTTTGTGGTTTCGGTGGCAAAACAATACCAAAATCAAGGTTTGACCCTGCCTGACTTAATCAATGAAGGAAACTTAGGCCTGATAAAAGCCGCACAGCGTTTTGATGAAACCCGTGGTTTCAAATTCATTTCGTATGCTGTATGGTGGATTCGTCAATCTATTCTTCAAGCTTTGGCCGAGCAATCCCGTATTGTTCGTTTGCCATTGAACAAGATTGGTTCTATCAATAAAATAAACAAGACGTATGCCTTCCTAGAACAGAGTCATGAGCGCCCACCAAGTGCCGAGGAAATTGCAAAGGAATTGGATATGACCATCAATGATGTTAAAGAGTCTATGAAAAACTCTGGACGTCATGTAAGTATGGACGCTCCTTTGGTTGAAGGTGAAGACTCCAATCTTTACGATGTATTGAACAGTGGTGAATCTCCAAATCCTGATAAGGAATTGTTGCATGAATCACTTCGCACAGAGATTGAAAGAGCTTTGGAAACCTTAACGCCTCGTGAAGCCGATGTCATTCGCTTGTACTTTGGCTTGGGTAACCAGCACCCTATGACGTTGGAGGAGATTGGTGAAACGTTTGATTTGACCCGTGAACGCGTTCGTCAAATCAAAGAAAAGGCCATTAGACGCCTTAAGCACACTTCAAGAAGCAAAATATTAAAAACATATTTGGGATAATGCCCAATAACCGTTACAAACAGTTATCATAACTGTTCGTTTTTTGATTGATGAAAGAACCCTCGGCTGATTACCGAGGGTTTATTTTTTTGCCGTACTTTTGTGCAAACAAATTAATTCCATGAGTTCAAAACTGATAGCACCTTCCTTACTTGCCGCCGATTTCGCAAACCTTCAACGAGATATAGAAATGGTAAATAAAAGCGAAGCCGATTGGCACCATGTTGATATTATGGATGGTGTTTTTGTGCCCAACATCTCATTTGGAATGCCCGTAGTAAAAGCCATTGCAAAACATGCCACGAAGCCCTTGGATGTGCACTTGATGATTGTTGACCCTGACAGGTACATTAAAACTTTTGCTGAATTAGGCACAACAACCCTTACCGTTCATTACGAAGCCTGTACACATCTTCACAGAACGCTTCAAGCCATAAAAGCTGAAGGCATGAAAGCTGGCGTTGCCCTGAATCCTCATACCAATATTTGCTTATTGGAAGATACCATTAACGATATTGACCTCGTGTGCATGATGAGTGTAAACCCAGGATTTGGAGGCCAAAGTTTTATTGAAAACACTTATAATAAAGTTAAAGCGCTTAAAAAGCTAATCGTAGAGAAAGGTGCCTCAACTCTCATAGAAATTGATGGCGGTGTGAACAGTCAAAATGCTAAATCTTTGATAGATGCAGGTGCTGATGTTCTGGTAGCTGGCAATTTTGTTTTTTCCAGCTCCAATCCAACACAAACTATAAGTACCTTAAAAAAATCTATTGCCTAAAAGCTATCGCCCTCAACATTGGTTGATAAGATATCTGATTAAATCGGTTGTAGTTACTATACCTATTAGTTTATCCCCTTCTATAACAGGCAAAGCATGGAACTCTTTATGCGCCAAAATTTCAGCGGCTTCTTTTATGGTTGTTGTTGCTGGAATGCTAACCACGTTTTTGGTCATTACCTGTTCGATGGTGAACATATTATACACTACGGCATCAACATATTCTTCATGTTCATCTACCGCATCGGCAAAGCTTATTCGCAGTAAATCCGTATAACTTAGCATCCCCTTGATTTGATTTCCGCTCACAACAGGAATGTGCCTAATTTTATTTTTCTTGAATTTAAGCTCGGCAGTTTCAAGATCATCGGTAAGCTTCAAAGTAATGACGTGCTTGGTCATTATCACTGAAATAGGTGTCCCAGCTTTCATGGTACTTAACTTTTTTGATTACTTAAAGTTAAGCAGGAAATTCAGAAAAAAGTATGATTAAAATCAGTTTCAAAAAATCAATAATTGGCAAAGTTGAAGTTGAGCATTTGCTTGGTCTTAGCGTAAATTTGAGGAAACTGCGCCTTGAACTCCTGAGGTGTTTCAATAAATGTTTCAATAATTACGGCCACAAACTCGTACTGATTGGTGTAGGCGTAATTCCTGAAATACGCAGAGTCCAATAGTTCTTGCCGTAAAACAGCATTCGAAGACAGCAACTCTGTCAATTCCGTAAACGAATCATTAAAAATAGTGGAACTCACATCGCGTTCTTTCATACTGTTGAGGTGTATAGCATGTGCAAATTCGTGAACCCCTAAATTGAGATTATCATTAGCAATGTCAAAGCCTCTTTTAAAATCTTCCCAGGAAATCACTAAAGCTTTTAATTTAGGGTTGAATTCGCCTTTATGATAATCAGTATTCGTCTTAGAATAAAATGCTTCGGGATATATCAAGATCTTATCAATCAAACCAATGTAGAAATCCCTAAAGCCAAAAGTAAGCATGACCGCAGTAGCTGAAATTAGTGTTTTGACTTCGTCATCTATCACCATACCGTCCCTGCCTATAAAAACTTTGTCCTTGATAAATAAACGAATACGGTGTTCAAAGAATCCTTGATGTTTTGGATCCAGTTTGTTAAAAAATGAAAAGCTATTTTCAAGAATTCGTCTTTGATTGTCCTTTAGTTTCTTTGGGAAAAGATAAAAATGGACATAAAACGGTTTTCTATATTTAAGAACATATCCCAACTCTATCATTTTAAAGGAATAGTTGATCATCATCAGACAAATTACAGACAGAAAAGTCCATAAGATTATCTCACTAATCAATTCCATTTCCCTAAGAATTATGGTCGGCATGTACTTAAAACGTTTTAACTACCAATACATTGTGAAGGGATACAAAGTACAGATTGAAGTAAATATACAAAAAAGCAGGTCAAATTATAACTTGACCTGCTTGTGTGACCCCTCAGGGATTCAAACCCCGAACCGCTGGAGCCGAAATCCAGTGCTCTATTCAGTTAAGCTAAGGGGCCAAAAATTATGTTAATTTGGCTTTTACTATTGTTGAAATAGTTTTTCCATCGGCTTGCCCGGCCAATTGCTTGTTGACAATACCCATGACTTTGCCCATATCCTTCATGCCTTCGGCACCTGTTTGGGCAATAACCTCTTCCACAACTTTTGCAATCTCATCTTCACTTAATTGGGCTGGCAAAAACTGACTGATAATTTCAGCTTGAGCCAATTCAGGTTCTGATAAGTCCGTTCTGTTTTGCTGTTGGAAAATTGCAGCACTGTCCTTACGTTGCTTGACCAACTTAGAAAGAATTTTAATTTCTTGATCTTCAGTTAATTCTTCTTTAGAACCTGTTTCGGTTTGAGCCAAAAGAATTTCAGACTTAATAGCACGCAAAGCTGCCAAAGCTTCTTGATTTTTTTCTTTCATGGCCTCTTTCATGGCCGTCATCACCTTATCCTGTAAACTCATATCAATTTTATTGATGCGTTGCAAAATTAAGCTAATTCTGTGGAAGAATAAAATGTAATCTGCTTCTTCTATCTTAAAACCAAACAGTAGCTACTCCAATGCTTGAAAGACTGGTAAGATTGCCGTCTTTAGGATTTTTCAAAATAGTTAAATACGCCTTTTTTACCTTAAGAAATTTCAAGATCCCTGTTTGGTCATCTTCGGGAATATCTACTTTAATAACCCCTGAAGCGGTTTCTACCACCAAGGTTGCACAACTGTTTCCACCACCACGATTATCAATACGAAAGAAAACAGTACCATGGCTAACTGCTTCATACAAATCTTGAGTTTTGGAAACTTTATCTGGACAAATGGCATTGTCGGGAAGCGTTAAATCGCCACCAACCACCTCAAGAGCCAACCTTGACAGGTTATAGTCTATCTGAACTTGGTTGTTTTGTGCAAAGCCAACCGAATAGACCATTACTAAACCCAATAGAATTAACAATTTAATTTTCATTCTTTTATATTTATTGATTTTCCAATGCTTCAACTCTTACAAGCAACGCATTTAACTTGTCCTTAAGTGCTTCATTTTCGCTTTTCACTTCTTCATATTTAGTGTTTAACTCTTTAAAAGCGTTTATTGAAGCAATCAAAATTGGGTGCAAATTAAAATTCAAATAGCCATCGTCATCAACTCCAACTGCTTCAGGAAATACGGTTTGCACTTCTTGGGCTAAAAAGCCATAGGCTTCTTTGTTTAAGACATCTTGTTCAAACGTTCTTTTATCTGTGTTTTTATAGTTGTACCGAATGGGCTTTAACGCAATTATCTCTGTCAATCCCTTATGATAATCACCCGTTACATTTTTTAATCTGGCATCAGACGTAATCGTCCACGTGCTAGAAGCTGGTTTTCTTCCCTCATCTAACGAAAGTTCCAGTTGTCCGCCAGGGGTGGCCGTTCCTATACCTAAATATCCCGAATTGATTAGGGTCATTCTGGTAGTATTTCCTCCAGTTCTAAACGAGATATCTTCATCGCTGTTATCAAAAATGATTCCCCCATGAATGGAAGCCGTATTGGAGCCAAAAAGCAAACCGGATTCCCTGCTGTTAGGTGTCAAAAAATGCTGATAAACATTGACATCGCTTTCCAATAGGATGCCTGTATTGGCGTTGGATGTCCCACCGCTAGCGCCATTGGATACGTGCAATCTTCTTGCCGGTGAAGCCGTACCAATACCTACGTTCACGCTTGACGTCGCACCATTCACCCCAATAATACTACCCAACACCAAACTATTACTGGTGTCAACCCTCGCAAAAGCTCCAATTGCTGTAGCATTACTAGGATTTGATGTTGACAAAACTCCGGCTCCTTTTCCTATGGCCGTGTTAAAACTACCATCTACATTACCCGTTAAAGCCATATGGCCTAAT
>JAGQZG010000017.1 GCA_020435705.1 Mangrovimonas sp.
AGTTCTTTTATTTTGAGATCTTGTTTCGCAATGATATCCTGTTGTTCCTGTATGGCTTTGATGAGAACAGGGATTAATTCCGTGTAACTTACACTAAGCGTTTTTAGTTCGTCATCATTTTGATGAACAATATTACTTATGATTGGCTGCACATCTTGGGCTATTAAACCTAGTGATTTGGCAGTTTGCTTTTTATTTTTCCAATTATATTCTTTTGGTTGCAATTGGAGGATCTCGTTTAATCCATATGAAATATCAGCAATATCTTTTTTAAGTCGCCTATCAGAACTATGTACAACAGAACCACCAACAAGCACATTTCCATTGCCTTGTATAGACATAATATCACCAACAGCCGAGTTATAAATATTGAACTTATCGCTACTGGAACTAGTACCTATGTAAGCACCAATAGCCCAGAAATCACTTCTATTGGTATTGGAAAAGTTCAATCTGGTGTAGCCTGTTGTGGTTTCATGTAAATAAAGTTGAGGCGATGTCAAACCACTTGCCGAAGCCACTTCCAATCTTCCATTAATGCCACTACTCTTGCCTATCCCTACATTACCATTTTTCAAGACTGTTAAAGCATTTTTACGATTGCTTTCACTTAAACCATTTCCAATTTCAAATAAGGGGTCGGTTCCAATCCAACTGTTGTAGCTTCCACCTCCCACATTAAAGCTGCCAATAGCAAGGTCGTTATAGGATTCGGCCTTTATGTTTACACCAAATGTTGTGGCATAATTTCCAGAAGACAGGGTATTATGGCCTGAAGCCATAGATGTAAATCCAGAAGCTATAGTAGTATATCCCATTGCAGTGGAGTTTTGACCATTAGCAGCAGTGCTTTCCCCCATAGCAACTGAATTTTCACCTAAAGCTGTTGTATAATAATTCATAGCAACAGAATTTTGCCCTGTTGCATTAGTATAAAAACCTGTTGCTGTGGCACTACTAGCAGTTGCCTCAGTGAAATACCCCATGGCTGTAGCGTAATTGGCGGTTGCCTCAGTGTAATGCCCCATGGCTGTGGCACCACTAGCTGTTGCATGACTACCATTTCCCATCGCTGTAGCACTATCGGCACTTGCTTCAGAATAGTAACCGATAGCAGTTGAGTAATCTCCAGAAGCAGTAGTTTGATGACCTAATGATGTAGAAGCATAACCAATCGCCGAAGTACCCAAACCAAGGGCTGTTGCAGCAAAATCTGTCGCTTCTGTATTGTAACCCATTGCTGTTGAATATTCTCCAGTAGCTTGTGATGAGTATCCACTTGATAAACTAGCACCTCCTGAAGCCGTATTATCATATCCAAAGGTTGTAGAATAGTTTCCAGTTGCTCCTAATGTGCTTGAAGAGACACTACTATAACTAAAATCAATGGCGCCCAGTCCTAGGTTTCCGAAATTGTTAGGATCTCGCCCTTTCAACCTCCAACCCAAACCATTGCCCTCATCCAGCTGTTCAAGTCCTGAAACATTAGCTGCATTAAGTGCATAAGGTACCGTTTTAAACTGTGTAGTACCCATATCAACCATTCCGGAGCCTGTATCTACCTGTACATTTAAATAATGCTCACCATTATCCCAATTTATATTGGCATACGTGCCACTACTTGGCGTACCTTCTCCAACATTAACAATTACAATACCACTGCCGTCTGTTGTTGCCGTGTGGGTTTCTGTATACACGTTAATTTGCGAACTACCTTCCAAAATTGAAAACTGAAGGTTTACAGATTGGTTTGCAATTACGGTACCCGAATTGTCTTTTATCATGGCCTTGTAGTTTATACCATTTTGTGAAAACCCAATGGTTGTAATCAATAAAGCGATAATAAGTACTAGTTTTTTGTAATTCATGGTTTTCTGTTTTTAGTATTAATGCTTAATAAATTTTGTGGTTTTTATGACCTTGTTTTTATGACCTTGTTTTTATGGATGATTTTTAATTGATATACCCCTTTATCCAAATGATTGACATTAAGGTATATATTGGTTGTGAGGAACTTCTCTAAATCCCCTTCTAATTTTTCAAACTTCATGATCCAAATTGAACTGCCTATTTATTGTACTTTCAAATGTAGTTCTCAGCTAACAGATTGACCATGAGAAATGTAACAGATCCCATAACAGATGTAACATAGTAGAACCTACAGGGGGTTTACGAAGATTTATATAAAAATCAAGGTGGAGAAGCTTAACTAAAAAAGCTAAAATTTTGAAGCATACGTTGTAGGGGAGCATCCAAAAGTTTCCTTAAAGCATTTGGCAAAATAGGATGCATCATTGAACCCTACGGCATAAGCAACTTCGGAAATGTTTGGATTGCCTTTTTGAAGTAAATCGGCAGCCAATTGTAACCGTTGGGAGCGTATAAACTCATTTGCAGACAAGCCTGTGAATGCTTTTAATTTTCTGTGCAATTGCATTCTGCTCATTCCTATGGCCTCACTAAAAGCCTCAACAGTAAAGGTGGGTTCTGAGAGTTTAGTTTCAAGAATATTTTGGACCTTTTCAAAAAATAGCTTGTCATAATCTGTAACGGCTATATCCTTAGGCTTTAAAATGACTTCTTGACTGTAACGTTTCCGAAGCTTTAACCTGTTCTCTATCAAATTTTTAACCCTCGAAACTAAAGCCTTGGTTTTAAAAGGTTTTAAAAGATATTCGTCTGCCCCAGTTTCCAGTCCAATATAAGAATCTGCCTCATCCGCTTTTGCCGTTAACAATATAATAGGTATGTGAGATGTGCGCTCATCTTGTTTTAATGTTTCACAAAGTTGAAAACCATTGAGTTTTGGCATCATCACATCAGAAATAACTATGTCAGGTATCAATTCAATGGCTTTAGACACTCCCATTTCGCCGTCATGAGCCTTTACTATCTGGTAACTGTCTTTAAAAATAGAGTCTATCAAGTCCAAAATTTCTTGATGATCATCCACAATAAGCATGATGGGTAAGTTTTCATCCATGACTTCTATTGTTCTAGCCATGCCTTCCAAATCAATATCATCTCGATTTTCAATAGGTTTTTTAAGATTTAGTTCTGCAATTTCATTAGGTTGGAACTGTGTTTTTAATACCGGTAGACTCATTTTGAATGCAATGGTATTTACCTCTGTGTTTTCAACGGTTATCGTGCCATGGGACAAGGTGACCAATTCTTTCACCAATGACAATCCAATGCCGATACCTTCAGAATTATCATCAATTTGATAAAACCTGTTGAAAATGGTTTCCAACTGCTCTTTGGATAAATGCTGACCACTGTTTTCAACACGCAATAAAAGCCTGCCATCTGCTATGGAAGCCGTACACACTACCTTCCCCTCTTTAGGCGTATACTTAAAAGCGTTCTGCAAAAGATTAGTGGTTATTTTTTCAATAATATCATGATCAAACCAAACATTTTTCATTTCAGCAACATCTATAGTGTACTGAATGCTTTTTTGATTTGCAATATGCTGAAATGACGAGCCAATAGCCTTGATCAACAACCCTAAATCTCCTGGAGACACATTCAATTTCAAATTTCCAGATTCCAACTTTGATACGTCCAATAGTTGATTTACCAAATTCAAAAGCCTATTTGAATTTCGCTGCATTATCTGAAGTTCATTTTTATCTAAATTATCCAAATTTTCAAAAGCCAAACTTTTGTCTATCAATCCAGAAATCAAGGTCAAAGGTGTGCGAAATTCATGTGATATATTAGCAAAAAATCTGGACTTGAAGTTGTCCAGCTCCTTAAGCTTTGTCGCTGTTTTTTTTCTATTTCTATACAAAAAGAAAAAGAAAATTCCCATCATGGTTGTGAACAATATGGCGGCAAGCAACAAATTACGTTGATTGCTTTTTTGTTTTTCAACGAGCTCATTTTTTGCTTTTAAAAGAGCTATTTCCTGTTCTTTTTCTTTCGTTTGGTATTTGGTTTCCAGCTTGAGAGATAGGTCTTGGTTGTACTGTTTGTTAAGAGCATTGCGTAAATCGTAAGCTAATTCAGAATATTCATAAGCTTTTTTATAATCATTCAATGTTGCATAACACGAGGCCATGCCTTGCACCAACCTTCGGTAATTGTTATAGGGTTCACCTTTAAGAACCGTTGTGTAAAGGGATTCCGCCAGTTCGTACAACTTCAAAGCACCTTGACAATCCTTTTGTTTTTGTAGTTTAAAGTTGCCGTACGTCATTATAGCATTGGCCAACTGCAAAGTATCCCCTTTGGTCTTGAGGTAATCAATTCGATCTTGGTTTGCTTTTTCAGATAAGTCTAATTGGTTTATTGTGTTATAATAGTTAATATAAATGGCATAGAGCTGTGAAATTTTTGTGGCATCGTCATGCTTTTTGTAATAGTCAAAAGCCAAATCCAAAAATTGCTTTGATATATCTAGATTATCTCGAAGCCCTTCCAAATCTGCTAGGTATTTATAGCATAAGTACTCCATTTCTTCGGAGTGTATCTTCTTCGCATGTTCCAAAGCCTCATACATTAATCTTCCAGCCTCATCAACACCCTCATGTGTAAAGGTAACTCTTGAAATTTCTGCTCGGTTTAAAAGCACATATATTGAAGTTTTATTTATGTTGTTATGTGCTTTAGAAATAGAATCTACCTTGAGAAAAAAAGGCAAAGATTCTGCATAATCCTTATCAAGAAAATAATAGTCGCCTTTTGCAGAATACGATTCGATTAAGGATTTCCAATCATTAGTGCGTGTAAACTTAGCAATAACGGCATCTAGCGAATCTAAATTTTTAATTTGTTGTGGATAAACAGAGATCGTAATAAAAATAAAACCAAGAATAAGGTGCTTATTCATTTTTATTAATTTGAGTATAATTAATTAAAAATAAACAAATTATCTAACCCAAACTAATAAAGTTACTGCACGTAAAAAGTCTATTTAGTAATATATCTTGTTCTCAAAATAGGTAGTGTTCAGATTCCATACGTCTAATGCTTTTCATATAATAGAAAGAGTCCCTAAAATGATCAGCCCAAAACCAGTGGTTTTAGGTTGATCATTTTTAGTTCTCAAAAACCTTATTTGACCACCAATCGTTTCACTTCGCTGGTTGCTTGGGTGACTATCTGAACAAAATAAACCCCTGAGGCCAAATGGCCCACAGCCATTTGGTTTTGGTCTGTGCTTGCCATTAGCTTGCCCGACATATCATAGAGCATCAGTTGTTTTATGGGCTGGGTTCCCCTGACATAAAACCTATCGTGAGCGGGATTAGGGTACAACAAGATGTTCTCGGCAGTTTCGGTTGCAAGGCCCAAAGTCCCTTCAGGAAATGAATTGATGAATCCTTCGGAAACCTGTAGATTTCCCAAGCTGTATTCCTGTACGCTTACTTCACCAAGGGTGTAAAGGATCTGAATGCTGCCAGTCGAGGTGCTTGAACCACCACTGTCAATACTAAACTTTTCGATGGTTTGAGCTTGGGCACAAACCCCAACGCACATTATCAGGTATATGAGTTTTGTCTTCATTGCAAATTATGGATTGGTTCCCACTAAAGCTTCCACTTGTTTTAGCCTCTGGTCAAAGGATTGCAAAGCAGTATCCTTTTGGTTGGATTCGGCTGTAAGTTCTTTTATTTTGAGATCTTGTTTCGCAATGATATCCTGTTGTTCCTGTATGGCTTTGATGAGAACAGGGATTAAATCCGAATAGTACACACCCAATCTATCCAAAGGCTCTTCAACAAGTTTGTTTGTGGTTTCATCCAACTCCCACGTATGGGATTTCACTACTTCTGGTACTACTAATTGAAGATCTTGCGCAATAAGGCCTAATTTCAAATCTGGATCGTTGCTATTTTTCCAATTAAAGCTTACCGGTTTCATTTTTAGCACTTCGTTAAGGCCATAGTCTATGGGGTTAATGTTTTTCTTTTCACGGCGGTCTGAAGTATTGATAGTTCCATCAACAGCCCAAACACCTACCCATCTATTTGAGGCATTTCCTAAGCGCATGGCATTATCATTATCAGGAATTAAACTGGCATTTACGGACAATTGATTGCTTCCTGTATCCTCGATGGTCTCTGTTCCTATACGAAGGATTCCAGTAACGGTGGTTTCGCCAGATTCATCTACAGTAAATACATTGGTATCACTACCATTTCTGATAATGAAATTGGCATTATTGTTTGTGACATTATCATCATCCAATTCCATAACAATAGCATCGTTACTGCGTAAATAAATATCACTTGTAGAAATATTGGGAGCCGAAGCTATAATACCATCATCCCCTTCATTGGTACCATCATTAAAACCCCCAAGGATAATATCTGGATTTCCCGCAGCACTTGAACTTGCATAAACGCCAACACTACCACCTATAATCCGTGCGCCTTCATCTGCTGCCGAAACCTCCATACCATCGTCTTGAGCATCTGAAATAACCAAACCGTCTTGTTGGGCATCATTAATTATTAGACCGTAATTAGAGCCGCCCAAAACATAAATCCCTGTCGCTCCCGCATTATCAATAATCAACCCCGTGTTTGCCGAATTGACTCTTAAACCGCTTACTTGCGACTCTATGAGGTGATACCCTGTTTTATAGATGGTCAAGGCATTACTTCTATTCAAATCATTTGTTCCATTGCCAACTTCAAATAACGGATCGTTACCCACCCAAACTGACGGATCCCCACCACCTACATTATATCGCCCTATAGCCGTAGATAATAAAGACTCTGCTTTTGTTAAAAACCCCATGGCCGTAGAAAAATATCCTGACGCTGTGGTGTAGCCTCCCATGGCAGTAGATCCCGTTCCGGAAGCTGTGGTACTGCGTCCAAAAGCGTTGGCTACTGGCCCAACGGCGCCATATACATCACTTAGTTCGTCATTAAAACTTAAATCTATGGCAAAACTTCCTATATTTCCATAATAATTGGGGTCTCTATCTTTTATTCGCCAACCAATACCGTTGCCTTCGTCTATAGCTTCCAAGCCTGAAACATTTTCTGCGTTACCCGCCGTTTTTGCATAAAGTGCATACGGAACGGCCATAAACTGCGTAGTTCCCAAATCGACCAATCCTGAACCCGAATCTATTTGAACATTAAGAAAATGGTCGTCAGTACTCCAGTCTATAGTGCTATAATCTCCTGACTGGAGGTTTCCTTCTCCAATGTTAAGGATTATTATCCCATTAGCATCCGTCGTTGTTGTATGATCTTCTTGGTAAACCGAAGTCATTCCAGAACCTTCCAAAATGGTGAATTGTACCGTTACCGGTTGACTCACCAGTACATTGCCCACATTATCCTTTATCAATGCTTTGTAGTTTATAGCATTTTGGGCAGTTACTACACAACTTACCAATAGCACCAGTAGGGTTAAGAGTTTTGTTTTCATCTTTAAATATGTTTGCTTAAAATTGTTATAATAGGTTGTTCATGACTTTTTTATGCCTTAGTTGTCTTACTGGCGTTTTGATATTTTAACCGCCTTGACCACCTTGTTGTTATCCAAAATATTGAGCTTGTAATCGCCCTGTTTTAAATGGTCAATGCTTAAATAAATTTCATTGTTGTCCAAATGGGTCTTTGACTTTTTGTCCATAGAATTCCAACTGTTTAAATTCAAATTTAGAAGAAGGTATTGGCTCACTCTTGCAGATATGTTTCAAATTATACAACAAATGTTGCATGCCTTTAACATGAATATATAAAGACACCTCACCATAGTTTCAGGCAATGGTTTCATCTTATAGCACATCGCTATTTAGCTATTGAAATACAGAAAGTTAGCCGGAAGTATTGAGATATTCCGATGGAGTACAACCGTAAACATCCTTAAAACATTTATTGAAATACGAAGCTGTGTTAAAGCCCACTTGGTAGGCAATTTCAGCCATGGAACTGTCTGATTTCGTCAATAAATCTGCCGCCATTTTTAAACGTTGCGACCTTATAAACTCACTGGTAGACATCCCAACGATAGCCTCAAGTTTTCTGTGAAGTTGCGACCGACTCATAAACATAAGCTTACTGAATTTTTCACTGGTAAAGGAGGCATCAGTGATGTGTTTTTCCAAAACCTCTTGGAGTTTTTTGAGGAAGTCATTTTCTGTAGAGGTTATGGCCAGTTCGGGATGTATACTAAACGTCTTACTATAGTGTTCCTTGAGCTTTTTTCTGGTTTGTATAAGCTGATCTACAATAAGTTTTAATTTTTCACTGCTAAACGGTTTGGTTACATAAGCATCAGCCCCTGTTTTGTATCCTTGTATTTCATTTTCATCGCCAACTTTAGCCGTAAGAAGAACCACAGGAATATGACTGGTTAGCCTATTGGTTTTTATCTGGTGGCAAAGCTCCATCCCATCTTTAATAGGCATCATAATATCGCTTAACACTAAATCGGGCAGTTTATTTTCAACCTCCTTCAAGCCTTTTTCTCCATTTCTAGCTGTGTGAATGGTGTAGGAATCCTGGAATAGTGAAACTATATATTGAAGAATTTCCTCACTGTCTTCTACAATAAGAATGGTGTTCTCACTTCTTACAGAACCATTTTTAAGTTGCTGATTGACAATATCTTGTATTGGATACTCTTCAACAATTTCATCAGTATCAAACACATCTCGTTCTATGGGCAAGGTTAATGTAAACTGGATTTTGTTTGTACCCGCACTACTGGCCAAAATGGTTCCTCTGTTAAGATTTACCAATTCCTTTACCAAAGCCAGCCCTACTCCAACGCCGTCGGAAAGCTCGTTATCCTGATAGAATCTCTTGAACAGTTTTCCTAAGTTGTTTAAAGTTTCTGAATGGGTTTCATTGCTAACCGAAAGCACCAAAACATGGTTGTTTTTAATAGCATCAAATTGAATCACACTAGCTTCCGGAGCGTATTTAATGGCGTTAGACAATAGGTTGGAAACCACTTTTTCAACTATATCCCTATCAAACCAAGCTTCGTCTAGCTTATTGATTGAAACCACCAATTGCAAATTCTTCTCCTGGGCTTTATAGTGAAATGTCTCCAGAAGTTGCCTTAAAAACAGGGATAGATTCCCTTTTTTAACTTTCAGTTTGATGTGTCCTGAATCTACCTTAGCCAACTCCAACATTTGGTTCACCAAATCAAGTAAGCGTTCTGAACTAGTCTTGACCATAGTGAGCTCCTTCTTGTCTTGAAGGGAAATATCTTGTTTTGCCAACTGGTTTTCTATAGGCCCCGTGATAAGGGTTAATGGAGTTCTAAACTCGTGCGAAATATTAGTGTAAAGTCGGTTTTTCAATTCATCCAACTTTTTTAATCGCTGGGTTTCTTGATGTTCAAAATCCAACTGCATTTTCATTTGCCAGCGCCACTTTAGATACCTGTAAATTCCCAAAGCAATTACAATTACCAATAATACATAGCACAGTAAGGCCAGGGTGCTCAAGTACCAAGGGTTTCTTATGGTGAAAGAATACGTCGTGGCATTTTCATTCCAAACCCCATCATAATTGCTGGAAATGACCTTAAATGTATAATTGCCGGGAGACAAATTGGTATAATGCGCTGTGTTATTATTTCCCGAAGAAATCCAGTCTGGATCATGGTTCACTAGTTGGTATTTATACTGATTTCTATCAGGCTGTGAGAAATGCAGACTAGAAAAGGTAAAGGTCATTGTGTTCTGATCGGAAGAAAATACCTGGTTCTGTTCCATTTCATGAGACTTAGCAAAAATCTCAAAGTTGGTAATAACGGTTTTTGGCTTAACGGTATTGTAAGTGAGTTGATTGGGGTTAAACCAATTCAACCCTTGAAGACCACCAAAGTACAAAGTGCCCTTTTCATCTTTATAGTAAGCCCCCGTATTGAACTCAAAAGCCTGTAATCCTTCATAATTACTATAATTGTCAATGTTAAAATTTGTTTTATCAATTTTTGTTATCCCCTTGTTTGAGCTCAACCAAAGTTCGTTTTTATTTCCAGGTAAAATCCCGTAAATAACATTGTTAGGAAGACCATCATCAATTGTTTTTTGCAAAATCTCACCCGTACTCGTAGTATACCCTTTTAATCCATTTCCATTAGTACCAATCCACAATATCCCATCACTAAAAAAAAGGGATTTTATTTTATCGGGAATTTCATGTATGGCTTTAATAACCTTGGTATTTTGGTTTAGAACAAAGAGGCCATCTTGCTCGGTGCCTATCCACAAGTTTCCATTTGCTCCCTTTTCCACCGTTCGAATATTATTGGTTGTAAGGTTTGAATTTTCTGAATTATAGACCGTCTCAACACCTTTTTCCTTATCAAAAAGAATCAATCCATGGTTTCTGGTACACAACCAAAGTTTATCATTTGACGCTGGTAATAGTTTCCAAATTGTAAAGGCCTTCGTGTCGTTATGGGAAGTAACTTTCCCAGAGTTGTCCATAAACTGCAATCCATGATCCTGATGTCCTATCCAAATACCTGTGGCATCCTGTTGCAATGACATGATTCTGTTTCCTAAAAGGCCACTGTTTTCTGCCGTAAGGGTTTTATACTGCTGCGTTTTCAAATCAATGCTTGTCAAGCCCTCTCCGGAGGTTCCTATCCAAATCACGCCATTGTGTACTGTAATTGCCCTTATAACATCTATATGAATATTGCTGGGAACTTGGTTTTCGGTCAACACATTGAACTTAGTCAAATCCTTATCATAAAAACTAAGTCCAGCACCATCGGTTCCCAACCAAACTGTACCGGTAAAATCTTCATACAGACTCAATACATCATTATAGTGCAACGCATACGGATTGGTCTTATTGGCTACAAAATGCTGAATAACTTGTTGGTCAAAATTGATTAAATACACACCCTTTCCATATGTAGCGACCCAAAGTTGGCCAGAACTGTCTGCCAACACATCCTGAATATTCAGATCGTTAGACAAGTGGAAATTTTCAAACCCTAAAAACGGTTTAAATTCCGACCCCAAAGAATCTTTATAGAACAATCCCTTTCCATAGCTTCCCAGAAAGAGCGCTTTGGAGGTTTTGGCAAAAGCACTAAAATTGGTAGTTTCCGAAATCGCTTTGAAAGTGTAGGTGTTGTCTTGATCAATTTCCAAAACACCATTTGAAGTACTGGCCAAAACCTTGTTCTTGTATTGAACAAAATCATAAATGTTTAGGTTCTTGTGTTCCTGTTTCAAAATCTGAACTGTATCCTTGTTTTTCACATCAATACGGTAAAGACCTGAACCATAGGTGCCAATAAAAATAGCGTTGTTGGTAGATTGAAAAAGGGTACTGCTATTGGTAATATTCTCTAGTTTCTTAAACGTATAGGAAGAATTTATCTGCTTTTGAAGATCCCCAGAGCTAGTAATAAGCCACAATGTGCCCTGCCGGTCTACGAAGATTTTTCCCAGTTTGCTAAAATCATTCCTCGTAACATCTTCAAATTGATGCTGAAAATATTCAAACCGTTTTCCGTCATATCTGTTTAAACCATCTTGGGTAGTAAACCACATAAACCCAGTACTGTCCTGAGCAATGCTCACAACGCTGTTTTGGGAAAGGCCGTCGTCTAACGTCAATTGATGGAAAGAGAGCTGCTTATCACTTTGAGAAAAAGCAAGACAGAACGAAAAGAATGCCACAAGTAACTTTAAGCGTTTCATTAACGGAAAGTTACTAAAATTGCCTTACATAGATTGTTTTATGGCCTGTACCATTTTTTTTGCTCTTGCTTTCTTGTCCTCCTCGGTCCATGATAGCTTGATCAAGCAAGAAATATTCCGTCCTATATAATGATCGGATTGCGGAAATTCTTTTGTCTTCAAGTATTGAAGACTTTTTTTCACTTCTTCTGAAAGAGGAAATAGGGTTTTAACATCCTTAAGATGTTGCCACTTCCTTATGTAGTGCCAATTGTTGTCATAATAATGGAAACATCCATCAACTCCCACATCTTTTAAAGCTTTATTGGCTTTTCTGGCCGTTCCCAGATCCGGTAAAAAGAAATTAAGAAACGAATAACTTTCTTCGCCGCCATTGGGAACAGTTCTAAAAACCACTTCGGGGATGGCAGAAAGTGCTTCACGTATAATGCTGTAGTTTTTCTTCTGAATGGCGACGAAATCATCCAAACGCTTCAATTGAGCCAAGCCCACAGCGGCATTCAATTCCGAGATTCTGAAGTTATAGCCTAAAAACGGGTGGTCTTCGGCACCTCGATCGTTTCCTAAATGGTCGTGACCATGGTCAGAAAAATGATCGGCAAATTGCGCATATTGGTCATTGTTAGTCAAGACCGCACCGCCTTCACCACAGGTAATAATCTTTACAAAATCCAGAGAAAGACAACCTAAATCACCTATAGTGCCCAAAGCTTTTCCGTTATACGTTGCACCTGTAGCTTGCGACGAATCTTCAAGTAAGATTAAATTATGCCTTTCACAAATTGCTTTTAACGCATCTAAATTAGCCATGCTACCGCACATGTGTACAGGCATGACGGCTTTGGTCTTTGGGGTGATGGCCGCTTCAACCGCTTTTGGATCCAGTGTTAAAGTCTCATCAATCTCAACCAAAATCGGAACCGCCCCAGACATGATAATGGATTCAAAACTGGCTACAAAAGTAAATGTAGGCATGATCACTTCATCACCTGCGCCAATGCCGGCAACCGCCAAAGCTACGGACACCGCAGCCGTACCGCTAGAAACCAATTGTGCATGCTTCACTTGGAATGTATCCTGAAAAGCCTGTTCAAGCTCTTTGGCTTTCCAATGACCGTTTCGCATGCCGTCAAAACCGTAGCGCATCAATACGCCATTATCCAATACATCTTGTAATTCCTTACGTTCGGCTTCGCCAAATAATTCAAATCCAGGCATAGGGGGTTAATTATTAATTATAATTATCAAAGCTACAATTCCAAAGTGCTTTCAGCAACGGTTTTTCGCACTTTTTTAAATCCTGAAAACATATCGTCTTCGGCTCTATAACCAATAGGCATAATTAATACCGATTGCAAGCCTTTTTCCTTAAGCCCCAGGACGTCGTCGTAAGACTCCGGTTTAAAACCTTCCATAGGCAGGGAATCAATGCCTTCAATGGCACATACGGTTAACAGATTGCCCATAGCAAGATACGCTTGTTTAGCAGCCCAGGTTTTAACGTAGTCTCCTGAACGAGACTGGAAATCGTTCACCAAAAAATCCCTGTAAGGTTTTAAAATAGATTCTGCCGTATTTCTAATGTCTTTCACTCTATTGAAATAGGCTTCAATAAAATCTTTATCAATAGTCGTTTCTATACAAAACACAAGCAAATGCGAGGCTTGCATAATCTGTGGTTGGTTATAGGTGTGCGCAAGTAATTGCTCTCTTAGGACTTTGTTTTTAACAATAAGCAACTTTATAGGCTGTAAACCATAAGAGGTTGCCGTGAGGTTAAACGCCTCTTTGATGAGTTCAATTTTATCCTGTGGAATGATTTTTTCCGAATCAAACCTTTTAGTGGCATAACGCCATTGTAAACTTTCTATAATGTTCATGGTGCAAAAATAAAAAGAGTTTGGATAGGAAAGAAAATAAAAAATCCCGTAACGAGTCTTACGGGATTTTCTTTGCGGAGAGAGAGGGATTCGAACCCCCGGAGGTGTTACCCTCAACAGTTTTCAAGACTGCCGCAATCGACCACTCTGCCATCTCTCCTTTTGCGGGTGCAAATATAGAACGCTTTTTTAATTCTGTCAAATAAAAACAGTAATTTTTATTCTGCCAGAATCCATCAAGAGTTTGGAGCTTTCAACACCAAAAGTGGTAAATAAAGGTTTTCAAGCTCCAATTCAACATTGTGCAAATTGAATAACCGTTCAAAGAAGCTGTGCTTTTTGTTTGCCACACAAATTAGGTCATAGTTTTTTAATTCGATGTAATTGTGAATGGTATCAAAATAATTATCCCCTTCAACATTACTGAACTCGTGCGGAACTTCTATCATTTCATCCAATTGGCTTTGCACTTGGAGCTCAGAATCGGACAGTGAAACCGTTTCCATAAGATGAATCACATCAACTTTTGCATTTTCAAGATGCGCTAAGGCATTTAGCATTTCAAATTCCTTTTTTGTGTAACTGGCATCGTACTTACTGGTGAATGCTATTTTTTTGATTGGGCGGTAAGCATAGCTCTCTGGAACTACCATAACCGGGCAGTCGGTGCGTTGAATAAGTCGCAAAGTGTTGCTTCCAAAAATAGCTTTTTCCAGATTATTGGCACCTTTGGTGCTCATGACGATAAGGTCAATGTTTTCCTTTTCAATCATTTGATTGGCAGAATCAACAAAATTGTCATAATCCATCACCGTATGGAAGGTATGTTTTTGATTGTTGTATTCAATCTTTAAATCTTCCTTCAACCCTTCCAAAGCATCTTTTGAGCTTTTAGTAACGGCTTCGTAAACCGTAAAAGTAGCTTCGGCAGACATGATATCGTCCGTGACATACGCTGAAGCTCTTAAGACATTCCATAAATAGAAATCGACTGTGTGATCTTCAAACATCTTCACGGCATAATCTATAGCATATTTTGCGTTTTTAGAAAAATCGGTAGGCAATAAAACTCTCATGATTACGTATTTAATAGTACATTAAATTTACCATTATTTGACGATTAATTATATGACTTTTGTTATTAAAAACTAGAATTGAACAGTAAAGTTTTATATTTTCGGCACGGTTTATGGAAATACAAACAAAACTACTTCTATGAAAAACGTTTTTTCTTTTTTAATAGTGCTTGTGTCCTTGGGCTTAACTGCACAAAATCAAGCTGTGGCTGGCGGTGAAAAATTGGTTTTTACGGCTTCCTATAACATGTCCGGTATCCTGAACGATTTAGCCCAGGTTACCATGGAAACCAATACCGTAAATACGTCCAGCTCGACTCTGTTGCATTTAAAATGTACCGCAACTACCTTTAGCAAATGGGACAGTTTTTTCAAGATTAGGGATTTATATGAAAGCTATGTTAGCCCTACTTCCATAACGCCATACTTATACAAAAGGGATATTTATGAAGGCGGATATGTTAAGAAAATGGAATACAAGTACGATCAAAAAAACCATACCGTTAAGAGTACCAAAAGCAAAAAACGTAAGGACGGTACCTACTGGGATGAAAAGAAAAACATTGCGATTGGAGCCAATACCAAGGATCTAGTGGCCACTCTTTATAAATTGAGAACTTTTGACTTCTCTAAGGCAACACCTGGCAAATCAAAAACCTTGACCGTTATTTTTGACAACCAGGAAGAGCAAGTTACTTTTACCTTTCTGGGAACCGAAACCATCAATACGGCCATTGGCAAAAAAAACTGCTATAAACTGGCTATTGCCATTAACACCAGCGATGTTTTAAAAGGGACCAACGACAATTTATTATGGCTTACTGCCGATGACAATAAAGTTCCTGTGTATGCTAAATTCAAAATTGCTGTTGGTAATGGCGAACTAAGAATCAAATCTGCCAGCGGATTAAAAAATTAGACTCATGAAAAAACTCTTTATCATCATTGCATTAATCGCAGCTGTACTGGCGCTCATTCTTTCTGTATTGCCTTTATCAAACCTTGCTTATATTCCGTCAATCCTTGCATTAGCATCCGGTATTACAGCGTTGATAATCCATAAGGAAAAACCTGGTAAAAAAACTATTAGCCTGGCCTTTTTGCTCACTGTTATAGCGCTTTGCTTTTCGGTATACAAATCTATTTTTACAGTTTCCGAAGTTGGAGACACCACCGAGTTTGAAGAAAAAACGGCACAATCAGTAGAAGAGTCTATCGAAACATTGGAAAACGAGATAGATATTATTGATGAAGAACCTGTGGTAACCAATGAAACCGAAACTATTTCCATAGATACGATTACCAAACAAATACCATCCAAAAAACCAGACCTTAACGTTCCAAAAATTCCTAAAAAAGAAGAGTCTGCTGTAGAAATTGAACCAGAGGAGTTTTAGAAGTAAGAATTTCTATGTTAAATTTTATTTGTTAAAGCGGCAAACTGAGGTTTTTTGCTTTAATTTGACTGAAAATTAAAGCTTTATCATGAAAGTTACCCTCATAGCTTCCATACTTACCCTTGTCGGGTCTTGTTCTACCCCAAAATACAGTACAAAAATTACCAATCTGAAAAACAGTATTAAACTAACAGATAGTAGTTTTGTGCTCAAATATGCCAATACTATTTCGGCTAGTGAACTTAAAACCCATTTGTATGAATTTGCTTCGGAAGCGTTTAATGGTAGAGCTACAGGAGAAGCAGGCCAAGAAAAAGCGGCTGCATATTTAGCCGATTATTACAAATCAAATGCCATAAAATCACCTATAAACGATAGTATTTATTACCAAGTGGTGCCCAAGGATTATCTTCCGGAAGGAGTTAATGCCTCGGAAAATGTTCTGGCCTACATAGAAGGCAGTGATTACCCAGAAGAAGTGGTTATTATTTCGGCCCATTTGGACCATCTGGGGGTTACGGATGGTCAAATTAATTATGGTGCTGATGATGATGGCTCTGGCACTGTTGCTCTTATGGAAATGGCCAAAGCTTTTAAAATGGCCCAAGATGATGGCTATGGTCCAAGACGAAGTATTCTTTTCCTTCATGTGACTGCTGAAGAAATTGGGCTTCAAGGGTCTAGATATTATACT
Source organism: Mangrovimonas sp. (assembly GCA_020435705.1). Lineage (GTDB taxonomy): Bacteria > Bacteroidota > Bacteroidia > Flavobacteriales > Flavobacteriaceae > HKST-UBA85. The sequence goes on from JAGQZG010000017.1 coordinate 16,707, forward strand.
GAGCACCCTGTTTTTGAGCTACACAATACTATAGCCAACTTAAACATAGACATGATAGGTCGTGTGGATGAAGCTCATAAAGACAACAAAAACTATCTCTACTTGATAGGATCCGATAGGTTAAGCAAAGAGCTTCATTATCTTTCGGAAAAAGTAAATAACGCCTATTTCAATTTAGAGCTAGACTACAAATACAACGCTGAAGATGATCCCAATAGGTATTATTACAGATCGGATCACTATAATTTTGCCCAAAAAGAAATTCCAGTAATCTTTTATTTCAATGGCGAACATGAAGATTACCACTCACCTACCGATACACCCGATAAAATAGAGTATCCTTTGTTGGAAAAGCGAACCAAACTCATCTTCGCAACTGCTTGGCAAATTGCAAATCAAGACCATCGCTTGGAAGTAGATTATTTCAACTATTGATTCTGCAAGTCAACTTGTTAAAATTTGTTAAAACATCCTTTTTTTTGCCTTCTAACTCTCTACTTTTGTTAAGATAACGACTTAAATTAAAACTTTCCTTGATGAAAAAACTATTCTATCTTTTGGCTGTTTCTTTTGTATTGTATACATGTGGATCTCAGCAAAATACCTCAAAAACTGTTGAAAGTATGCCTGCAAAAACAGTTGCAGACTATGCTTCTACGATTACTGCCGATGAACTTAAAACCGACCTTTACACTTATGCTTCAGACGAGTTTGAAGGACGTGAAACTGGTGCCGAAGGACAAAAAAAAGCAGTTAATTTCCTAAAGGAAAGATATGAGTCGTTGGGTATTCCTGCGGCCAAAAAAGATGGCAATTATTTTCAGGAAGTGCCTCTGGAAGTCTTAGAAGCTCCAACTGTTGAACTCTCCATTGATGGTCAATCCTTCAACCCTATTGATGATTTCGTTTCTGCTTTAGGCACAAGTTCAGGAACCATCAATACCGATGAAATTGTTTATGCCGATTATGGTATTGAAGATGAAAACTATTCCAGCTATAAGGATCTAGACGTTGAAGGCAAGGTCGTGCTCATTAAATCCGGAGAGCCCAAAGATGCCAATGGCAATTATCTGGTGACTGGAACTACTGAAAATTCAAAATGGTCAAATTTCAGACAGGAATATGCCGAAAAACGGGACTTAGCAAAGAAAAAAGGCGTGAAAGCTTTACTGTTCTATTATCCAGAGGTCTATTCTTTTGTATCCAGACGGTTTGGTTCCGGAAGCGGAAGAATGTCATTGAAGGGAAACCCCGAGAACATGTACTATATTTTTGTGAGTGATTCGCTAGCTAAAGCCATTAATAACGATATTGAAACTGATACTACTCCAAAAGTATTGAAGAAGAAATTCGCCATGGATTTCACCAAAAACATTAAAGAATTTTCTTCAGAAAACGTAGCGGCTTTTCTTAAAGGAACCGAACATCCTGATGAAGTGATCGTAGTCTCGGCCCATTTGGATCACGAAGGCGTGAAAAATGGTGAGGTTTATAATGGTGCCGATGATGATGGTTCCGGTACCGTTGCTGTTTTGCAAATTGCCGATGCTTTCAAACAAGCTGCAAAAGATGGTAATGGTCCTAAACGTTCTATTTTATTTCTTCATGTAACTGGGGAAGAAAAAGGTCTTTTGGGATCACAGTATTATACCGATTTTGATCCTATTGTACCTTTGGCAAACACTGTGGCCGATTTGAACATAGACATGATTGGTAGAATAGATCCCGCACATGAAAACAGTCCGAACTATCTTTACCTTATTGGTTCGGATAAGTTAAGTACCGAGTTGCACAATCTTTCTGAAGAAGTAAACAAAGACTGCTGCAATCTGGTTTTTGATTATACCTATAATGATGAAAACGATCCCAATCGTTTCTATTACAGAAGCGACCATTACAACTTTGCAAAGAACAACATTCCCGTGATTTTTTATTTCAATGGAACACATGCCGATTATCACCAACCGAGTGATACACCAGATAAAATAAACTATGAATTCCTACAGGACAGAACCCGTTTGATTTTTCAAACTGCTTGGAAGGTTGCCAACTTAGAGCACCGTTTGATTGTAGATAAAGAATTCCATTAATCACAAGAAACAAAAAAAGCTCCTCAAAATGAGGAGCTTTACTTTTGGGTGGAAGACCGGGCTCGAACCGGCGACCTTCGGAACCACAATCCGACGCTCTAACCAACTGAGCTACAACCACCGTCTTCAATTGGATTGCAAATGTAAATTAATTCCAATTTTCTACAAAGATTTTTTATCAAATATTAATCCCTTCCCATAATTGAGTTTTTTTCAACACGAAAACGTTATAGTAACAAGATTGGTATTACACCATTTTAAAATAGGCATCAAATTGCTTATTATTGAAAAAATTAACACTTATGTTGAAATTTTTTCATCACACTCCCTCCCTAACTTTTATATTTTTCATATCAATATTCGGTTATGTCCATGGGCAAGTGCACACCACTTATCTTTGGCATCTTCAACAGCCTATTTATTGGCCCGACCATAGTGTAAGTAATCCCTTTTCCTACCAGACCGTTTGGGAATCTCAACAATTAAAATTTGGAGGTGGAAACATCTACTCTGATGGATTGACTCATCCATTAAATGATTTACAGGATATTTTCAGTAAACCTGATAGAGTTAATGTTTATCAATGGGAAGCAAGAAATTCTATCTCTTCCCTTTTATCATTACCCGATGCAGGAGCACAAGTAAATTATGGGGGATGCTTAATAGAGAACATTCAGTCTCTTTCCAATACCAATGCATGGGGTTATGTACCAAACTGGACTCAGTGGGTTATTGAGGCCCAAGGGTGGCAAACTTCCGGGGGGTTTCCCAGAATGGACATTACAGGTTTTACTTGGCATCATGCACTTTCACCGCTACTTAGCGACCGTGTTTTGAAGAAGGAAATACAAGGGCATAAATATTTGGTTCAAAATTATTTTAATGGAAGTTATTCTTCTGGTTACTGGCCTGCTGAATGTGCTTTTTCAGAGCGTATCATTCAAACTTTATCTGAAGAAGGTTTTGATTGGGTGGTAGTTGCCAACAGTCATTTATCGAGAACTTTGTCGGATTACCCTTTAAGTTTTGGAACCTCGGGTTGCAATATCAACCCACCCAACCTAGCAGACAGGGTAACGACAAATGGAACCAATTGGTGGAATGGTCAAATAGATGGACGTGGTGGAACATTTGCCGCACCTTACTGTTATCAAGCCCATAAAGCTAAGTACGTAAACCCAGAAACAGGAACCGAATACAAAATTACAGTTGTTCCCATGGCCGATTTGCTAAGTTATCGCGACGGTTTTTCGGAGCAAGGCACAAATACCATAGACACCAATATTGCACCATTCGAAAACCCATCTAAGCCTTCGTTGGTTTTATTAGCACATGATGGTGATAATGCTTGGGGTGGTGGGGCTAGCTACTATCAAAATGCTGTACCTAATTTCTCAAATGCTGCAGCTTTACAAGGTTATTCCCCTACTACTGTTCAACAGTTTCTAAATGATTATCCTGTACCTGATAGCGACTTGGTGAAAGTTGAAGACGGCGCTTGGTTTAATGCTGAAAACGATTGGGGGAGTCCACAATTTATCAACTGGTTATGGCCAATGTATACTAATGATTTTGAGTTTGACAGCAATGGTTGGACTGAGGATGCCCGCAATTGGGCTGTACTTACGGCGGCAGAAAACTTTGTGATTATGGCCGAAGATTTAGAAGGTGCAACAAACATTAACAATATTGTAAACCCATCAGCAGTTTCGTCCAATGCCGAATTGGCTTGGCATTTCCTTTTACCAGGTTACACCAGTGGCTATATGTACTATGGTAAATCATTGGATATGGAGATTAAACAAACCATAGCAGCGAATAATGCTGTATTTTATGCCAACCAAGTGATTTCTTCTAACTCAGGAACAGACAATACACCTCCTTCGGTATTCATACCTCAACGTTATCCCTATAATCCTGGAGAAATAGGGTTTGGCCCTACGTATGGTTATCAACAACATTTGAATTCAGCTGATTTTACCGTATGGACTTTTGCTTTTGATGTAAATGGTATAGCAAATGCCGAGCTCAAATATAGATTAGACAATGATGGTATCAACCCATTAACAAATAATGACAATGAGACCTATGCTGGAGGAAGTTCTGTTGGTGACTGGCAAAGTATTACCATGATAGAGCGTATTTTTCCAACCGGAAATATTACAAGTGATCCAGAAATAGATTTCTTTGTCTTACCAGATTATATTTCCAACGAATACTATGCCGAAATTCAAGGTGTTTCCGAAAAGCTAGTAGATTATTATGTTGAAATTACGGATAACAATGGAAATGTTACGAGATCTAAAATTCAACATGTGTGGGTAGGAGAAAATCTAAATGTTAATCCAACAATCTCTTTTGCCCCAGAAAGCAATTATTCCTCGACACCTTTGGATGTTACCATTGAAGCTACCGATAATACAGATCCGAATCCAACAATTTACTATACGATTGATGGAACCGATCCCACATTGGCATCGCCCACGGCTGTTTCGTCAACGGTTATAAACATTACGGAAACAACTACTTTTAAAGCTTTTGCCGAAGATGTAGATGGCAATACTTCAGATATTGTAAGCAAAACCTATTTTATTGGTGATGTAGATGGGTTTGTTGTTTATTTCAAACCGCCTACAAGTTGGACATCTTCACCCAAAATTTATTGGTGGAATGCAGAACCTTCTGGCGCATTGACCGATGCCTCTTGGCCGGGAGAGAACATGACTGAAAGTTGCAATGGTTGGTTCAGCTATACATTCAATGGAGTTTCTTCAACTAATCTTATATTTAACAACGGATCTGGTTTGCAAACTGCAGATTTAACTGTTTCAGGAGAAAGCTATTATGAATGGGACAGTATGTCTTGGGTATCCAATCCCGGAATTTCACAGCCTTGTTTGACTATTTCTCCATCCGGTAATACTTTTGCCAATGGTTCTCAAGTTGATGTTACCTTGGAAGCAACAGACACTACTTTTCCAAACCCAACTATTTATTACACTACCGATGGGACGAATCCTACATTGGGATCAGCTTCCTCTATTTCAACAATTACTTTAAATTTAACAGCAACTACAACAGTTAAAGCTTTTGCACAAAACTCCAATGGGGATAGTTCAGATATCCAAACCGAAATCTACACCTTTGAAGATCTAAACACTATCACCGTCTATTTTAAACCGCCAACGTCTTGGGCCGCACCTCCAAAGGTCTACTGGTGGAATCCTGAACCTAGTAATAGTTGGCCCAGTACTTCTTGGCCTGGCGAAAATATGACTTTACACGATAGTGAATGGTACAAATATACTTTTACTAGTATTGATGCCATAAACGTTATTTTTAATAATGGCAGTGGTGGTGTTGGCACGAACCAAACTGAAGATCTTTATGCAGATTCTGACCTTTGGTATGAATGGGGAACCGGAACTTTAAGTACAAATGTTGCAGAAAACAACAATCATTTTAAGATTTACCCAAACCCTGTAATACAAAAATTAAAAATAGATAGTTCTACAGATTTCACCAACTATAAATTATTTGATAGTACAGGTAAATTAATAAAAGAAGGAAAAATAATCAATTCTGAAATTGATGTAACTATTCTTAACAAGGGAGTTTACCTATTGCATTTGTCAGGTTATAATATATCTCCTAGAACTGTGAAACTGGTGAAATAGCTATTTCAAATCAAATAAGGAGTCAACTGCCGGGAGTCGTTCAACATTGTAGCCCTCACCGTATTCAGCGCCTATCAATCGCCCCATATCCCTAGCCCTGTATTCAATGCTATCAGTAAAATTCTTACTTGAGATTGGGGTTTCAGGTTCCTTGCTCTTCGGATCGAAAAATTGAGTTTTATAGGCCATAACGGCTTGCATCTTGAGTTCCATAAATCCAGATACATCCACAACAAAATCAGGGTGCAGATTTTTCCACTGAATGTAATGATATACTGCCTTGGGACGCCAAGGTTCTTGCCAGTGTTCATCCTCTTCACATTTGGTATCTACCTTAAGCAAACCGCTTAAAAAACAAGCATCGCTTACCAATTTGCTCCCTTTTCCATGATCTATATGTCTATCTTCTAAAGCATTACATATCACTATCTCCGGTCTAAACTTCCGTATTTGCTTTATGAGTTCCAGTTGATGCCACTTATCATTTATAAAAAATCCATCGGCAAATTCCATATTGGTTCTCATGGTAACCCCAAGGATCCTCGCAGCTTCCTCCGATTCTTCATCTCTGGTTTCGGCCGTCCCTCTAGTACCCAATTCGCCACGGGTCAAATCTATAATACCTACTTTCTTGCCTTTGGCTATTTCTTTGGCCAATGTGGCTCCACAGCCTAGTTCCACATCATCAGGATGCGACCCAATAGCCAGTATGTCTAATTTCATTCTGTTTTGATTTTACTTTCTTCTTTAAGTGCTTTTTCTATTCGCTTATCGGGAATCAACCACATAACGGCCACTAGAACATAGACAAATCCCGCTATCCAAACATTTATGTAGGCTCCTATTATTCCTATGGTGTAAAATACTGGGGATACTTTTCCCTTAAAATCTCTTCCTAAGGCTTTGGCCAGCAAGGCCTCTTTTCCATGTTCTTTTATAATACTCCGTTGCAAGATCCAATACGCAATTGCAGCTGCTAAAAGTATGATTCCATATAACAAGACTGCTGGGCTACTGAAATGGTTCTCTCCCATCCAGCCTGTAACAAATGGTATTAGAGACAGCCAAAACAGTAAATGCATGTTTGCCCACAGGATGGTGCCTGTAACGCGCTTAACGGTTTGCAACATATGATGGTGATTGTTCCAATAGATAGCCAAATAGATGAAACTAAGTATATAGCTGAGAAAAACAGGCAGTAAAGGCTTTAAATCTTCAAAATTCTCTCCGTGAGGAACCTTAAGCTCCAAAACCATAATAGTGATAATAATGGCCAAAACACCATCTGTAAACGCTTCAAGTCTTCCTTTGGTCATATTAGTTATTGTTTTTGCAATTCTACATTCAACAATGCTTTTTCAAGCGCTTGGGAAATATCATCCATCAAATCGTCCTTAGATTCAATTCCCACCGAAAACCGAATCAGGCGATCGCTCACGCCCATAGTGGCACGTTGATCTGGTGTCAACAAGGCGTGGGAGGTTTTCGCTGGCAAAAGTATGGTACTTTCAACGCCTGCCAAACTTCCTACCGGCTTAATATATTTTAAGGCATGCATAAATTTCAAAGGGTCTACTTCGGGTTTTAATTCGAAGGACAACATGCCTCCAAATCCTTTCATTTGAGTTTTGGCCAATTCATATTGAGGATGTGATTTTAATCCAGGATAGTTAACTTGTGTTACCAATTCATGATTGGAAAGCCACTTGGCCATTTTCTTCGCATTCCTGTTTTGGGCTTTCACTCGAATCCCCATAGTTTTCATACTACGCTCTAGCATCCAAACCGTAAAATCACTTAAATTACCCCCAAAGTTCTTAGCGGAGTCTTTTATGATGTCTATATATTGATGGGACGCTGCCAAAGCTCCTGCCAGAATATCACTGTGCCCTCCCATATATTTTGTGGCAGAATGCATCACGATATCTATCCCAAAATCGATGGGGTTTTGGTTAACCGGACTTGCAAACGTATTGTCTATAACCGTGAGAATCCCTCTTGATTTTGCCAAATTGGCCACTCCCTGAATATCGGTAATGGTCAACAAAGGATTGGAGGGTGTCTCGATGTGAATAAGCTTGGTATTTGGTTTGATAGCTGCTGCAAAATCATCCACTTCATAACCTTCTGTAAACGTATATTCTATCCCAAACTTTGGGAACTCTTGGCGAATAAAGTTAACTGCCCCACCGTAAAGTGTATTCTGCACCACAAGATGGTCGCCAGATTTTAAAAAGGCCATAAAAACAGCACTTAAAGCAGCCATTCCGGAACCAAAAAGCAAAGCAGCTTCGGTATGCTCCAAAGCCGCAATTTTAGCACAAAGCGCTTCCTGATTGGGCGTGTTGAAATTACGAGGGTACCGAAGGGCATCTACCTCATCAAACTCATAGGATGTTGAAAGATATATAGGTGAAATGGCGCCTTTAAATGTAAGGTCTTCAACTTCTCCCGTATGTACACAAACCGTGTTGAGTCCAAGTTTTTTTGTTTTCATGAAGAGAAAATTATGAGTTTAAAATTAACAATAAAAATCTATACCTTCACTAACTTCCAACGACCTTTTCTAAACCAAATCATGCCTACTACGGCAATTAGTACTTCCGCTAAAGTAATAGCCAAGAATACCCCTGTTGGACCAAAATCCAGAATCACGGCAACTAAATAAGCTAGTGGCAATTGGAATAACCAGAAACAAAAAAAGTTAATGTAGGTAGGCGTCTTGGTATCGCCAGCACCATTGAAGGATTGAATAACGACCATACCGTAGGCATAAAAAACATATCCAGAAGCCAAGACCCGCAAGCACAACGCACCATATTTAACCACCTCAGGCTGGGTATTGAACAAAAGGATAATCTGTTTAGCGAATATCAAATAAAAAACAGACACCAAACCCATAAACATAGCATTGTACTTGCCCGTTTTCCAAACCGACTGTTCTGCCCTATCCGGTTGTTGGGCTCCCAAATTTTGCCCCACCAAAGTAGCCGCAGCATTGCTCATACCCCATGCAGGCATAAGTGTGAACATCATCACCCGAATAGCAATGGTATAACCTGCCAAAACCTCACTGCCAAACTCGCTCATGATACGCATTAAGAACACCCAACTGGACGTACCTATTAAAAACTGACCAATTCCACCTAAGGAGACTTTAATCAAATTGAACATGACATTGATTCTCACAGCCAAGTCTTTGAGAGCTATCTTAACCTTGCCTTGACCATTAAAAAGAATATATAATTGGTACAAAACGGCCGTACCACGACCTATTGTTGTTGCTATGGCTGCCCCTTGAACACCAAACTCTGGAATAGGGCCAAAACCAAAAATAAAAATGGGATCCAGTACAATATTCAA
>JAGQZG010000179.1 GCA_020435705.1 Mangrovimonas sp.
TAGTGAGCGACAATGATTTCTTTGATTACGAGGCCAAATACTTAGGCCAATCACAGGAAATAACACCCGCCAGACTAAGCAAGGAAGACGAAAACCGAGTGAATGAAGTGGCTAAAAAAGCCTATGAAGCCCTTCGTATGAAAGGGTTCTCCCGAAGTGAGTACATTTTAGTCCATGGCGAACCATACATGCTTGAAATGAATACCGTTCCCGGCTTGACCGAAGCCAGTATTCTACCACAACAGGCCGCTAAAGCTGGCATTTCTTTGGCTGAGCTTTTTGAGAATGCTATTGAAGAAAGCTTAAATGAATCTTAACCACAAAGTAACTTTTATATTATGATATTTTATGGCAGTAATGCGAGAAGAATAAACCACGGAAAAATAAGCAATGTAATTTGTCCAGACTGTGGCACCTCAACTTATTTCAACTATTCTGTTTTTGGCAAATACGCCCATATCTATTGGATCCCTCTTTTTCCCGTTGGCAAAAAGATTATTGTAGAGTGTGGTCACTGCAAGAAAACCTTTGAGAAAAAAGAACTCCCCAAAGAAATTACCCAAAAAATAATTCCTGTAGAGAAGGACTCTAAAGCACCGGTATGGCAGTATTCAGGTTTATTTGTGATTGCCTGTATTATCGCTTCGATTATTTATGCAGGAAAAGTAAGCGACAGAAAAGAACTGGAATACCTGCAAGCACCTGCAATTGGAGATGTTTATTCGTATGAATCCAGTGAAGACAATCATTATAGCACCATGAAAGTAGTAAATATTCTTGATGATTCCATTACGGTTTCTTACAATACTTATGAGATAGACAAAAAATACAGTACCGATCAGATTGACAAGGAAGAGAATTATGAAGATTTTCAGGAAAAATTTTCCCTAAACGACATTAAAGAGTTATATTCAAAAGAAATAATCTACGAAATAAAAGATACTAAATGAAACGCGCACTTTTCCCTGGTTCTTTTGATCCTATTACTTTAGGACATTACGATATTATCTTGAGAGGCATCAAGCTCTTCGACGAAGTGGTGGTGGCCATAGGCATCAATTCTGAAAAAAAGTACATGTTCTCCCTGGAACAACGAAAAGACTTCATTGAAAAGGCCTTTAAAAACCATCCACAGGTGAAAGTGGTGACTTATGAAGGGCTTACTATAGATTTTTGCAAGAAAATTGATGCCCAGTTCATTTTAAGAGGACTTCGCAACCCAGCCGATTTTGAATTTGAAAAAGCTATAGCGCACACCAACCGGAAGCTTTCCAAAATAGAAACGGTGTTCTTGTTGACCTCTTCCAAAACGTCTTTCATCTCCTCATCCATTGTAAGGGATGTTATCAGAAATCATGGCGATTACACCCAACTGGTACCCGATAGTGTGAAACTTTAAAAATCTCTATCAAATCGACGCTTGATATTGATGGTCTTCTTTCTGGGATTCCTTTTCCATTTTTTGTTCGTTCTACTCGAAAAAAACAGAACAATTAAACTTCCTATGACTAAATAGACTACCATGCTCTAAATTTAACAAACTCTCGTAACATAATGGGTTGTTTTTATACCTATATATATATATAGTACCTATATTTTTCTCTTCACCATGTGGGCTTATATCAAATACTATTTATTCCGGCTGAGATTGACGCAACTTTCAGAAAGGGATTTTAGTGAACTCATAGATCATTACGAAGTCCAAAAGATAGAATATGCCTTGAAGAAAGGCAACTACCGCACCCGTAGATTGGCCGCTCAGGCCTTGGAACTTATTGGAGACGAATCTTCGGTTCCTTATTTGCTCAAAGCCATGAATGACAAAGTTCAAAATGTTTCCATAGCTGCTTTAAACGCTCTGGAGGCCATAAACGTGAACGACGAATTAACCTTGTCCATTATCAAAAAACGCTTTGATTGGGTACGCGAACTCCGTGAGAAAAAAGAAAAATTCGATGCCAGCAAAGGACAAAAATCCAACATTTACAAATGGGAACGTACCACCAAGAAAAATTTTGAAATGGTCAAAGAGCGCCTTAAAAGACCTATAAGATAATTTAGGCCTGAAAAAAGCTATTTCCATTCCCATCTCTTTATATAATATCCATTAAAATATATTTTTCCTATATCAATCTAAAACATTTTTTTAATAGATTTAACAAAAATATAATTAATCATGTTAAGATTTTACAAACTATCATCCCTAATCTTAATTTCATTGCTTTTTTCATGCAAGAATGACAACTCTGAAAATGCAGAAAAAAAATCTGTGACTGACAGTAGACCAAATATTCTTCTAGTGGTAGTTGATGATTTAGGCTGGACCGACTTAGGCTGTTATGGAAGTGAAATAAAGACTCCGAATGTAGATAAACTTGCTGAAGATGGTGTTAAGTTTTCCGATTTTCATGTATCGGTAAGTTGCTCCCCCACTAGATCAATGCTTTTAACTGGAACGGACAACCATATTGCAGGTTTAGGCAATATGTCTGAAGCAATGACCGAAAAACAAAAAGGAAATCCAGGCTATGAAGGGCACTTAAACAACAATGTAGTGACACTGGCAGAAATTTTACGGGATGGAGGCTACCACACCTATATGAGCGGAAAATGGCACTTGGGGCATGAACCAGAGCAGTATCCCGCCGCCAGAGGGTTCGAAAAATCATTTAGCATGCTTTACGGCGGAGCCAGCTATTGGTCGGATAAGTATGGCTTGTTGGCAAATAAGGAAGAAACCGCAAAATATGTGTACAATAACGAAGAGATTGAAACCTTGCCAAAAGACTTCTATGCTACACGAAACTACACCGATTCTATCATGACCAGTATTCGATCGCATAAAGGTGATGGCAAACCTTTTTTCGCCTACCTAGCCTTTACGGCCGTTCATGATCCAGTTCATGTTCCTGAACCTTGGCTAAGTGAGTATAAAGGAAACTATAACGCAGGCTACAAAGCACTAAAAGAAAACCGAATTACTGGCGCAAAAAATGTCGGGGTCTTTCCTAAAGATGCAATCGGTCATGATTTATTCGCCATGGCAAAAAATTGGGAAGATTTAAGTGATGAGCAAAAAGCTGTTGAATCTAAAGCCATGGAAGTTTATGCTGGAATGGTAAGCAATATGGACTATAATTTAGGTCGTGTCATAAACTTTTTAAAAGATATTGATGAATATGACAACACAATCATTATTTTTCTAAGTGATAACGGATCCAACCCTTATTACAATGATAATTACCCAGGAAACAAAGGAAGTGCATTCATGGCGCAATTTGATAATAGCGCAGAAAACATTGGCCATCCAATGTCCCATTATGCCTATGGCCTTGGTTGGGGCTCTGCCTGTGCTGGCCCTTTGGACCTATTTAAAACGGTAGTAGGCGAAGGCGGTATTCGAGTACCCTTAATTATCACCGCTCCTGGCATAGAAAAAGGTCGACAATCTGATGCTTTTGCCTATGCAACTGATATCATGCCAACTCTTCTTGAGTATGCGAATCTTGAACACCCCACTAATTACAATGGAAAAGAAGTAGCGCCAATGCGAGGAAAGTCATTAAAAAAACTATTAACCAATGAAGAGAGCACTATTTATACCGATCAAGATATTACGGCCGGAGAAATGGCTAATAGCCGTTGGATAAGACAAGGCAAATTCAAGGCCTCTTATGTACCAAAACCATTTGGAGAAGCTAGTTGGAAATTATTTGATATTCTCCAAGACCCAGGTGAAACTATGGATATTTCTAAGGAAAATCCTGAAATTCTCCAAAAACTTATTAATTCTTGGAACGACTATGCTAAAGATGTTGGAGTAGTGATTTATGACAACTAATAAACCAAAAAGGATAATTTTACAAGTTTGATTTGAATTTCTGATTCACTATGAAACCTTCCACTTGATGGTATTTTTCAGATCTTACTGTATAGACCAACCAATCCAAAAAGTTTTTCGATTTACGCTCAAAACGGTAATTAAGTGCATTTTGCATAACCTCATATTTTAGGGCAAAAACATGGTGTTTTTACATGATTTATGAAGCTAAATTAATCCTTAACCACTCTATTACAGAAGTTTAAAATATATATTTGTTAAGCAGTCTTATTTCTTCCACAAAGGGAAAAATTTTGCAAAAATGTCGGTTGAAGAGCAAGTGGAATTTGCTTGAAAAAACATGATTTTTCCTACATATTTCTTCTGTACTGGCCGCCAACTTCAAACAAAGCTTGGGTAATTTGACCCAGTGAACATTGCTTACACACCTCCATCAAAGCTTCAAAAATATTTCCATTTTGAATGGCTGTTTTCTGTAGGTTTTCGAGCAATGAAGTGGTATCGTATACTTCATGAAGATTCTTCAGTGTTTTAATCTGGTTTTCTTTTTCTGTTTCCGTTGCCCGGATAACCTCAGCAGGGATGATCGTGGGAGAACCTTTACTACTTAAAAACGTGTTAACCCCTATGATGGGATATTCCCCTGTGTGCTTCAACGTTTCATAGTACAAACTTTCTTCCTGAATCTTGCTGCGCTGGTACATGGTTTCCATGGCTCCCAAAACGCCACCACGCTCTGTAATTCTATCAAACTCGGCCAGAACTGCTTCTTCAACCAAATCCGTCAATTCTTCAATAATAAATGCCCCTTGAATTGGGTTTTCATTTTTTGCTAAGCCCAACTCCCTATTGATAATTAGCTGAATAGCCATTGCACGGCGCACACTTTCTTCGGTAGGTGTTGTAATAGCCTCATCATAAGCATTGGTATGCAGCGAATTACAGTTGTCATAAATAGCATACAGAGCTTGAAGCGTAGTGCGGATATCGTTAAAGTCAATCTCTTGGGCGTGCAAACTTCTACCTGAGGTTTGAATATGATACTTCAGCATTTGAGCCCGCTCATTGGCTCCGTATTTATGTTTCAAGGCTTTTGCCCATAATCGCCTTGCTACACGGCCAATGACGGCATACTCTGGGTCAATACCATTGCTAAAGAAAAACGACAGGTTGGGTCCAAACTTGTTGATGTCCATCCCGCGGCTTAGGTAATATTCTACATAAGTAAACCCATTGGAAAGTGTAAATGCCAACTGTGTTATGGGATTGGCACCCGCTTCGGCAATATGGTACCCAGAAATGGATACGGAATAGAAATTTCTTATATTCTGCTCAATAAAATACTCCTGAACATC
>JAGQZG010000180.1 GCA_020435705.1 Mangrovimonas sp.
TTTCTTTAGGGACTACTGGGAAGAAAAATCCAATGACATAAATACCTTCTTTTAATAGCATATTTGCCATGGTTTGAGAGAGTTTCGCATCGTAAAGCATCACAGGTACAATAGCCGAATCGCCATCAATAATATCAAATCCAGCGGCTTTCATACCCTTTTTGAAGTAGTCTGTATTCCAAGCCAATTTATCTCTTAGCGTTGTGTCTTTAAACAACATATCAAAAACCTTAATGGACGCTCCTACGATAGCCGGTGCCAACGAATTTGAGAATAAGTAGGGTCTTGAACGCTGGCGCAGCATTTCAATGATTTCCTTTTTCCCCGTTGTATACCCACCCATAGCGCCTCCAAGCGCTTTTCCAAGGGTGCCGGTGATAATGTCTATTTTGCCCATAACACCTTTTTCTTCTAAGGTGCCACGACCAGTTTCACCTATAAATCCTGCAGCATGGCATTCGTCAATCATTACCATTGCGTCATATTTTTCAGCCAATTCAGATATTTTGTCTAAAGGTGCTACCAATCCATCCATTGAAAATACGCCATCTGTAACAATAAGTTTAAAACGAGCTTTGTTTTTATCGGCTTCTATAAGTTGTGCTTCCAAGTCTGCCATGTTGCTGTTTTCATATCGATATCTGGCCGCTTTGCACAAGCGAACCCCATCAATAATTGAAGCATGATTAAGGGAATCGGAAATAATAGCGTCTTCAGGGCCTAAAAGAGGTTCAAACACACCACCATTGGCATCAAAAGCAGCGGCATATAATATGGTATCTTCGGTGCCGTAAAAATCGGCTATCTTTTGTTCCAATTCTTTGTGTATGTCTTGGGTTCCGCATATAAACCTTACGGAAGACATACCAAAGCCATGTGTGTCCATAGTGTCTTTCGCCGCTTGAATCACTTCAGGATGGGACGATAGACCCAAGTAATTATTAGCGCAAAAATTCAATACCGTTTGCCCTGAATTTAAAGTTATTTCAGCGCCTTGTGCCGAAGTGATAATTCGTTCTTCCTTAAAAAGACCGCTTTCTTTTATAGTTTGTAATTCGGTTTGTAAGTGGGTTTTTATTTTACCGTACATAAATTATATTTTTTGCAAAGTTAAAACTCTTTGATAGTTATCTCTTCATTTGTATAGATAAGTATTTTTTTTGCGACGTCATAACCCATTTCATTCAACGACTGGGCATAATCATCTAACTGGAGAATATGTTGTGAACTTTCCGCGCCTGTTTTATAGTCTATCAGCACTACGTTTTTTTCGTCTAGAAACACCAATCTGTCTGGCCTTGAGATTTTCCCGTTGGCCGAAATGATTTCCTGCTCATTGCGTATTTTATGTTCAGGAGAAAAGTAGTTTTTCAAATCGAGATGCTCTATAATGCTCTGCAGTGTGTGTTTTAGCGCCGATATCTGTTCAATTGTTAAGGTGCCATTTACAACAAAGTCTTCAAGCGTTGTTTCTATGTCGTTTTTGGTTTTTATCTTGCTCAGGATAAAGTGCAATAAATTGCCTTTTTCAATTGCTTTAGCTTGTGCCGTATCCCACAGATACCCTGATTTTGTAACTATTGAAATGGGCTTTTGTTTCAGTGGATGTGAAATGAATTCTTCGGCTTCCATAAACGTTTTTTCGCCACCAGTAAGTGTTACTTTTTGTTGCTGTTTTCCGAAGGAATAGACCAATTGATTTTCAGACCAACTACCTGAATGCATCAAAAACTCAATAAAGAAACCTGCATAGGTTTTTGAGTTAGGTTCGCCGTTGGCTTTTAGGTCTTTACTTGAAATAATATACAAATGCTCTACGGGTCGTGTCAAGGCCACATACAGAAGGTTTATATTGTCCAGTTCCAATTGGGCTTGGTGGATGTCAAAAATGGCCTCTCCAATTTCACCGTAAGTGGCAATTTCTTGTTTGTAATCAATTAAACTATGGGCAAAACCTTGATGGTTTTTAGGGTCTAAAGGATACCAAACCTGTGGTTTGATTTCCCTGTAAATATCCAAGTCGGCAAAGGGAAAAATAACCACTGGAAACTCAAGTCCTTTAGCTCTATGAATGGTCATAACTTTTACGGCCTTTTCGTTTTCTGAAACTGAAACACTCAAGGTGTCTTTTTTCTTATCAAAATAGGCTAAAAACTCTTTGATACTATTGGATTGCTTTTGGGTAAAGTCCAAAACAACATCCATAAAAAACTGAACAAAGGCATCGGATGAATCTACCAGATTAAAACACGACACTAAGGTTTCTACAACATCATACAGCGGTTGGTTGAGTAATTGTTCCGCTTTTACATTGGAAAGGGCATCAACGCCAAGTTTTTCCATGAAAGATTCCAAATCCTGCACCGGCATTAACGATGAAATAAATGAATGCACATCTTGAATGCCCTGCTTGTGAGCGAGATAGTATAAAATTTCGGCCTTTACTATTTGGTTTTGTGGTTGAACCAACAAGGTCAAAAAGTTCACTATAAATAGGACTTTGTTTGAACTGGATAAAAGCATTGTATCTGCAGAAACTACTGGAATTCCGTGCTCAATAAGGTATTGTGAAACCGCAATACCGTCTTTGTTTTTCCTTACCAACACACATACATCGCCTCTGTTGAAACCCAGGGAATCGCAGTGCTGTATTTTATCCAGCACAGAATTGCAGTAATGTTCATTTTTGTCTTCATCTTTAGAAGAATCTATGAATTCCAAGTGAACAAAGCCCTCATGTTTAATTTCTACGTCTTGTTTTGAATGGGCATACAACTGGGCATAGGCAGGACTATTGAAGTGGGTTTCGGATAAAAACTGAAAAAAACGATTGTTAAAGGAAACAATTTCCTTAAAACTTCGATAATTAGATCCTAACGATTTCACCTCTTGTTCAACTTGAAAGGGTATGGTTGTTTTGTTGTACAGGTCAATGAATTGTTCGGCTTCACCACCGCGCCACCTGTAAATGGATTGTTTGGCATCACCAACCAGTAAAAGCGAACCTGTTTGGTCATGCTGTTGCTGTTCCAAGGAATTGGAAATCAAGGGCTTCAAATTTTCCCATTGCAAGACCGATGTGTCTTGAAATTCGTCAATAAAATAATGTTTGAACTTTTCGCCCAAACGCTCATATATAAAAGGGGTAGGCTGATTTTTTATTTCTTCACTAATGATTGTATTGAATTCTGAAATCAGGAGTTTATTGCTTTCCAATTGTATGGCCTCCAGTTCTTTATTTATGGAGTTCAATACAGACAAAGGTGTGATGTTCTTGTAGAGGTTTTTAAAAAAGTTAAACCGCTGTACGTCTTGTTTGGTCTCATGAAACACACTTGCCAATTGAGGTTGAATACGATCTATAGTCAAAGCTTCGGAACCTTTAATCCGATTGGGATACAGAGGTTTACTCTCTATTTCTTGTTGCCATTTTGCTTCAAAATTGATGTTGAATTTCCCTTCGGCAAGGTTTAGAAAATGCTTGGGCAAATAACCACTGTTGAAACAGGAATGTTCTAAGTCTAATTCTGTAAAAAGATCAAGAACGTGTTGGGCTTTTGACTTCACAAGACTCTCGGTTTTAGAAAGGCTTAAGCGAAGTTCTTTTTTGAAAAGCTCAAAATCTTCAAAGGATTTCTCCCTAAGAGCCTGTACATACACAAGATTGTTTTCTTTTACCAGGAGATGGGCAATATCATTCAGGTCTCTGGAAATATCCCAGCTTTTATCGTCATCCAATTTTTCTATGGCATAATCCAGAAGTGTTGAAGTCAATAACGTATCTGTACCGGTTTTTGAAATTAAGGCATCAACAGCCTCGCTCAGCAAAGACTCTGTGTCAAGTTCAACTTCAAAAGTTTGAGAAAGCTTTAAGTCTCTTGCAAAAGTGCGGATGATCTTATGGGTAAAGCCATCAATTGTTGACACATCAAAAGCGCCATAATTGTGCAAAATAGAATTCAGTAGGATTTCTGATTTTTGTTGAAGCTCATGAGGCGTCAAGGAGAGCTCGTAGCAAAGGGACTTGAACATGCTTCCGGGGTTGGCCACACTGCTTTCTTCAGAAAACTGTTTCAGGGTTTCCAGGATTCTTACTTTCATTTCGGATACGGCCTTATTTGTAAAGGTAATAGCAAGAATGTGTTTGAAGCCTTGCGGATTGTTCATCTTGAACAATGTAAAAAGGTACTCCTTCACCAAAGTATAGGTTTTTCCACTTCCGGCAGAGGCATTGTAAATGGAAAAAGGAGAAAAGTTCATGTGTGTTGTAAATTTTACACAATATAAGAACAATCAATAATTTAATAATAATTTATTATTTGATAGTATCGTGCTTTCGAGCTTTAATCCTTAAATTTGAAAGAATAATTTTTTTAATAACAATTAAAACAAGACATCATGGCTTTTGAATTACCAAAATTACAATATGCTTACGACGCACTAGAACCCCACATAGATGCTAGAACCATGGAAATCCATCATACTAAGCACCATGCAGGGTATACTAACAATTTGAATAATGCCATTGCAGGCTCTGCGCTGGAAAATCAATCTATAGAAGATATTTTGACCAATCTGGACATGAGCAACATGGCTGTACGGAATAATGGTGGCGGATTTTTCAATCACTCATTGTTTTGGGAAATTATGAATCCTGAAGACAAAGGGCGTTTGTCTGGCCCTTTAAAAGAGGCTATTGAAGCCGAGTATGGTTCTTTTGATGGTTTCAAGGAAGCTTTCAGTAAGGCAGCCGCCACACGATTTGGTTCTGGTTGGGCATGGTTGTGCGTGCACAAAGGTGGTAGAGTGGAAATTTGCTCATCACCTAACCAAGACAATCCATTAATGCCAGGAGTAGGTTGTGACGGGTATCCAATTTTAGGACTGGATGTTTGGGAACATGCTTATTACTTGAACTACCAAAACCGAAGACCGGACTATATCTCTGCATTCTTTAATGTAATTAACTGGAATGAGGTGGAAAGACGTTACAATATGCACAAATAAATATGAGTGCTTATCAAAATAGAAATGCCGGCTTTTAGCTGGCATTTTTTTTAAATAAAAAGGCGAACATTTCTGCTCGCCTTTTTGCCCCAAAT
>JAGQZG010000181.1 GCA_020435705.1 Mangrovimonas sp.
TAATCAAATAATTTAAACGCCCAGTGAAATTCATAGGAGGCAAAGTAGAAAACTCTATTTGGGCCTTATTGGTTCCTGGTACGCCAAAGGTTTCAAATGAAATGGTTTGTGTTGCCTTGGGTTCCAAAGTTATCGTATGATATTTGGATGTATAGGGATTGGGGTTAAACACATCCATTTCCACTTTATAGGAAGCATTTTCACCATTACCTTTGGCTATTACTTCTACCGTTTGAATGCTATTGTCTTTGGTTACATCCAAATCAAAGAAGAGCATTTGTTCATCTGGCTTGGCAAACGTAAGCGATTGGGTTTGTTCACCAAGTACCTTAATGCCATCACTCAGCTTTAACGACACAGAAACATTTTTCACCTTGGATTCCATAGCAAACACCGTAACAGGTAAGGTTACTTTTTCACCAGGACTTAATTTTCTCGGTAAGGAAGCTACCACCATGAGCGGTTTCTTCACCTGAACGGATTTGTCTGTACTACCATAAGCCTCCGTGGTATTGTTCCCTGCCACGACCATGGTTCTTACGGCACCAATATAATTTGGCAATTTCACTTTGTGTACTTGGGTGTCACCGGCATTTAAATGAAATGGCCCTAAATATTTTACCACGGGCTTAAAGCGATTGGCTTTCTTGTTTTTCCCAGCCGCCGCACTGCCATCACCACCTATGGCAAAGACTTGGTCTATGCTGCCACTGTAAGCGCCAATAACATCGTCATAGATATCCCAGGTTTTAACTCCTAGTGCTTGACGTTTGTAGAATTCGTCCCAAACATTGGGAGTTTGGAAACGTGTTAAATCCAGTAATCCTTCATCTACAATGGCAATGGTGTAGGTCATGGCCTTATTGTTCTTTTCCGAAATAGAAACTTCAAACTCTTGCTCTGGACGTAATACATCAGGCATTTTTAATTGAGGGTTAAGTCTGGTATTGGGGTTTTCCACATTCAAAGGAATCACGCCGTAAAGCCGTATGGGTAACGTGTTGTCTTTTGCGGTTATGACATGTGGCTGTAAAAGAGAGATGTTTACAAACACGTTTGGCGCCATTTCTTTCGAAATAGGAATGTCTACTTGGGTTTCCCCCTTTTTGGTTGCTACCCATTGCTGTTGTAGTACTTCTGTACCATTTTCAATACTAATCAAAGCTCTGCCTTCGTTGCCAGACGGAAATGTGATTTTGGCCGTTTCACCAACATTATACTGCTCTTTATCCGCAGAAAACACAAGCATTTTGGCTGCATCTTTGTCGCCTGTTGGAATATGCCACCAATTTTTGTAGAAATAGGCAGTACGTCCTGTGGCATGTCCGCTTTTGGGATCAAAGATTCTGATGAGATAACGACCTCTATCGTCATCTGGGATATTGACTTAAAGGAAGCCTTGCCGTTAACATCCGTTTTTATGGTGAAGGATTTATAGGGCAAGTGATACTTGCTTGAGATATAGGACGATAAATTATCGTAAGACGAGCTCCACCACCAGCGCCATTCTATTTTATATAGTTTCACCTCTAAACTATCCCGTTTTACGGGGTTGCCATCTTTATCAACCGTAGCGACATCAAATGTTTGGGTTTCATCTGTAAAAAAGGAGCCGTACGCTTGCGGGTTGGGCGATTTTAAGCCTACAAAGCTTTCGTAGGGAGCATACGGTTTTGAAAAAGCATCAATGGAAAAATCACCGCCATTTTCAAAAGCACGTACCAAGAAACTGGCGGTCAACATGCCGGGGGCATTTTTTTCTACTTTTAAATTGGTATTGATAGTGGCAAGGCCTTCGTCGTTTGTTTTTCCTTCAAAAACAGTGGTTTCCTCGGAAGTGAATTCTTTGGTGGGGTCAGAAAACACATAGTTTTTGTAATTTTTAAAGCCACTGTTATTAGGCCTGAATTTCACCTGGATATCCGCTTTTAGATTTTTAGCGGGTGCCCCGTGGAGCCATTTCACATCCAATGAACCTTGCAAGGGTTTGTTGCTGGAGAGAACCTCCTTGTCAAAATCTATTTTGAGTTTTAGGCGATTGGGTTTTACGTTTTCTATTTTTAATTGCTTGTAGAAGGTAGCGCCGCCCACGGAAACTTTGGCATTGTAGTTCCCCGTTTTATCTTCTGTGGAAGTGGGTACGGGGAAGTCATAAAAATTGCTTCCCGTGACCGAGGCTAACGATTTGTAAACCAGTTTGCCCATAGGATCGGTGATTTCCAGTTTGATGGGATGCCCATTAGGAAGCTTGTTCGCTTTATCGTTCAAAACAAAAGTGAGGAATAAGGTGTCTCCAGGACGCCAAACCCCACGTTCCCCATAAATATACCCTTTAAGTCCCCGCTGCAATTGGTTTCCTGAAACGTCAAACTTGCTTAATGATAAAGAGTTGCCGTCGGCAAGTTTCACATAGGTTGTGTTGTTCCCCTTGGAGACAATGGCAAAGGAAGCCACTTTATCAGTATCAATAATGGTTAGCCCTTCATTATCAGTAGTTTTATCGGCAATGGGTTGTTGCTGGAAGTTGTACAAAGTCACTTTAGCATTGCTTTCGGGTTGTGTGGTAAGAATATTGGTCACTGCAAAATGGTAGGAATTGTTTGAACCTCGTTTGGCAATCACACCTAGGTTGGATGCCAAAAGATTTTGCGCTACGGTTTTCTCATTGTTGTAATAGGCCTCATGACAAGGGTTGTCCCGCTCTCGCCAGTTGTAATGGTAATTTTTATAGGAATAGAGTTGGTTATCCCAATAGGCTTCTTCACGAATCTCATCATCTTCTGAGGAAACCGCATCGGAATTTTCATAGTAATCTTCTTCATAGTAGTAATCGTCATAATAGTATTCGTCTTCATCATCATCAGTTGAAGTTGTTGTATTGGCTTCGCAGTCATATAAAGAATAGTCTTTATTGAAACTCAATTCTACACGGTACAAAGCACCAGGATCGGCTTTGAAGAACTTGGATAAGTCAATACTGTAAGCCTTCCATTTCCCTGTATTTTCCGAAGGATTGTTAATCAAGGTAATGGTTTGTTTGGCAATTCGACGGCCCACACGTTTTATTTCGTATTCGTTGTTTGAGCCCAGTTCATTATCCTGTAGAAATTGCAAAATATTGTCTTCAAAAATCTTGATTATTCTAACGTCAACGGCTTTCAGGTTCACGGCTTCAAAATTGAACTTGAGGTCTTCCGAATTGGGTAAGATAACCCCATTGGTCAACAAGCGTACTTTAGGTTTCAGCTCTTCGAAGGAAATGGTTTCAGAGAACGGTTGTTTCAGTTTATAGTCATCGGTATTTTTAATGCCCTGAAAGACTTCAACAAGAATATTACCCACCAATTTATTGTCAGGATACACATTCAGCACATTGCCATTTACAATGTATTTTGGGTTTTTGGTGTTTTGAATGGAAACCAAGCCATCAAAATTCTGCTGTTTTTTTAACGGATCGGAGAAGTTAATAGACAAGTACTGTTCAGGTGATTGTATCACGCTCACGTCTACTATCTTGAAATTGTTTTTGCCCGGAATGGCTATGGTGTTCTCTCCCACATTATCAGAACCTATGGCTTTGCCGTTCCATTTTATCAAGATTTCACCATCTTCAACAATACGGTTGATGCTGTCTATTCTAAATTCAAAAACCTTGGCTTCAGTATTGAACTCGTCCCATTGCAATGAAAGTTTCTTATTGTTTTGGGAAACCTCAACTAATTGTTTGGCATTTTGCAAGGAGATGATATCGGCCGACTCCAGAGCGCCTTCCAAATATTGCCAGTCTTTACTGTAGGATTGAAGGTTGCCCGTTTTAATGTTGAAATTGGGTGCAATAGTTTTAAACTGAAACGTGTAATCCTTGAATTCGGATTTAATGTTTGGAAACAGCTTATTGAGTTTTATGGTAACGGCATATTCAGTGCCAGGATCCAATGGCTCGTCAGGGGTAAAAAGCAACGTGTGTTTGTTTTCGGCTTTCAAGGTTCCTTCCACGTGGGGTTTTATGTCAAAAATCTTATCGGAGATTTCTTGGCCTAGGTCCCAGCCTTCAACTTCTTTGGCAAGATTGATTCGGATGGGGTCTTTAACAGAAACCAATCCATTGGTAGTATAACTTATATAGTCCCTAAATTTGAAAATGTTGTCGGGTTCAGGTGCGGGTTTTTGACACGAAAAAGCTAAGGCGAGCACTGTCGCAATAGCAAAAAGCTTTTTACTTTGCATTGTAACGATGGGTATTAATGAACAAAAAAATTGATTAAGAAGCGTAGGTGATTTCTTAATAAAGTTACGATATTTCATAAGGTTAAGGACTTTATAAAAAAGTTAAATAACTCTTAAATTAGTATTGATTTTTGAACATATGGACATTTAGGGTTCCATTTTCGTCCATAGAGGCTCTAAACATTCCTGAGGTGTTAAATTCCATAACAATATTTCCCCAATGGTCTATAGCTACAATGCCACCATCACCTCCGAGTTTTGGTATTTTTTCCTGAATGACTTTTCGTGCAGCTTCTTTTAATGACATTCCCTTGTATTCCATTAAGGCTGAAATATCGTGAGCTACCACGGCACGAATAAAAAATTCACCCCAACCGGTAGAAGAAACGCCACAAGTCGTATTATTGGCATAGGTACCTGCACCAATGATGGGCGAATCTCCTATTCGTCCCCAACGTTTATTGGTCATGCCACCAGTGGAAGTACCTGCCGCTATATTCCCGTTTTTATCCAAAGCTACACAACCCACTGTGCCAAACTTCCAGTCGTTTTCTTTAGGCAAAAGGAAAGCCGTTGTTTCTTTCTTTTCGGCTTCTTTTATTTTTTTGATGGAATTCAAGCGTTTTTCAGTTGAAAAGTAATCAGGAGATACCAATTCTAGATTCTGTTCTTGGGCAAAACGTTCGGCGCCTTCACCCGAAAGCATTACATGGGGCGATTTTTCCATAATGGCTCGAGCTAGTGAAATAGGGTTCTTTACGGTTTTGGTTCCCGCCGAAGCCCCTATTTCCATAATGGCTCGAGCTAGTGAAATAGGGTTCTTTACGGTTTTGGTTCCTGCCGAAGCCCCT
>JAGQZG010000182.1 GCA_020435705.1 Mangrovimonas sp.
CCATTTGAAAACCTATCCCGTAGTAGAGATGGAATTCCATCCAGAAGCCAACCAAGTGGAGTACGTGATTTGCCCTGCCAGAATCCCTAAAGAGATTGCCCATGAAGCTGAATTGGTGGCCTTAAAAACCGCCAATGCTTTTGAGCATGTTGGTTTGCTTGCCGTGGAAATGTTCCAAACCGAAAACAATGACATCTTGGTAAATGAAGTAGCACCTAGACCACACAATTCGGGACATCACACCATAGAATCCAGTTATACTTCCCAGTTTGAGCAACACTTAAGAGCTATTTTAGGTTTGCCTTTGGGTAGAACCGATAGCAAAGTGGGAGGTGTCATGGTGAATTTAGTAGGTGCCGAAGGCTATACCGGAAATGTGGTTTATCAAAACATTGAAAAAATTATGGCTCTGGAAGGTGTAACACCACATATTTACGGAAAACAGCAAACCCGTCCGTTCAGAAAAATGGGGCACGTTACCATTGTAAATGAAGATCTTAACGAAGCTAGAAAAATAGCCGAAGAAGTTAAAAAGACCATAAAAGTAATTAGCGATTAAGTGGATATACTTAATTTCGAACTATAAAAGTTAAAGGATATGAGTAAAGTAGGTATCATTATGGGAAGCAAGAGCGATTTGCCCGTGATGCAGGAAGCCGCCAATATGCTTAAGGAATTTGGTATTGACTATGAAATTGATATTGTTTCTGCCCATAGAACTCCCGACAAACTTTTTGATTATGGAAAAAACGCCCACAGCAGGGGTATTTCCGTGATTGTGGCTGGCGCTGGTGGTGCCGCCCATCTTCCTGGGATGATTGCCTCCCTGTCGCCCTTACCCGTTATTGGTGTTCCCATAAAAAGCAGCAACTCCATTGATGGTTGGGATTCCGTGCTTTCCATCTTGCAGATGCCTGGCGGTGTGCCTGTGGCAACAGTAGCGCTAAACGGCGCCAAAAATGCCGGCATCTTGGCTGCCCAAATTATTGGAAGTGCCCATCCCGAAGTTCTTAAAACCATTGCAAACTACAAGGAAAGTCTAAAACAAAAAGTGATTGATTCAGCTAAAGATATTAAATGAAAAAACCCCGAATAAACGGGGTTTTAACAGCTATTAATCAACTTTTTCTAAGGTATAGAAGTACCCATTATGAAAAATCTGCTGCAAATTTAAGGCTTTTAAGCTATTCATGCATAATAATTTTCACCATATTAACAAGAGATTAACTCCATGAACCCATTATTAAAAGATTTTAGTACACCTTTTCATACAGCTCCCTTTTCCAAGTTAAAAAACGAACATTTTTTACCCGCATTTAAGCAAGCTATTTCTGACGCCAAAAGTGACATTGACGAGATTGTTTCCAATTCTGAAGTGCCTACTTTCAAAAATACCATTGAAGCATTGGAATTTGCCGGACAGCAATTGGAAAGAATCTCGGCTATTTTTTTCAATCTAAATTCTGCTGAAACCAATGACGAAATCCAAAAAATAGCTCAGGAAGTGTCGCCGCTTTTGGCCGAATTCTCCAACGACATTACCCTGAATGAAAGCCTGTTTGAACGCATCAAAACAGTTTACGAACAACGAGATATGTTCCAATTAACCGTGGAACAAAAAACCTTGCTGGACAAAAAATACAAGAGTTTCTCCCGAAATGGAGCCAACTTACCCAAATCGAAAAAGAAAAAACTGCGTGAAATTGATAAGGAACTAAGCAAACTCAAACTCCAATTTGGGGAAAATGTCCTGGCCGAAACCAATGCGTACGAACTCCATGTAACGGATGAAGCACAGCTTAAAGGCTTGCCAGAAAGCGCCCTGGAAGAGGCGCAGCATTTAGCCGAAACCAAAGGCAAAACAGGCTGGATCTTTACCTTGCAATATCCTAGCTACATTCCTTTTATGACCTATGCCGAAAATCGTGAGTTGAGAAAGCAACTGGCTATCGCTTTTGGTGCCAAAGGGTTTCAAACTAATAAATTCAACAACGAAGAGATTGTTTTAAAAATAGCCAAACTACGCCACGAGCGCGCCCATCTTTTAGGCTATAAAACACATGCCCATTATGTCCTGGAAGAACGTATGGCTAAAAACCCGGAGACGGTCAATCACTTTTTACATGAATTACTGGACAAAGCCAAACCCGCTGCACAAAGGGAATTTGCCAACTTACAGCAGTTTGCCAAAGAACTGGACGGTATTGATACCCTTGAAAAATGGGACGGCGCCTACTATTCCGAAAAATTGAAGCAGAAATTGTTCAATCTCGACGATGAAAAGCTGAAGCCCTATTTCGAATTAAAAAATGTAATCAACGGCGTTTTTACCGTTGCCGAAAAACTCTACGGTTTGCGCTTTGAGGAAGTTCACAACATAGATAAATACCACCGCGACGTGCTCACCTATAAAGTTCTGGATGACACCAACCATCTGGTGGCCATTTTTTATGCCGACTTTTTCCCAAGAGAAGGCAAGCGCAACGGGGCGTGGATGACCTCGTTTAAACCTCAGTATATCAAAGAGGAAGAAAACGAACGCCCTCACATTTCCATTGTGTGCAATTTTACCAAACCCACCAAAACCAAACCTTCTTTGTTAACCTTTAACGAGGTAACCACCCTGTTCCATGAGTTTGGACACGCCCTACATGGCATGTTGGCAAACACTACCTATCCTAGCCTTTCGGGAACGAGTGTGTTTTGGGATTTTGTGGAGTTGCCAAGCCAGGTGTTGGAAAACTGGTGTTACGAAAAAGAGGCTCTGGAACTCTTTGCCAAGCACTACCAAACAGGCGAAAGCATTCCTATGGAACTCATTGAAAAAATAAAAGAATCTGCTACCTTCCACGAAGGCATGCAAACCTTGAGACAATTGAGTTTTGGCCTGCTGGATATGGGCTGGCACGGTCAAGACCCAAGTGCCATCACGAATGTAAAACAACAGGAACTTAAAGCCTTTGAAGGCACGCAACTGTATCCAGATGTGGCCGAAAACTGTATGAGCACCTCGTTCTCCCATATTTTCCAAGGGGGCTACTCTTCAGGCTATTATAGTTACAAATGGGCCGAAGTCCTAGATGCCGATGCATTTGAATACTTTAAGGAGCAAGGCATTTTTAGTAAAACGGTGGCAGACAAGTTTAAAAACTTTGTCCTGAGTCAAGGTGGCACAGAAGACCCCATGGTCTTGTACAAACGCTTTAGAGGAAAAGAGCCCAATCCTGAGGCCTTGTTAAGACGTGCCGGGTTGATTGAAGCCTAATAACACCCCTGCTGCCCCCTCAAAGGGACGTGAACTGAGCATCTTCCCCCTTGAGGGGGAATTAAAGGGGGTGTTGGACGCATTCTTCCCACAAGTGCACTGAGGCTTAAGCCTAACCCGTGTTATTTTTTTTAAAGCTTTTGGTAGTTAGACAATATCTATAGCTTTTGCTGGCAATAGTTATTCTATTCAGAACAGGACCAGCATTTAAGTGCCGTGCTGTCAAGCCATTTGGTACCGGGTTCCAGCATTGTCATCCAGGTTTCTGCAAGTTTTCCATGCACAATTCTATACACTTGGATTCCTTTTCTTGTTACCATTTCGTTTGTCTCAGGACTCGTATAGGTCATGGTGTAGCGCAGCCATGCCTCATTTTTGCTGAAGGAATTGTCATAAACTATAAACTTTATATCAGGCAATGCCTCTCGTGTTTGCTTAATCTCTTGTTCATATTCTTCTCTTGTCACCACACGCTCCCCTTTAATATCGTGCCGTATGTATTTATCGGCCACGCAAGACGCTATCAAGTCATACTCCCCATCGCGCCAAACTTTTTCCCAACGATCAAACAACGCAACCGTTGCAGAATCCTCCTCAACGGATTGTCTATTTATTGGTTCAACAGCTGAATGGTTAGGGTCATTTTTAGTTTTGTTACAGCCTACTAATACTACTAGGCATAAAAGCGCTATGGTTCTCATTGTTTTGAGTTTAGAAAGTATCTGGCAGCTAAATTACTGCCAACGGTTCTGTATCTCCGTCAGTCACGATTTTTAAAGATAGTGTTTTTCGGTTAAAGTTTGGCATTCATGTTTCCGAGTGGATTCTAGCCTGCCCTGAGCTTGTCGAAGGGTAGTCAAAGCCGCCGACTTGAGCAAAGCGACCAACGAAGCAAATTGCGGCTAGACATTGTTGTGTTTTCGTTATTTTTTAATTTCGGTTTCCAAGAGATTAATTATTTCCTTATTCAGTTTGAGGCATTTTACGTGTCTATCAAGTAGTAGTGATTTATATACAATCACGTTTTCAACGATATTTTCGAATTCAATGTTTTTTAGCAAATCATTATTGTTTATTTCAAATCCTGATTTAGGGAATCTTATTTTTGTTATTTCTTCGTCATTGGTTTTTTCATCAGAATTTAACCAACTGCCATTTTTAATAATGTATCTAATAAAGTAATCAGAAAATTCAATTACAGATTTTTCTCTGTCTTTTAAGGTTTCTAGTGTTGGTAGCCAAGAAGAAAGTTTGTTTCGTAAAATATCGTTTTTTATTATACCGAGATTACCAGAGTTAATTAAATCCAATAAAAATCCATTTTGAGGATAGTATTTTGGAACGCTTCCAACAGATTGTAGTAAACTATCGATATCAAATGAAGCTTGATATTTACTACCTGTATTATTAAGAATTATGAGACTGTTTTTTTTAATTTCTTTTAGTTCTTCAATAGATTTATTTAGTTCTGATTGATTATACTCAAAATCCAGTTTAAGGTTAAGAAGTGCATTTCGTTCAAAATCATTTTTATTTAAGGTGTCATTATAATTATTCAATTGCAATGCAATCAATATTCCAATAACAACAAGGATAATTTCACCAATAGCGTATTTAAGGTACTTTCCAGTTTTACCTTCTGAAAGCAGATTTTGCCTAATTTTTCCAAAGAATTTTATCATTGGTTAATGGTTGGTTATAATGAAGCACGACGTTTTTGGCTATGGTTTCCTTACTGCGAAAAGCCGTGAGGATTTTGAGTCCAGGAACCT
>JAGQZG010000183.1 GCA_020435705.1 Mangrovimonas sp.
CAGGAAAACCACATCATTTCCAAAATGGAAATTAGAAAGGATAAAGTAACACAACCCACCCAAAATACACGCTGTTGCATATATTTCTTTTCTAAAAATAATCGGTATTTCATTACATAATATATCTCTTAACACCCCGCCAAAACAAGCCGTAATAGTACCAAGTGAAATACAGATAATGGGGTGCAAACTGGCATGAATCCCCTTTTCAATTCCTATCACCGTATACAAACCGATCCCAATGGTATCAAACAACAATAAAGAGGTACGTAAATAATCCAAATGTTTTCTGAAAACTACCGCCACAATAGTTGAAGAGAGAATAACCAGCGTAAAAGAAATATCCCGCATCCAACTAACTGGCGTGAAGCCTAAGAGCAAATCGCGCAGGGTTCCACCGCCCACAGAGGTCACAAAAGCTATGATAAAAACCCCAAATATATCCATACGTTTGTGAAGTGCTATCAAAACGCCTGAAATGGAAAAAGCTATAATCCCTAAAATATCGAGTGCCTGAATCATTACATGCTTTGTGTATAATAATTATAGTCTTTTACAATGGTGTCTATAAACTCCATATCCGTTCCATAAAAATCCTTGATTCCTATAACGTCCACAATTTTGGACCGAAGCTGAATCAACGTTTTATAATCTGCATTTTTCTTGGCTATTTTAAACGTCTCCTTAATAATACGCACGTCATTATCGCTCAGTTTGATAACACTGGGGTAAGTTGGCTTATAATCGGAGCGTAATTCTTCCAGAATCGTGTGGCTAATGTTTACATTGTTTCGCAAACTTATAATCGCTGTTCCGGCCGCCATATCACCAACACGTTGGTTTTGTTTGTTGATGAGCATAATGAAAAAGCCCAAGCCAAAAATATAGACATCTACAATTCTAAAGAACCAGCGCACCACATAATCTGACAACGAGGCTTGGTAGCCATCAATTTTCACCACTTTGATTCCCATTACTTTTTTACCCAACGTTTGCCCATCCATAAAAATCTCTTGCACTAGGGTGTAAAAAACAACAGGCAATCCCAAAAGAACATCAACCGCCATTTGCGACCAACTATCTTCAAATTGAAACGCACCAAATGCCTGATTCAAAAACACATAATAGGCTGTTTTAATTAGCATATCAATGAAGAAAGCCAACAGTCTTTCTCCAACACCTGCTGCCGTGAAATTTATTTTCACATTTTGCGTAGTGTTAATTTGTAACTCTGACATTTTCTTTCTTAATTTATCAACCTTATGAGGGAAGTTGCATTTATCAAGCAAAATAAAGAAAAATGGTTGAACTTTGAGCAGGCAATCTCTAACAACAATCTAAAAGATCCTGACGAATTAGCTTCACTTTATGTCCATTTGATAAACGATCTATCTTACGCCCAGACCTATTACCCTAAAAGCAAGGTAATTATCTATTTAAACCATCTGGCCTCACAAGCGTTCCAAAAGATTTATAAAACCAAACGGGAAGACAGCAACCGTATCATAGAGTTCTGGAAAACCGAAGTGCCGCTTCTTGCCTATCAATACCGAAAGTTCATTTACATCGCATTTATCGTTTTTGGATTTTTTACTTTTATTGGTGCTATTTCTGCTGCTAACGACGGCGAGTTTGTACGTTCCATCTTAGGCGATCCCTATGTAGATATGACAATGGAAAACATTAAAAACGGAGATCCTGTAGCGGTGTACAAAAGTGGTAGCAATTGGGGGAGTTTTATCGGAATTACGGTTAACAATCTAAGAGTTGGCATCATCTCTTTCGTTATGGGCGTTTTTGGCGGATTTGGCACCCTGTGGATTCTTTTTAAAAACTGTGTCATGCTGGGGTCTTTCCAGTATTTCTTTTACGAGCAAGGGGTGTTTTGGGAAAGCGTAAGAGGCATTTGGATTCATGGCTCCATGGAAATTTTTGCCATTGTCATTGAAGCGGCCGCTGGGCTCATTTTAGGAGCAAGTATTTTATTCCCTGGCACCTATTCCAGAAAGGTTTCGTTTAAAAGAGGGGTAAAAACGGGCGTTAAAATTTTAATAAGCACCTTTCCATTTACTTTTTCTGCTGGTTTTCTGGAAGGTTTCATTACCAGATATTCTAATGTCATGCCCAATTTCGCCTCCGTTTTAATCATTTTATTCACGCTTAGCCTTATAAGTTATTACTATTTGGTTTACCCATTCAAAGTTTACAAAAGAGAACATCAAAAGTTAGTTTTACCTGAATATGCCTAATCGCACCAAACATATTATTTACTGTGTGCTACTTTTTGTGGGCAGCTTGCAATTACTTGCTCAGGAACCAATCTATGAAAGGCATTTTGACGACGATTTCAAGTCGCGCTACTCCAGTAGAAAATACAATTATGAAGGTGATGTAGAAGTTAAAGACGAATTGGTAAATAGGGACGGAACATTTTCAAAGTACGAAAATGAAACGCCCAAAGAACGGGAAGAAAACAACTCGACCGTTACTTCTTTTGGAAACGACTTTCTTACGTGGGTTTTTATCATCATTCTGATAATTGCGGTGGTTTTCATCATTTACAACGTGATGAACGAAGGACAAACCAGTCTTTTCTCCCGTGGAAAATTCAGGAAAATCAACACCAAGGAAATCACTATAGAGACTATTGACCAAACCGATATCCAAGCCTTAATTCATTCGGCCGAGGCCCAAGGCGATTACCGTCTTGCCATTCGTTATTATTATTTATTGGTTCTTAAATCCCTTTCCCTCAAGAACATCATAAAATATGAAGAAGATAAAACCGACAGTGATTATCTGGGCGAAATGGGGCAACACACCTACAGCACTTCTTTTGCAAAAACGGCCTATCTCTATAATTATGTTTGGTATGGCGAATTTCTAATCAACCAACAACAGTATGGCAAAGCCAAAAACAATTTTGAAACTTTTCTAACCTCTTTAGGCCGATGAAAAAGGAAGCTGTTGCCATTATAGTCGTCGTCGTAATCATTGTGGGCTTGGGGCTCATATCTACCTTGAACTCCAAGAAAGTGGTAGACTGGACAGAATCTTTTGACGAGCGCAGCAACAAACCCTATGGATTGAGTGTGCTCTACAAAGAGTTGCCCCGACTTTTTAAGGATAATGACATTAAAACCGTTTATCATACACCCTATTACTACTTGTCTGCCAATTCCGAAGACGGGTATGGAGACCATATTGCCGAAGGTACTTACATGATTATTGGGGGAACCAATTATCTGGATGAATCTTCGGTTGATGAATTGCTTTACTTTGCCGAAAATGGCAACACCCTTTTTATATCCGACTATTACTTCCCATCTGTATTGATGGATTCCTTGGGCGTAAAAGTAAATTACGCGGCCAACAAAGACAGTATCTCGAGCTATCAACTACGCCATCAAAAAAACACAAAAACCATTAGCATTGACCGAAATTCAAATGCCAGTTATTTTGAGATGCTCCCTGTTAAGGCCAATGTTTTAGGGACTCTAAAAACCAATGACAGTGTAAGCAAACAGCCTAATTTCATAGAAATCCCTTTTGGTGACGGCTTTGTGTATTTACATCTGGAGCCTAAGGTGTTTACCAACTACAACTTACTCAAAGGAGATACTTACACCTACGTTGAAGAAACACTGTCCTATTTACCGGATGAGACGGTCTATTTTGATTCGGCCACCAAATACTACGATTATTATTATGGCGAAACGGAAGCCAAATCCGATTTGGGATGGTTTTTAAAACAGCCCGCCTTTAAATGGGCTTGGCTTTTTGGGCTCTTACTATTATTTCTTTTTATTATTTTCAATGCCAAACGAAAACAGCGTATCGTGGAAATCATTAAACCTTTGACCAACACGACGGTTGATTTTGTTAAAACCATATCCAACCTCTATTATGAAACCCAAGATCACAAAAACCTTGTCCATAAGAAAATTACATATTTCTTGGAACGTATACGCTCGGAATATCATTTAGATACTTCAGTTTTAGACGAAGAGTTTATTGAGCGTTTGGCCATGAAATCGGGAAAAAAGAAAAGTCAGGTAAAAACACTGGTTAATGTCATCAATCGCATGCAAAAGAAAACAGAGTTTTTTGAAGACAACCTAAAGGAATTGAACAAACACATAGAAGATTTTTATTCAGCATAACATGGAAGAACAATTGAACAATCCAGAAGAAAACACGCCAAAGGAAAACGACAGCTTGGATTTTAAGAGCCGTTTGGACTTAAGTGAATTACAGCAAAATGTAACAGCAATCAAAAGTGAATTGGGCAAAGTCATTGTTGGTCAGCACCAAATGATCGAGATGATTATTGCGTCTATGCTCACCAACAGCCATTCCCTTATTGAGGGTGTGCCCGGTGTGGCCAAGACCATTACTGCCAAACTACTTGCCAAAGCCCTAGACGTCAATTTTAGTCGGATACAGTTTACCCCCGATTTGATGCCGAGTGATATTTTGGGCACCTCTGTGTTCAACTTAAAAACTTCGGAATTTGAATTCAAAAAAGGGCCTATTTTCTCAAACATGATTCTTATTGACGAGGTCAACCGAGCGCCAGCCAAAACGCAAGCGGCACTCTTTGAGGTTATGGAAGAACAGCAAATAACCATTGACGGACAACAATACAGGTTGAATGCTCCCTTTTTGGTCCTGGCCACCCAAAATCCCATTGAGCAAGAAGGCACCTACCGTTTACCTGAAGCCCAATTGGATCGCTTCCTGTTAAAAATAAATGTGGAATACCCTAATCTGGAGGAAGAGATAAACATCTTGGGAAGAGAACAGCAACTTGAAAACAAGAGCAAGCTGGAAACCGTTAACACGTTCCTAAGTGCCGAAAAAATAGTTTCTTTCCAGAAGCTGATTACCCAGGTTTTAATTGAAGAGCACTTACTGAAATATATTGCCCAAATAATAGTTTCCACAAGAAGCAATCCATTTCTGTATTTAGGGGCTTCACCAAGAGCCTCCATTTCGGTATTGAAAGCTTCTAAGGCTTTTGCCGCTAT
>JAGQZG010000184.1 GCA_020435705.1 Mangrovimonas sp.
TGAATAATATTCTTCTTAGCTAACTTATCAATCATAGAGATAACTTCCGGGAATAATTTTTCCGCAGCAGCTTTTTCAGTACTCTCACGCAATTTCTTAATAGCATTACGTGTAGTCTTATGCTGATATCTGTTTCTTAAGCGTTTAACCTCGTTACTTCTAATTCTCTTTAACGCTGATTTGTGATTTGCCATTTTAATTTAAAATCTGTAATTAAAAAATGTAGCCCGTAAGGGAATCGAACCCTTCTTACCAGGATGAAAACCTGGCGTCCTAACCGATAGACGAACGGGCCTATTGATTTTTGAGAGCGCAAATATAGACTTTAAAATCCATACTTGCAATTATTTTCAAAAAACGTGCAATGATTTTTTTCAATTGCGGATGCAAAAATACAACTATTTTTAAATGTTACAACAGTAAATTTATTTTTTTTAATAGGCTTTTGCAAAAAGTACGCGTCTTTGAGATGGCTCACCTGAAAAAACACATTTTCCTTCCTCATCCTTGGCTTCATAAGGTATACACCTAATGGTTGCCTTGGTGAGTTCTTTGATTTTCTTTTCGGTTTCGGCGGTACCATCCCAATGCGCCAAAACAAAGCCTCCCTTGGTTTCCAAAACGTCTTTGAATGTTTCAAAATCTTCCACTTGAGTTATGTGAGAATCCCTAAATTCTAAAGCACGTTTGTAAAGATTCAACTGTATGGCCTCCAATGTTGTTTGGATGGTTGGAGTGAGCACATCCAGATTTACGGACTCCTTAGAAAGTGTATCCCGTCTGGCAAGCTCTACCGTATTATTTTGCAAATCTTTAGGCCCTATAGCAATTCTCAATGGCACACCTTGCAATTCATATTGTGCAAATTTGGCTCCGGGACGCAACGTATCTCTATCATCAATCTTAACAGAAATACTATGGGCCTTCAAATCGGAAATAATCAATTTTGAAAGCTTTAAAATTTCATCCAGTTCTTCTTCAGATTTATAAATAGGCACGATTACCACTTGGTAAGGAGCTAAATTTGGCGGTAACACCAATCCGTTATCATCACTATGGGTCATTACCAATGCCCCCATTAATCTAGTGGAAACACCCCATGAAGTTGCCCAAACATAATCCAAGGACCCTTCTTTATTGGCAAATTTTACGTCAAATGCTTTTGCAAAATTTTGACCTAAAAAATGCGACGTCCCCGCTTGGAGTGCTTTACCATCCTGCATCAAAGCTTCAATACAGTAAGTTTCAACAGCGCCAGCAAACCGTTCGGTCTCGGTTTTAATCCCCTTGATTACAGGAATAGCCATAAAATTTTCAGCAAAATTAGCATATACGTCATTCATCAATTCTGTTTCGGCAATCGCTTCTTTTTCTGTGGCGTGAGCGGTATGGCCTTCTTGCCATAAAAATTCAGCAGTACGCAAAAAAAGCCTCGTTCTCATCTCCCAACGCACTACATTAGCCCATTGGTTTATAAGAATTGGCAAATCCCTATAAGACTGAATCCAGTTTTTATAGGTACTCCATATAATGGCTTCACTGGTTGGTCTAACAACCAATTCTTCTTCGAGCTTGGCTTCGGGGTCAACTCTTAACTTTCCTTTTCTATCTGGATCGTTTTGCAGACGATAGTGTGTAACTACTGCACATTCTTTGGCAAAACCTTCAGCATTTTTTTCTTCGGCCTCAAACAAACTTTTGGGCACAAACAAAGGGAAATAGGCGTTTTGGTGTCCCGTTTCCTTGAACATCCTGTCCAATTCTGCTTGCATTTTTTCCCAAATAGCATACCCGTAGGGCTTGATGACCATACATCCTCTTACATTTGAATTTTCTGCTAAATCGGCTTTAACAACAAGCTCGTTGTACCATTTTGAATAATCTTCAGACCTACTAGTTAATTTCTTGCTCATATATGGTTCTTTGGCATAAAAATTGCACTTATGTTAAATAAGTCCAACCGTTGGGCAAAACTAATTATTTTTGTTATGTTCAACAATAAAAAACAATTGTTATGTTCTTAAAAAGTTACTTAAATATCAAGTCAGTACTGCTGTTACTAGTCACTGCAGGTTTTTATTCCTGTGGTTCCTACCAATATGCTAGTGATAACGACGGCATTTACTCATCAAATGATGACGTTGTTTATGCCGAAGAAGTTGAACAAACTCCAGCTCAGAACAATTCTTATTACCAAAATTACTTCAAAGAAAAACGAATGGAGTATGAGGCCATGAATGCTGAAAACGAAATTTTTACCGATGTAGACTCCTATAGCAGTGAAGCCGATAAACAGCAAGATTCCATTGACAATTCTTATGAAGGCTATGGAAGTTGGGGTGCCGATAGCAATGAAGTTGTTGTAAATGTCTATAACAACGACTGGTTTTATCCTTATTGGGGATGGAACTGGGGATATTATGGCTATGGCTGGAATTGGAATGTAGGATGGGGCTGGGGAGCTGGTTGGTATTATCCATATTACGGCTACGGTTGGTATTATCCTAATTATTATTACGGATATCCATATTATGGCGGTTATCCTTACTATGGTAACTATTATGGTAGAAGAGGTGTTGCCGTTGCTGGAAGAAGAGGTGCTGCCAGTTACTTAGGCTATACAAATAGAAGTATGACAACCAATAGAAGAAACTCGTTGGCTTCATCAAGAAACAATGCTCTTACAAGAAATTATGATAACATAAGAGCCAATACACGAAGAACCACCAGATCTAATACTTTAACTAATCCATCTATTAGAACAACTAGAAGTAACTTAACTAACCCTAACGTAACTAGAAACAACAGTTCTAATGTACGGAATTCAACACCACGAACCAGAACACGAAACAACGCGAGCTTTTCCACGCCCAGCACACGAAGCAATAATACAAGTGTTCGTTCAAGTTCTCCGTCAAGATCAAGCGGCACCCGATCAAGTGGCTCCGTTAATTCTTCCAGAAGTTCATCAGGATCAAGTGGTGGTGGACGTAGTGTATCTGGTGGTGGCGGTAGAAGACGATAAAATTTTAAAAATCTATGAAAAAGATAATCTTACTTTCAGTGGGTGTGCTTTTAACGCTCACAAGTCAAGCTCAGCAAATTTCTGATGCCTTGAGATACTCCAATGACGAAATTCAAGGAACGGCACGATTTAGAGCCCTAAGTGGTGCATTTGGAGCCTTAGGCGGCGATATGAGCGCGGTCAATATTAATCCTGCTGGATCGGCAGTTTTCAACTCAAGCCATGCTTCTGCTTCAGCCAGTATTCTAACGAGGCACAGTGAAACCGATTTTTTCTCAACTGAACATGCTAAAACCAATACGGCCATTGATTTTAATCAATTAGGTGGTGCTTTCGTTTTTAAAAACAGCAATGAAAATTCTCCTTGGAAGAAAATTGTTCTTTCTGCTGCTTACGATAAAGTGGATAACTTCAACAATGATTGGTATGCCCATGGAACCAATACAAATTCCATAGATCAATATTTTCTCTCCTACGCCCAAGGCAACAGGTTGGATGAAATATCCCGCTTTTCAGGAGAATCTTATACTGATGCTTATGCTGATATTGGGTATTACTACGGATATGGAAATCAACAAGCTTTTCTTGGTTATGAATCTTATATTTTGGAACCTTTGGATGCTGTGGATGAAAATATAGCTTATAGCTCAAATATTGGCGCAGGAACATTTTTTCAAAAGTATTACCATGAGTCTTCAGGATATAACAGCAAAGTAGCTTTAAACATTGCAACTCAACTGGGTAATAAATTATATTTAGGGGCCAACTTAAACACCCATTTCATTTACTATAAACAGGATACTTATTTTTATGAGAATAATTCTAACCCAGGTTCTATGGTAAATGAAGTAGCTTTTGATAATTCCTTAAGAACCACAGGATCGGGATTCTCATTTCAAGTTGGAGCAATCTTTAAACCTATTGAATTTTTAAGGATAGGCGCCTCCTATAGTTCTCCAACATGGTTTTTACTACAAGATGAAACTTCTCAAAGTATTGCCACTAATCACAATTACAATGGCTCTCCTGAAACCACGGTTGTTGCTCCTAACGTTGTAAACTTTTTTGAAGATTACAAAATTCAATCCCCAGGTAAAATCACCGGTAGTTTAGCTTTTGTTTTTGCTGAAAATGGCCTTATCAGTTTTGATTATTCTTATAGAGATTATAGTAATACAAGGTTTAAACCTACCAGTGACATGTACTTTCGTTCTCTAAATAGTGAACTGAGTAGTTCTCTTACTGGAGCATCAACCTATAGAATAGGTGGTGAATATAAGATCAAGATGATAAGCTTAAGGGCTGGATACAGAATGGAAGAAAGTCCTTACAAAAACGGTGAAACTATTGGGGACTTGACTGGATATTCCCTTGGTTTAGGCTTTAATTTGGGGATGGTAAAATTAGATTTATCTTATGACAACGCCCAAAGAAAAAGCAACTACCAATTTTTCGAAACAGGCTTGACAGATCCTATCACTTTAGACTCCACTAGCCACAATGTTGTCTTTACAGTCTGTTTCAATTTATAATTAAAAATATTAAGTCTATTAAAAAAAGCCTAAGGTTAAACCTTAGGCTTTTTTTATAACACTAAAGCTCATTCTCACTCACATTAAAAGCATGTTTACACTGGTCTAAGTAACGCCTAAAACCATTCTTATCAATTTTGAAACATTCACCAATTAAAACACTCAAACTCCCTACTGTTAATGAATATAAACACTTGCCAATCCATTTGTTCCCCATGAGTCTGAAATACACCAAACAACCACCCACTCTATTCTAACATGCTGTACAAATAAAAAGAGAGGCCGATAATTTATCGGCCTCTCTTTTAATATTTTTCTCCTATACCCTTATCGTTTAAGGGTAAAATGCGACTTAAATTGTTTTCTGGCACCAGAGGTATCCCCTGGCTCGGCATATTCCACCGTAAACCAGTAGTCGCTGCTAGGGAGCGGCTCTCCGTTCAAAGAGCCGTCCCAACCCGTACC
>JAGQZG010000185.1 GCA_020435705.1 Mangrovimonas sp.
ATGAGGCCGAAAGAATGTTCAGGTAGCCAAAACCTACCAGCAATAAAAACAGGATAATGGTGATCCAATCAAACTTTAATCTTCTACCTTCTCTCTGCATTATAGTGGGATGTTGGTTGTGGTTGGAATATCCCTGTTGGTTGGCATTTTCTTTTCACGTTCGTATTCTTCAACGGTCAAGATCCTGGATTCTTTATTGATGTGGAATGGCTTTCCGGAATACGGTTTTTCATATTCGTGCTCAAGAGTGTGTTTAAGAATCCAATCTTCCATATCGGTTCGGGTAATTTCCCCTTTAATGTACTTTTCTATCATCAAACTGGCAATTCTACCTGCAAAACGACTTCCCCAGTACCCGTTTTCAACAAAAACAGCTATTGCTATTTTGGGATTGTCTTTTGGGGCAAAGGCCACAAAAATGGAATGGTCGGTCAACTGGGTTCGCTTACCATCTATGATAGCGAAATTTTCTGCTGTTCCCGTTTTACCGCAAATTTCAATACCGGGAATTTGAACGGTGGCCGCCGTTCCTTTGTTGTAAACATCAAACATTCCTTGAACTACGGGCTCAAAATACTGCTTGTCAATGGTTGTGTGCTTTGGAATGGTAAACTTGGAATCTATCGTGTCGTCTTCAATGGTT
The DNA here is from genome assembly GCA_020435705.1 of Mangrovimonas sp. Lineage (GTDB taxonomy): Bacteria > Bacteroidota > Bacteroidia > Flavobacteriales > Flavobacteriaceae > HKST-UBA85. The sequence goes on from JAGQZG010000185.1 coordinate 644, forward strand.
TTAATGATATGCGGTGTGTAGTAATACCCTCTATTGGCAATGGCAGCAACCATATTGGCCAACTGAATAGGTGTTGCTTCTACCTCGCCTTGCCCAATGGCATTGGAAACAATGTAGGTTGAAGCCCAGCGACCTTTTCCGTAAGCACGGTCGTAGTAATCGCCATCGGGAATTCGTCCTTTTCTTCCAACAGATAAATCGTTGTTGAGAAAATTTCCCAAGCCAAAACTTTTTACGTGTTCACTCCAAATGTTCATGCCAGTGTCTGGATTGTCATATTTGTCAATAATCTTTCTGTAAAGATTCACGAAATAGGCATTACAGGAATGATAAATCCCCGAATTCATGTTTACGGGGCTCGCATGGCTATGACAGCCCGTTAAGCGGCGGCCATTATAATAGTAACCCATCCTGCAAGGATAGGTGTCGGTTGTAGTGGTCACGCCTTCTTGCAATCCAATGAGGGCATTCAAAACCTTAAAAGGAGAGCCCGGCGGATATTGAGCCAGCAAGCTTCTGTCAAATAAAGGCTTGGCAATGGTATCTTTTACTAAGGCATTGAAATTTTTTGAGCGTTGTCTTCCTACTAAAATATTAGGATTGTAACTGGGTGCCGTGACCATGGCTAATATTTCACCCGAACTGGGTTCAATGGCAATAATACCGCCACGTTTGTGCTCCATGAGTTTTTCACCGTAGGCCTGTAAGGTGGCATCAATAGTTATTTTTATGTCTTTGCCAGGCTCAGGAGCAACATCGTAAATCCCTTCTTTGTATGGGCCAATATCTCTATTGAAACGATCTTTCTGAATATACTTAATGCCTTTCTTACCTCTCAAAACATGCTCATAGGAAAGCTCTACACCTTGCTTACCAATAAGGTCGCCCATATTGTAATAGCCATCATTTTCAATGTCGCGCTGACTGGCTTCCCCAATATCACCTAGAACATTGGCTCCCACACTGGTCAAGTAATGTCTTAGGGATCTTTTCTGAATGTAGAAGCCTTGGTATTTTCTCATTTTTTCAGAAAGAAAGGCATAGTCTTCTTTTGATAGATGCGGAATGAATACCGAAGGTAGCCTAGGAGAATAGTGATAGGCTTTATTGTAAATGGTCTTGAAATCTTCTTTTGTGATTTTTAACAGGTCGCAGAATTCAAGAGTATCCAGCGGTTCAACTTCTCTTGGGATCACCATCACATCATACGAAGGTTGGTTGGCAACCAGAAGCACATCATTACGATCGTAAACATACCCTCTATTAGGGTAATTAAATACTTTCCTAATGGCATTGTCTTCGTCTATACTATAGCCCTTGGCATCATAAACTTGCAGATAAAAAAGGCGGGATAAAAAAACGAAACCAACTAATATGATAAGTGAAAAGAGTAAAAGTTTCCTCATTTAGAATTTCTGCTGAACAAAACCGTTAAAATTAAACACATGATTAGTGTAAATATACTTGAGAATAACGACTTTTTCGCAATCAAAAGTATGTTTGATGTGTTAAAAACCTCTAAAGTGAATAAAATAAAGTGATGTATTAGTATGATAATGGTAAAGTAGGTAATTCTTGGCCCTATTTCAGAGGTGCCTATTTTCAAGGTTTGATGTTCGTAACTAGTGCCAAAGGTGAATTTAAGAATCATAGGCCTTAAGTAGGCTATGGTCACACAGGCCGCGGCATGGATACCTCCGGAGTCGGAAAAGAGATCTATTGTAAAACCCAATACAAACGAAAGGAGAATAAACAATTGTCTGTTGTTGCTTATGGGAAATAGCAGAATAAAAAGTATATAGGCATAGGGATTAATGTATCCCAAGAAATTAATATGGTTTAGGATGAGCACTTGTAAAAGCACCAAAAGTACAAATCGGCTTATATGTAGTGCTATTGAACTATTCATCGGTGGGTTCTAGAGAAAGTATTTCTTTGGCATTGATGTTTTCAATAACATGGACATTACCAAGATTGGTCATGTCATTGAATAGCCTCACATCAAGAATAAAATAATTACCGGTTTCATCCAGATTAAAAGACTGCACAGAACCTATAGGAATACCCTTCGGGAAAATGGTTGAAAGACCACCCGTTACAATGGTATCCCCAATTTTTATCTCAGCTTGCTTAGGAATATCTATAAGTTGAACAACTTCAGGTGACTTTCCATCCCACTTTAAACTGCCAAAATGGTTGGTTTTTTTGAGTTCGGCATTAATCCGGCTTTTGGTGTTAAGTACAGATAATACCCGGGCATAATTCTTGGAAACATTGTCTATAATCCCCACAACACCCTTTGATGAAATCACTCCAAAATCTACATTAATACTGTCCTTGGTGCCTTTATCTATGGTTAGATAGTTGTTGTAGGCACTGTAGCTGTTCTTTATAACCGTTGCTGTGATGAATTTGAAATTGGGCACATAAGGCAAGCTATCCACCTCGCTCTCTTGATAGCCATGGTTGGAGTAAAGGATTGATTTTAACCGATTGTTCTCTTCCGTGAGAATTTCATTTTGTTCTTTGAGGTCAAAGTACTGGGTAATTCCATTGGTAAGATTATATACACCGCCCGATAGCGCATTGGCCGAATTAATGAACTTACTCTTGTGGTAGGAATTCGACTGGATGGTCAAGAAAATAGAAAGGGCAAATAACAATGCGAACAATAAGAAACTTTTGTTTCGCAGAATGAAATTTATTATTTGCTGCATGATATGCTATTTTATCAGGATGCTCTTGTATTTAGGCAAATTTTTAAGAGTGATTCCAGTACCTCTAACAACCGCACGCAAAGGGTCTTCAGCTATATAAACCGGAAGGTCTGTTTTTTGCGACAATCGCTTATCCAGCCCACGTAACATAGAACCTCCACCAGCAAGATAGATACCTGTATTGTAAATGTCGGCAGCCAATTCCGGTGGTGTTTGAGATAAGGTTTCCATCACGGCATCTTCAATACGAAGAATGGATTTGTCCAGAGCTTTGGCAATTTCCCTGTAAGAGATTTGAACCTGTTTTGGTTTTCCGGTGAGCAGGTCGCGACCTTGCACGCTCATATCTTCTGGAGGTAGTTCAAGGTCTTCGGTGGCTGCACCTATTTGGATTTTTATTTTTTCGGCGGTGCGTTCACCTACATATAAATTATGTTGGGTTCGCATGTAATAGATAATATCATTGGTGAAGACGTCTCCCGCAATTTTTACGGATTTGTCACAAACAATACCTCCTAGGGCGATAACCGCAATTTCGGTAGTTCCACCACCTATATCTACAATCATGTTGCCTTTAGGTTGCATGATATCTACCCCGATACCAATGGCTGCAGCCATGGGCTCATGAATCAAATATACCTCTTTACCGTTAACGCGTTCGGCCGATTCTTTAACCGCACGCATTTCTACTTCAGTAATACCCGAAGGGATACAAATGACCATTCGTAAGGCTGGCGTGAACAATTTCTTTTTAAGCGCGGGAATATTTTTGATAAACAAACTAATCATTTGCTCACTAGCATCAAAGTCGGCAATAACACCATCCTTCAATGGCCTAATGGTCTTAATGTTTTCGTGTGTTTTACCTTGCATCATGCTGGCTTCTTTTCCAGCCGCAATTATTTTCCCTGAAACACGGTCACGGGCAACAATTGAAGGACTGTCTACCACCACCTTGTCATTATGAATAATCAAAGTATTGGCAGTACCCAAGTCAATAGCAATTTCCTCAGTAAGGAAGTCAAAAAATCCCATTCGTTTAAAGTAGTTTTTGAGGTTTATAAATCAAATCTCGTAAATGTAATAAAATTAATGTTTAAAATGACGAGTTCCTGTAAATACCATAGAAACCTCATTTTCATTGCAATACTTGATGCTTAATTCATCTTTGATAGAGCCACCTGGTTGAATAACTGCGGTTATCCCAGCATTGTCTGCAATTTCAACACAATCAGGGAACGGGAAAAAAGCATCGCTGGCCATTACCGCACCTTTAAGGTCAAACCCAAAAGAGTTGGCTTTATGAACAGCTTGGTTAAGTGCGTCAACACGGCTAGTTTGTCCAGTTCCACTGGCACAAAGCTGTTTGTTCTTTGCCAGAACGATGGTGTTTGATTTGGTGTGCTTGCATATTTTTGAGGCAAATATCAAATCTTCTAACTCACTTTCTGAAGGTTTATTGTTGGTGACATAAGAAAGATTTTCTACGGCATCCGTAAGGTGGTCTTTATCTTGAACCAAAACGCCATTGAGGCAACTTCTTACGGTGGTTTTAGGCATGACGAACGTTTTCAAAACCAACAAAATGCGGTTCTTCTTGCTTATCAAAACGGTTAGGGCATCTTCTGAAAATGA
>JAGQZG010000186.1 GCA_020435705.1 Mangrovimonas sp.
CACTTACCGTTACATTGAAGCTCTGGCTTATCTTTATTGACACAATAGGTTTCAATGATATAATCTATGTTCAATTCGTAATAAACTATTTCGGCCAAATAATAACTGGGCTTCAAAGAAACCGCTAGCAACAATGTTATGGCAAATATTTTTTTCAGTTTTCCGAATTTTTCCAAAAATACGATTTTCAGAAAACAACACTCTAATTATGAACAAAAAAAAGCAATCTTTTCAGATTGCTTTTGTTCTTATTTTAGATAGATTAAACATTGATTGAGCTCGGGATTCTGCTGCACCAAAGACATAATGAATATCTTTAGTTCTTCTATTTCATAGGGCAGCAGTCTTTGTAGAGCTTTTTGTAATTCTTTGGTAAATAGAGAAACGTCGAAACTTACCTTACTGAGTACGGTTTTTGTGTACTCAAACATTGCTCTTGCCATAATTAATTTAAGGGTTTAGTTGATAAAGGTAGATTTACATCATAGGCTATGTTTTGTTTTCTAAATTTAGAAAAAAAAGTGTTAACAATTTCTTAATATAGAAAATTTAACATTGGGATTATAGCTAAGAAATTGAATTAAAACCTATTATCGCCATCCAGAATATTCCCTAATCCACCTAGAATACTGCCTTCTCCTTTATCTTTTCCGCCCCCTTGTGGTGCCGCCGCTAAAACCCTACCAGCCAGACGACTAAATGGCAACGACTGGATATAAACGGTTCCAGGACCTTGAAGCTTAGCAAAAAACAACCCCTCACCTCCAAAAATAGTATTCTTGATACCTCCTACAAATTCAATATCATAATCTACATCTTTAGTGAAGCCCACAATACAACCTGTATCTACTCTTAAAACCTCACCAGGTTGTAGTGTTTTCTTTGCGAGCGTTCCGCCTGCATGAACAAAAGCCATCCCATCACCTTCCAGTTTTTGCATGATAAACCCTTCACCACCAAACAAACCTCTACCCAATCGCTTACTGAATTCAATTCCAATGCTCACTCCTTTGGCAGCACAGAGAAAAGCATCTTTTTGGCAAATGAACTTACCACCATACTCCGTTAAATCCAAGGGTACAATTTTACCTGGATATGGCGATGCAAAGGATACGTTCTTTTTCCCAATACCCACGTTATAGAAGGCCGTCATGAACAAACTTTCACCTGTTAAGATACGCTTTCCAGCGCCTAGAATTTTGCCCATGAAGCTACTATCTTGTTTGGAGCCATCGCCAAAAATGCTTTCCATTTTGATGTTGTCGTCCATCATCATAAAACCACCAGCTTCGGCAATAACACCTTCTTGCGGATCCAATTCTATCTCCACATATTGCATTTCCTCACCGTAAATTCTGTAATCTATTTCGTGTGCTGTCATGATCTTGTTGTTTTGTTTAACTGTTTATTTGTTGAAAAATTTTCAAGAACGTTACAGTTTCCGTTTTACACTTTTCAATTTTCAACTCTTAGCTTTTCACCTTAATAGTCCACTCAAAGTTAAAGGTAGATACTTCAGCCCCTTCCGAATTGACCCCTACGGATTGCATCCATAGGGTTTGGCCCTCACCTGTCTCCACCGCTTTTGCGATGGCTTCATCAATTAAATGCCCCTCGTTACAGCTAAAGGTAATCCTGCCAGTGGCTTTCTTGGTAAACGTAGCATTATTGTTGGCTACCAACATAGAGATTTTCTTGCCCGACTCTTTTATTTTCATCATCATTAACGCTCCCGTAGACAGTTCGGCAGCCATGCCTTGAACCGCCCAAAACATGGAATTAAAAGGGTTTTGGTTGATCCATTTATACTTCACTGAAGTCATACAGGTGTTGTTTGAAATTTCCTTTACCCTCACACCACAAACATAGGCCGACGGCAATTTGAACATTAAAAAACTATTGAGTTTACTTGGGCTTATCTGCATGTTTTAAATTTATTACGGTCTAAAATTACACAAAATTACCGTTTCTATAATTGTTAATATTTTGTTAAATTCAAGTACTTTGTATTGCATAATACCTGTTTTTGGATATATATTTGCATAAGAAACTATTATACGTTTTAAAAAATGACACCGGACACCAATCAAAAAAACATTGCAACCTTTATTCACCTCTCTACTTTTTCGAGGTTCTTTTTCCCTCTGGGGAACATTATTGGACCTTTGGTATTGTGGGTAATAAATAAAGATAAATCAGAATTTGTAGATAAACATGGTAAACAAGCGCTCAATTTCCAACTAAGTGTTTTTATGTATGCCATTATTTTAGGTTGTATAAGCGTGCCTTTTTTCATATTCAAAGTTTTCAATGAAATAGATTTTATAGATTTTCATGGGTTTGACAATTTTCATATAAACATTACAGAGCCATCACCCCTATTGTTTCTGGCAGGTGGTTTAGGTGCCTTGGGTATTATGTGTTTTATACTGGAAATGGTTTTTATTGTCATTGCCAGTTTAAAAGCCCGTGACGGAGAATTGTATAATTACCCACTAACCATCAACTTTTTAAAATAATAACTTGTCCTGAGCATAGTCGAAGGATCATCAATCATCAATCATCAATCATAAATCAAAAAATGAACAGTTTCATCCTTTAATCTCATTAAAACATGAAGATAGAAAACACAAAAGCACAAATGCGAAAAGGCGTACTGGAATACTGCATTCTTTCCATCCTTAAAGACGAGGATGCTTACGTAGCAGAAATTCTGGATGCGCTCAAAGACGCAAAGATGCTAGTAGTAGAAGGGACTATTTACCCACTACTCACCCGACTTAAAAATGCTGGACTTCTTAACTACCGTTGGGAAGAATCCACTTCGGGACCACCACGAAAGTATTACGGACTTACTGAAACGGGAAAACTATTTTTAAACGAGCTCAACGACACTTGGAGCGAATTACAACAGGCAGTTAACTTAGTAACAAGACAAAAATCAACAAACAATGAATAAGACAGTCAATATAAATTTAGCAGGTATATTTTTTCACATAGATGAAGATGCTTACCTAAAATTGCAACGCTATCTTGATGCCATCAAGCGTTCGTTTACCGATTCTCAAGGTCGTGCTGAAATTATAGCTGATATTGAAGCTCGTATTGCCGAATTATTCAGTGAGCGTGTGCAAAACGAAAGACAGGTTATTTCTGTTAAACAAGTAGACGAAGTGATTACCATTATGGGGCAACCGGAAGACTACCTTGTAGATGAAGAAATCTTTGAAGACGAGCCTAAGAAAAGTTACAGTTCAAAATCATCAAAAAAACTCTTCAGGGACAAAGACAACTCCTATATAGCTGGTGTTGCTTCTGGCTTGAGCCACTACTTGGGCATAGAGGTAATTTGGGTACGATTGTTATGGGTCTTGTTAATTTTTGGCTCTGGCGGTACGGCTATTTTCATTTACATCCTTTTCTGGATTTTGGTTCCAGAGGCGATCACAACGTCCGAGAAACTAACCATGAAAGGCGAGCCTGTGAACATCAGCAACATTGAAAAAAAAATTAAAGACGGCATTGACAACGTATCGGACACGGTAAAAAGCATAGATTATGAAAAGTATGGTGATAAGATAAAATCCAATTCCAAATCATTCTTTGATACCATTGGAGACATCATCATGTTTTTTTTAAAACTGTTTGCCAAGTTCTTTGGGGTCATTCTTATCCTGGCTAGTGCTGCCGCTCTTTTGGGTGTTATCATTAGTTCCATTTCGCTTAGCAGCTCCTCCATTATAAGACCTTGGTGGATGGATTATCCAGATGCCTTGAATATGTCTGGTGTGCCTATTTGGGTGGGTTCCATACTTCTGTTTTTCTTGTTTGGAATCCCTTTGTTCTTCCTCTTGTATTTAGGTTTGAAGATTTTGGTAACCAACTTAAAATCCATAGGAAATGTAGCAAAATATACGCTTTTAGGTTTGTGGCTATTGTCATTGGTAAGTGTTATTTCCATAGGAATCAACTATGCAACGGAGTTTTCGCAAGAAACCATAAGTACTGAAATGAAAAGTTTTCAACCTATAATGAACGACACACTTCAAGTAGTCATGACGGCTAGTAAACTGGACACGTACAAACATGGTTTCTATAGAAGCAATGGCTTTGAAATAAAGCATACTGATGAAGGCGACAAGAAGATTTTCTCACGCAACTTGGAAATTTTCGTAAAATCAACAAAAGATTCTCTCATTACGGTGCGTCTTGAAAAAGAAGCTAAAGGCCGAGATTACGATAATGCCAAATCTAATGCAGAAAATATCGAATATCATTTTGAAATGGTAAATAATCAATTGGTTTTGGATAATTTCCTAATGACCAATTTTGAAAACAAATTTCATGATCAAAAAGTGAATATTCGCCTTTTCATTCCAGAAGGAACTTTTGTGAAATTTGACAAAAACACAAGTTCCTTTGTTGAAGGTTGGCTAGGCGATAACAACATTCTCTCAAGAGGTGATGTTGGACAAACTTTAAAAATCATGGAAAATGAAGTGAAGTGCATGGATTGTGAAAATGATGCCGTGGAAGTGAACATCAACATCAACAAAAATGGAAAAGGCGTAAAAATCAATAATGAATCTGTAAACATAAAAAGTGACAGTCTGGAAATAAACATTAATGGGAAAGGTATCAAGGCCGACGGGGACGACGTGAAAGTCCGGGTAACCGAAGAAGACGGTGTTCAAATTATATCCCAATAACACTTACAGTTCATCAATAGAAATCAACAGTTCAATCAAACTTATTTAAACAGAAGATAAAAACAGAACATCTTTGCATCATCAATCAAAAAGAATCAATCAAAAAGAATCAATCAAAAATCGAACAGTTATGACCACATTAACCAAAATTATTGTAGCCGCCATTTTAGCTCTTACCGCCGTTTCCTGTAATTTCAGTTTTGACACCGGAATTGACGGGAACGGAACTGTAACAACTACTCAGCGTGAATTAAAAGGCTCTTTTAGCACCA
>JAGQZG010000187.1 GCA_020435705.1 Mangrovimonas sp.
GATAGCTAAATTGAAATTTTTTAAAGCCTTATACATACAGCCGCGTTTTTTTGCCTTGGGCATTGGCATTGTAGCCTTATTTGTAATTGGCTATTTTGTGCCGTTCCTATATCTTGTTTCCAAGCTATTGATATTGGTGCTGTTGGTGTGTTTTATAATGGATTTGCTTTTTATCTTCCTTGGAAAAGAACGTTTTGAAGCGAAGAGAACCACACCGGAAAGGCTTTCCAATGGAGATCACAATACGATAACACTGAATTTTAAGAACAACTATCCTTTCAAGGCTTTTTGCAAAGTAATTGACGAAATTCCCGTGCAATTCCAAAAAAGAGATTTTAACCTCAAAACCATTCTTTCACCTAAAAGCAGTAAGACCGAAAACTATCATTTACGTCCTGTGGCGCGTGGCGAATATGTCTTTGGCAATCTAAACGTTTATGTTTCTTCTATTATTGGGTTGGTTTCCAAACGCTACATTTTTGACGGCAATATCATGGTTCCTACCTATCCCAGCTACTTACAGTTGAAACAGTTTGAATTAATGAACCTAAACAATGTCACCCAAGAATTTGGCATAAAGAAAGTACGCCGATTGGGCCATACCATGGAATTTGAACAAATAAAGGAGTATGTTTTGGGAGATGACTTACGAACCATTAACTGGAAAGCCACGGCCAAGAAAAACCAATTGATGGTAAATCAGTTTCAAGATGAAAAAGCGCAATCTGTCTACTCTATCATTGATAAAGGCCGTGTTATGCAAATGCCATTTAACGGTTTGAGTTTGCTTGACTATGCTATCAATTCTACGCTTGTGATGAGCAGTATTATATTAAGAAAGCATGACAAAGCGGGCGTTCTTTCGTTTTCAAAAACAGTGGATAATTTTGTGGTTGCCGAAAGACGCTCGTTGCAAATGCACCTTATACTGGACGCACTCTACAAAGTCAATACCGATTTTTTTGAAACCGATTTTAGCAGACTTTATGCCCAAATTAAACGCAATGTAACACACAGAAGCCTGATCCTGCTCTACACGAATTTTGAAACCTTGGACGGACTCAAAAGGCAGTTGCAATACCTTAAAGCCATTGCAAAAGACCATTTACTGATTGTTATTTTCTTTAACAACGTAGAATTGAACAGTCTCATAAAAAACAAGGCCGAAACAATCCAAGATGTTTATGATAAGGTTATTGCTGAAAAATTTGCTTTTGAAAAACGCCTTATCGTTAACGAACTGAAAAAATACGGTATCCATTCCATCCTCACCGAACCTGAACAGCTAACAGTTAATACCATTAACAAATACTTAGAAGTTAAATCAAGAGGTTTGATTTAAACAGTTCAGCCGTTAAATTCTACAATTGAGTTCATTACATTGGTCTAGTCCTGTTTTTATTGGAATCTTTGACCTGTTAAACTTTAAAAACCATCAATCATTATGAAACATTTAGCAATTCTTTTAGTATGCTTAGTAAGTTTTCAATTTGCCAAAGCACAAGATTCAACCAAAACCTACAGCATTACTGTAAAAATAAATAAGGTATTGAGCGATAAAGGTCATATTCTCATGGGACTTCATGACAAAAACACATTCATGAAAGGCAAAGGAATACAAAACGCCAAAGTAGATATTGTAGATGGTAAATGCACTTATACATTTACCGATGTTACACCTGGAACTTATGCTGTCATGGTTTTACATGATGCCAACGACAATCAAAAAATGGACTTTGCAGACAATGGCATGCCACAGGAAAACTATGGAACCTCAAACAACAAAATGAATTTTGGGCCACCACAATTTTCTGATGCACAATTTGATTTAGTTGATAAAGATTTAGAACTGGAAATAAAGTTCTAAAAAAAAAAGCGACCCAATGGGTCGCTTTTTTTAGTTATACGGTTTCTCCCAACCAAGCTTTCATCATCCAAATGGTTTTTTCCTGTTCGGTAATGAAATCACTCATCATGGAGTTTGTCCCTTCATCATTTGCTTCCCCTGCTTTTTCCAAAATATCCCGCTCTATCTTCAAAAGTTCAGATAAAGAACTCACAATCAACTTAACGGAATCTTCATCTTGTGTAATATTCTTGCCAATTGGCACTCTTGCCTGACCAATATAATCTTCAAAGGTGTGCAAAGGCACGCCTCCAAGCGTTAGGACACGCTCGGCAATCTCATCAACATTTAAATTGGCTTCGTTATAAAGTTCTTCAAACTTAGGGTGCAATTCAAAGAATCGCTTTCCTTTAATGTTCCAGTGAATACCTCTTAGGTTTTGGTAATAAATTTGAAAATTGGCCAATAGACTATTCAAATCATTAGCAATTTGTTTTGTTTTCTTTTGGTCTAAACCAATGCTATTAAGTGTCATAATCTCAATTATTTTACTACAAATTTAATCTATAATTTTCATTTTTTTAATAAATTTTATTGATAGTTTTTATATTTTTATAGCCTTAATCAATACTATGACCATAACACAATTGCATTACGTTTTGGCTGTGGCCGAACATCAAAATTTTACCAAGGCAGCCGAAAAATGTTTTGTCACGCAGCCTACGCTTAGCATGCAAATACAGAAACTGGAAGACGAGCTGGATATTCTCATTTTTGACAGAAGCAAGAAACCTATTGAACTTACCGAAGTAGGCCGAAAACTGGTGAAGCAGGCCAAAAATATTGTCAATGAATCCCATCGGATACAAGACATTATTGATCAAGAAAAAGGATATGTAGGTGGCGAATTCAAACTGGGTATTATCCCAACTATTATGCCCACGCTTTTACCAATGTTCTTAAAAACCTTCATCAAAAAATACCCTAAAATCAATTTGAAAATTGAAGAGCTTACCACCGAAGAGATTATCTCAAGGATAAACGAAGGCCACTTGGATGCTGCCATTGCAGCCACCCCTTTGGAAAATGAAACCATCAAGGAGCGGGTGATTTATTACGAACCCTTTGTGGGCTATATTCCGGAATCCCATAGACTAAACATGGTCAAAGAGTTGGAAATAGAACAATTGGATTTGGAAGATATGCTCCTCTTGGAAGATGGCCATTGTTTCCGAAATGGGGTTATTAACCTTTGCAAGGCTTTTAAAGACAGTTCAAATGAAAGCTTCCAACTGGAAAGCGGTAGTTTTGAAACCTTGACCAAACTTTCCAATGAAGGCTTGGGCATGACGCTTTTACCCTACTTACATACTTTGGACATACATGAGAGAGACAAATCCAAATTGCGTTATTTTAAGGAACCTTCACCCGCCAGAGAGGTGAGTATTATTTATCATCAAAGTGAATTGAAGATGCACATTATAGATGCCATTTACAACTTAATTTCAGGTGTTGTTCGTGGTGCTATTGCGTTTCAAGATGTAAAAATCATAAGTCCCATGGCTACAAAATAAAAAAAGCGACCAACGGGTCGCTTTTTTTAGCTATAGTGCAAAATTCAAATAAACCGAGAGCCTGTTTTTAAGCTCAACATTCTCTCCAAATAAATTCTGCGATAGTGGAAGGGTATAATTAGCTCCAACAATGAATCGCTTGGTAGCAACCTCAACCCCAAAACTGGAGTTTAAGATAGAACCATCGGTCTCTGGAAGTGTTTCTCCGTATTGCTCAATGGAATCGTAAACATCTCCCGATAGGCCCACAAAAGGCATAAAATTAAACGTTTCAAAAGGAAACGCATAAAACGTGCTTAAGGAATAACTAAACTGATTCCCAAATTTATAATCATTTTTATTTTCTCCTTTTAAATAATACGTGGCCAAAGTGTTGGCTCCAAATCTTTTGATGGACAAATTATAACCTACGGAAAAAATGCCATCAAAACTTCCAGTCCCTACTTGAAACCCGGGATTAATTCTATCTGTAAGCTCCTCTTCAAACTCGCCGGTAGGTAATTTTACACCTATTCCAAACTGCAAAGCATGGGGTGATTTTTCTGGCCCGTCCATGTTCATATCAACTTTGTCAGCTTGCTTTTTCTTGTAAAATTGCCATTTGTACCAACCAATAACAGTGATATCACCCAAGCCTTTGATGTGCTCTTCAGTTCCGTCGTGATAATATCTATGCAAATCCTGATAGGGTACAGATGCTGTTACGTAAAAAGATTTGTAAACTGGAATTTGCCCCCAAACTTGGTAGGTATTGAACTTTTCATCAATGGTTGGGGAATTCACAAAAATACCATTTCGGGATTCGTACTCTTGATATATATATCTCACTCCTAAAAAGTTAGCATTACTCAAAGTCCCAAAACCAAAACTGCCACTGCTTGTTGAACAACCACACAGATCACAATCATCAAAATTATAAAGATGAATATGTCCAAACGGCAGTGGGTTTTCTTTGGCCTGCACACTAAATGTTATCCATAGCACAAGGCATCCAAAGATTACTTTGGGTTTAATATTCAGAAAATCTCTCATCATTTAAAAATTCTTCATCGGTTAAAGTCTTCAAGAAAGCAATCAAGCTTTCCTTTTCATAATCAGATAGTGTGATGCCCAAGGTTCCGTCTTCCCTTTGAAAAATAGGATCCACATTGCCATTGTCAACCATTCCTGAATCGTAAAAATCCATTACCGCTTCCAGTGAAGCAAACCGGCCATCATGCATATACGGGAATGTATGTTCAATATTTCTTAAACTTGGGACTTTGAACTTATACAGATCGGCGGGATTTTCAAATATCCTGAAACGCCCTTCATCGTTTAGCTGAGGATTTACAAACAAACCGTTATTTCGATAGGATTGGTCCGTAAATAAATCAGTCGCATGACAAGTGGCACATTTAGCCTGAAACGTAGCCATTCCATCCATTTCCACTTGTGTTAGAGCTACTTGGTCTTCACCTCTCACATACTTATCGTATTTGGAATTGGAGGAAATCATCATAACCATAAATTGAGACAAGGCTTTCAACATATTACTACTGTTAACTTCTCCATCTT
>JAGQZG010000188.1 GCA_020435705.1 Mangrovimonas sp.
CAAATTGAACATTTCACTGCCATTGTTAAAAAGCACAAAATGGATCGCTGGATGCGCCAACGCAACACGGTGGAACTCGTCTACCACATGACGAAGCTCTACAGCATTGGATTTCAAAAAGTTTCGTCTGGCAGGAATATTATAAAACAGGTTTTTTACCGAAACTGATGTTCCCTTTGGGGTTACCACAATCTCTTGAGAGGTTATTTCGCTCCCTTCAATAATTATTGAGGTTCCCACCTCATCCTGTTCTTGTTTGGTTTTCAACTCTACATGGGCAATAGCTGCAATGCTCGCTAGAGCTTCCCCTCGAAAGCCTTTGGTATGCAAATGAAAGAGATCATCGGCAGAGCGAATTTTGGACGTTGCATGGCGCTCAAAACTCATACGGGCATCCGTGACACTCATTCCTACGCCATCATCAATGACCTGAATCAAGGTTTTGCCAGCGTCTTTAACAATGAGTTTAATAACCGTTGCATTGGCGTCTATGGCATTTTCCAATAACTCCTTGACCACAGATGCTGGTCGCTGTACGACTTCACCTGCAGCTATTTGATTGGCAACATGATCCGGTAAGAGTTGAATAATATCTGCCATTTATTTCTTTAGGAAGATTGAAAGGTCAAAATCTATAACAAACAAAAACACCAGTATCAGTACTGCAATAATGATCAAAACCCGCTTGTTTGCTTCCTTGTTAGGATTGCGCGTATAATCATCATACGCATTGACAATTTTTCTTTTTAAACCCGAATTATTCCCCACAGTTTGTCTATAATCGTCAAACTTGTGCTTCATCTCATAAGGATTCCCTTCACCATTATAGTACTTTGGCGTATAGCTGAATCGTTTGTTTTTTCTTACTTTAAAAAGTCCCATAGTGTCTATATTTCATAATTTCTAAGAACATATAGCAAAATTAATACCATGATGAGCATGATAATGAGTTTGGGCAAAGTAAAGGCGCCCCCTTTTTTGAGCTTGCTATGGGTTCTTAAATCATTCCACTTGGTTTCAATTGAATCATTCTCATTGGAATTCTCTTTTTCTAACCGGGATGAATAATTGAATTGTTTTGGTTTTTTCTGCTGAAAAATACTCACTGCACTTACATTGGTTATCTTCAAAAATACTGAAAACAAAAGAGAATTGGGGAGTGGAAATCCTAAAAATTGTTAACAGGGAAGAAGGCAAAAGCCTATTGCTTTCCTAGATGCGCCATTTGAATGGCAGCAATGGCGGCTTCTACACCTTTATTACCGTGTTTTCCGCCAGAACGATCTATGGCCTGTTGCATCGTATTGTCCGTAAGCACACAGAATATAACAGGTATATCATGCAAAACATTCAGATCCTTGATTCCTTGGGATACCGCTTCACATACAAAATCAAAGTGCTTGGTTTCACCCTGTATCACGCTACCTATAGCAATCACAGCATCAACGCCTTGAGCCTGCATCTTCTTGCTTCCATAGATAAGCTCAAAACTACCTGGCACTTCATAGGTTAAAATATTATCCTTAGAAACCCCTTGCTCTACAAGTGTATCGTAGGCTCCTTTTTCCAATGCTTTGGTTATGGAGTCATTCCATTGAGAAACAACAATCCCAAACCGAAAGTCTTTCGCGTTTGGGATTGTAGCTTTATCGTAATGGGATAAATTTTTGTTTTCCGTTGCCATTATTTGCTTGCCATAACTTCAGCTTTGCCAATCAAAACATCAATATTGGTAGCTTCCGTTGAAGAGGCGTATTTTTCTTTAATTTTATTGAAAAGCTCCAATGCTTCTTTAGCTTTCCCTAATTCAAGAGCCACAGTCCCAGCTTTGTAAAGATAGGTGGGCGCTGTAAACTCGTTATCGCTCATATTGGCTGCTTGCTTGTAGTAATCCAAGGCATCATCCATTTGGTTCAACTGGGCAAAGGCATCGCCAATGGCTCCTTTGGCACTGGTAGAAAGGATGTCTTCATCACTGGAGAAATCACTTAGATAGCTTACTGCTTTTTCATAATCTCTCATGTGCAAGTAAGACATTCCTGCGTAGTATTTTGCCAAGTTGCCTGCTTTGGTATTACCATATTCTTTAGCAATATCTATCATACCATATTTACCTTCACCACCGTTAAGTGCCAAATTGAACAAGGAATCTTTTTCAGTACCTGTCAAAGCGTCATTGAAATATTTTTTGGCTTGGAACATTTCGTTCATAGCCTCTGTTTGCTTTGGTTTTTGCACAAACTCATTATATCCCAAATATCCCAACACAACCAATGCTATAATACCAATTACTGAGAAGATGTACTTTTGATTTTTGACGACCCACTCTTCTGTCTTGGTAGCTTTTTCATCCAAGGTATTAAATACTTCAGCTGTTGTTGAATGTTCTTCAACATAATGCTCCTTTTCTTCCTTGGTTTTTGGTTTAAATCCTCTTTTCTTGTAAGTTGCCATATGTTTATTATTAATGCGGGGCAAAAATAAACTTTTTCCGCGTAAATAAAAGTGTATTTATTTGTTATTTTTCGATAATTTGCACATCTTTTAAAATCGTTTTTCCACCAAAATTCAAGTTGATTTCCCCATGATCCTAAAGTCATTGACCCTTTTGAATTATAAGAACTTTGCCGAAAGCTCGTTTGAATTTGACAGTAAAGTCAATTGCTTTGTGGGCAACAATGGTGTGGGAAAAACCAATATTCTGGATGCCATTTACCATTTATCCTTTGGGAAAAGCTATTTCAACCCAATAGCGCTTCAAAACATTAAATATGATGAAGCCTTTTTTATGGTTTCGGGAATTTATGATGTTGAAGGAACCGAAGAAAAAATAAATGTGAGCCTGAAAAAGGGGCAGAAAAAAATCATTAAACGCAATGGCAAGGAGTATGAAAAGCTAAGTGAACACATTGGTCTTTTGCCTTTGGTCATGATTTCTCCGGCCGACAGGGACTTGATTATTGAAGGAAGTTCAACTCGAAGGAGTTTTATTGACAGTGTGATTTCACAAAGTGACCAACGTTACTTAAACGAGCTTATTAAGTACAATAAAGTATTGGCACAACGAAATTCGCTGTTGAAATATTTCGCCCTAAATAACACATTCAATAAAGACACTCTCGAAATTTACGACGCCCAACTGACTTCCTTCAGTGCTTATATTTTTGACAAAAGAAAAGCCTTTCTGGAAGAATTTATCCCTATCTTTAAGTCACGGTACGAGGTTATCAGCAATTCGGAAGAATCTATTGATTTGGTTTACAAAAGTGATTTAATGGAGGGTGATTTGCCAACACTCCTAAAGGATCATTTCATCAAGGATAAGGTACTTCAATATACCAGCATAGGCGTTCATAAAGATGATTTGTTGTTTTTGAAAGACGATTATCCCATCAAAAAGTTTGGAAGCCAGGGACAACAAAAATCATTTTTAATAGCCTTAAAATTGGCTCAATTTGACTTCATTAAGCAACAAAGTGGCGTAAACCCTATTTTGCTCCTAGATGATGTTTTTGATAAACTGGACGAAAACCGTGTGACCCAAATAATAAAACTTGTTGAGGACGATAATTTTGGCCAGTTGTTCATTAGTGACACCCACGCCGATAGAACCGAACAGGTGGTTAAACAAGTACACCAAAGCTATAAGATTTTTAAACTATGAAACACTTAACAACCCTTTTTCTACTGGCAACTGTTTTAAGTTGTTCGCAAAAAGTTGATGACATACAACAACTTAACGGTTACTGGGAAATTGAAAAAGTACTCATGGAAAATGGAGAAAGCAAAGAATATACCGTTAATGAAACCATTGACCATTTTGTGGTGAACGAAGATTTAAGCGGCTCCAGAAACAAGGTAAGACCCTTGCTTGATGGGAGTTTTATAACCGTTACTAAAGACGAAAAAATTAATCTGAAAGAAGAGAACAAAAAATGGATAATTACCTATCAAACTGATTTTTTCTCCTGGACCGAAACCATCCAAAAGCTTGATGCCGATCATCTAGAGCTTATTAATGAATCCCATAACACCTATATCTACAAAAGATACCAATCAGAAAAAGAGCTTGAGAAATAACGACCATAACAAATTAAGCGATTTGCTCAAGGATTTTGTCAAGACCAACCATTTGGAGGAAGGCTTGGACAAAGTGAACGTGCGTGAAGCCTGGATAGAATTAATGGGGAACGGAATAAACAATTATACTACCAATGTCCAGTTAAAAGGCGATGTACTACATGTTGAGCTTAGTTCCAGCGTGCTTCGGGAAGAACTGAGCTACGGAAAGGAAAAAATAATTACCATGATTAATGAGGCTTTGGGCAAGGAACTTGTAAAAACGCTAGTATTGAGGTAATCTGGTTTAAAAAATCACTCCAACACTTAAACCTATCCCTTTGGCATATATCTTATCATCTGGCGAACTTAGGTTCACCTTATCATACGAGTAACAAATATCGGATACAAGGAAAAACCCTTTTGAGACTTGATACTTATACCCCAGCCCAATGTTCACAGATAGGCCTTTTTTGAAATTGGATTGATTCCCTAATTTAATATTGGGCCCAACGTCAAGAAATAAATAGGGTGTATTCTCCAAATCCGAGATATAGGATCTAATATCCAAAACCACAGGCAAGGTATTAAAATCAGGATTGCTGTACCATTCAAGCCCCACCCCAATACCCAAAGAAAAATATGGAGACAGAAAGTAACCGTTAACAACCTGAACATTCCAAGCAACTCCAGCATCCAATTCGTGGGCAAAAGTGCCTTCACCTTCAATAAATTGTTCCTGCTTCATTTCGGTAACGCCAAGCAAACCAACTTTTGTAATGTTGAAAAACCCTATGTTCTTATTCGAATCGGAATGTAGCTTTTCCTGAGCATTCTGACCAAATAGCTTTAACGAAAACAAAAGCACAACCAGTAAAATTCTTTTCATATTACTTTTTACTTT
>JAGQZG010000018.1 GCA_020435705.1 Mangrovimonas sp.
TTCATCGTGAAGAATCCTGTGGTGGTCATTTCCGTGAAGAATACCAAACACCCGAAGGCGAAGCCTTGAGAAGACCGGAATTCCAATATGTGGCAGCCTGGGAATACAAAGGGGAGCCAAGCGATGCCGTGATGCATAAGGAAGACCTAGCTTATGAAAATATTGAAGTAAAAGAAAGAAGTTATAAATAACAGAACGTTATGAATCTTAAACTGAAAATTTGGCGTCAAAAAAACGCAACTGATAAAGGTAAATTGGTAGATTATAACATCAGTGATGTATCGCCCGATATGTCTTTTCTTGAGATGTTGGATGTGTTGAATGAGCAGTTGGTTGCCAAAGACGAAGAACCAGTCGCTTTTGATCACGATTGCCGTGAAGGTATCTGCGGTATGTGCTCTTTATACATCAATGGGGAAGCACATGGGCCTGATAGAGCCATTACAACTTGCCAGTTGCACATGCGTAAATTTAAAGATGGCGATACCATTTATATAGAACCTTTTAGAGCCAAAGCTTTTCCTGTAATTAAGGATTTGGTGGTTGATAGAAGTGCTTTTGACCGCATCCAGCATGCTGGAGGATTTGTTTCTGTCAATACTTCTGGAAACACCATTGATGCCAATGCCATTCCTGTAAACAAGCACGATGCCGATGAAGCTTTTGAAGCTGCAACGTGTATTGGTTGTGGAGCTTGTGTGGCGAGTTGTAAAAACTCAAGCGCTATGCTTTTTGTGTCGGCTAAAGTATCTCAATTTGCTTTGTTGCCACAAGGGAAAGTAGAAGCTACAGACCGTGTGTTGAACATGGTAAAGCAAATGGATGAAGAAGGTTTTGGAAACTGTACCAATACTGGAGCCTGTGAAGTAGAGTGCCCTAAAGGTATTTCTTTGGAAAACATTGCTAGAATGAACCGTGAATATTTAAAAGCGAGTTTAAAAGGCTAAGTATAATTTCTGTGAATGCAGAATCTATTGATATTAAAAATCCCGAGCATTGCTCGGGATTTTTAGTTTAGTTTTTCTTCTTGTTTTTTCCTTTTTTTGCTTTCGGATGTACCAACGTCATTTCGTCAATCAATCGAGTAGCACCAGCATATTTATCAATAATAAATAGTACATAACGTACATCTACCATTATGTTTCTGCAAATATTGGGGTCGTAATTCATATCACTCATGGTACCTTCCCAAACGCGGTCAAAATTCAAGCCTATCAAATTTCCATGGGCATCAATGGCTGGACTTCCTGAGTTGCCACCCGTTGTATGATTAGTGCCTATAAAACAAACGGGCATTTTACCGTTGCTGTCAGCATATTGGCCATAATCTTTGGTTTTGTATAAATCCTGTAATCTCTGCGGTACATCAAATTCATAATCGCCTGGAACATATTTTTCCATCACCCCATCCAAATAGGAAACAGGCAAGTAATACACGGCATCTCTTGGATAGTAACCATTCACTTTACCATAGGTAACACGAAGTGTACTGTTGGCATCAGGGAAATAACGTTTGTTGGGCAAAGCCAACATTTGAGCGGTCATATACTGCGTTTGTAAGGCATTGATTTCAGTATTAAGGCGTTGCCATTCTGGATTAATGCTAGTGTAAAATTCTTCTACAAAAGGTTTGGTATATTGGTATGCGGGATCGGCATTTAATTTGGCCACTACTTCCTCTGGAGTACCTTCCATAACTTTTAAAGCCGATTCTAAATCGGAAAAACTGGTTTTATCGTAAATACTGCTATCATAATTGGCTGTGTAAAGTGGCATTACGGCTTCATAAACACCTTTATCTACAGTGGCATCATAATCTTTATAAAAGGCTGTCATTCGTTCAATAGTACTCTGTTTTGATTTGTTGAAAGCGTCTTCACCATTGGAGACTGCTTGTTCTAATTGGGTCATTCTGAACATGAGCATCATTAATTCCACATTTCTTATAAAAACTTCCACAAAAGCATTTCGTTTAACATTAACAGGTTCAAATTCCTTGTAGAGTCTGTCAAATTCTGGTAGTAAATGACCGTATTTGGCTTCCAATCCCTTTTCTTTTAGAGCGTTTGTAAATTCAGTTTCCAGCTTGCCGCGTTCTTCAATGGCATTGCTCTTTTTGATTCCCAGGTTTTCCCCTATCCACTTTTTCCAAGAGTTAGCAATACGGGCTTGTTTGGAGGCATACTGGATCCTCACTTTATCACTGGCTTTCATATTGGCATCAATCACTTTCAAGGCGGCTTCACGAATGGCAATATTGGAAGGGTTTACTTTTTCTACAATTTGTTTAATGGCCACAGCAGGTAAATACTCTTCAGTTCTTCCAGGGAAGCCAAAAACCATGGTGAAATCGTCTTCGGAAACGCCATCAAGAGACACTGGCAAATAATGTCTGGGCGTGTAAGGTACATTGTCTGGACTGTATTTTGCAGGTTTGTTATCCTTATTGGCATAAATTCGGAACATAGAAAAATCACCTGTGTGTCTAGGCCAAACCCAGTTGTCTGTATCACTTCCAAATTTCCCGATGCTGCTTGGTGGCGCACCAACCAAACGAATGTCTTCAAAGCGCTCCGTAACAAACAAGAAATATTGGTTGCCTTCATAAAAAGCTTTGACTTTGGTATCTTGCCAATCTTCTTTGACTGTATTTTTTTCAACAGCATTTGTATTGCTGTTTATTTTTGCTTGCCGTTCTCTTTCATCCATGGTATCCGTTACACCTTCAAGAGCTTGTTTTGTCACATCCTCAATGCGTACAATAAATTCTACATACAGCCCTTCGTTGGGCAATTCATTTTCCAAGGTCATGGCCCAGAAACCATCCTTTAAATAATCATTTTCAAGAGAAGAATGGGATTGAATTTGGCTAAAGCCGCAGTGGTGATTGGTTAATAGCAAGCCCTTTGGAGAAATGACTTCACTGGTACAACCGCCATTAAAATGGGCAATGGCGTCTTTTAAACTGGATTGGTTTACAGAATAAATATCTTCAGCAGAAAGTTTACTGCCCAAACTGTGCATTTCATCTTCATTCATACCTTCCAGTAATGAAGGAATCCACATGCCACCTTGTTGGGCACTAAGCTGAATGGTAATAAAAAGGAGTAAGAATCTTAAAAGTTTCATTGAATTTAGTTTTAGTTCTTAAAGATAAAAAATCAGGTGTTAAAATTGGTTACTTTTTTACGAATGCTGTGTCACAATAGTAAATGATTAAATGATGAGACAAATGAAAAGAGCACTTTTTTTAGGCTTTGCTTTAGGGATGATATCTTACCTAAATGCGCAACAAATTGTGGTTGACCAAGCCGTTTACCAAGTGAAAGGCAAAACCATTTTAAAAGCGGGAGAGGATGTTACCCAAAAACTTTCGGAAACCGAAAAAGAGACCATATTTAAAGCACTTGATGAAAAACTGGAAGCTGAAAAGAAGGCCAAAAAGGAACAGGAAAAACTAGAGAAAGAAAAGAAGGCACTGGAAAAAGCCGAAAGGAGAGCGAAAAAAGAGCAAAAAGCTGCTGAGAAAGAGCTTAAAAAGCAGGAGAAAAATATAAAAGCAGCAGGCAAATGGGAAGGCAAGTACAAAAGTGCCCAAGAAAAATATCAGAGGTTGAAGCGAAAAGGAGACCTTTCTCCTAACGATGAAAAAAAGTGGCAGGGTAAACTGGAAAAACTCCAATCGAAATACGAAAAAGCTAAAAAGAAGTTGTAGCTTTATGCTATGCAAGATCAACTAAAAGTCGCTTTAATTCAGCCAAATACGGTTTGGGAAAAGCGAAAGCAAAACCGTGAAAATATTTCCTCTAAGATTGCTGATATCCAACAGGATTTTCATCTACTGGTCTTGCCCGAAACATTTTCTACAGGGTTTTCCATGAAACCGGAAACTGTTGCCGAAACCATGAACGGCAAAACCGTTGAGTGGATGCAAACCATAGCTTCCGAGAGAAATTGTGCTCTTGTTGGGAGTTTGATTATTGAAGAGAACAAAACATACTACAATCGTCTTTTGTTTGTGCATCCTTCAGGAGAGATTCAGCATTATGACAAGCGTCATTTGTTCACATTAGCTGGCGAAGACAAAGTTTTTTCGGCTGGAACAGAGCGGTTGATTGTAGATTACCTTGGTTGGAAAATTTGCCCCTTGGTTTGTTATGATTTGCGTTTTCCGGTTTGGTCACGAAATACCCAAGGGATAGATATGTTAATCTATGTGGCCAATTGGCCTAAACCCAGAATCATAGCGTGGGATACGCTTTTAAAAGCGAGAGCTATAGAAAACATGTGTTACTGCATAGGAGTGAATCGGGTAGGTGAAGATTACGGACAGAATGAGTACACGGGTAGCTCGGCCGTATATGATGTGCTGGGCAATTCAATAACGAGCATGAAACTTGGAAGAGAGCAAGTTGAAATTACCACTCTAGAAAAAAGCCATATAGCTTATTACAGAAATAAACTGGGTTTCTTAGATGATAGGGACAACTTCAATCTAGTAGTGTGAAATCATAAACATTATCAAAACCTGTTCTAACTTCTATGACTTCTGAAAAATAACTCACGCGCTCAGGTTGAATGCCTTTTAAAAAATTACCAGAGTCATAAATCCCATTTTTATTTGCGTCAAAAACCACCCTAACATTGAATTGGCCGGCTGATAAATTAAAGAAATCAACAGGCTTGTCAGAAGTAACATACTGCTCATATTTTACGTCTCCTTTTTCGGTAGTCAATTGAACAATGACGGGATATACAGCATTGATAAGATGTATCCTAACATTACCATAATCGTTTACCGTTTTGGTCTTTAAGCTGTAGTTAAGGGTATCGTTTTTGTTTCCAAAAAAATCAGTAAAGGTGCCTGGTAACATTTGGATTTTATAGAGGTCTTCTTCTTTTTTGTTAAAACTCAATAAATACTTATTGTTGAGTGTGTCCAATTGATAAGTGAAAGCCACTTGAAGAGAATCTTTATCCAAGATGGTTACTTTGGAATCATCAAAACGTTCAAATGGCACTTGACTTGTGATGGTAAGGTTTTCTTCAAAATTGATATTGCCTGTAGGTGTTGTTGAAATTTTAAGGGAATCCCTTTTTTGCTCGCTAATACGAACTGTGAAATCACCTTCATAACCCGAAGGATGCTTCACATGAAACAATAGCGAATCGACATCTAAACGAGGTTTGTACCAGTATAACAAAGAGTCTGTTGTGGGTTCTTTGGTAATTCTGTAGGCAAAAGTATCGGGGACTATTGAAGTAACCTCAATGTCGGTTCCTTTATAGTCTCCTTGATACCCAAAAGCAATTTTTTCACCCGCAAGCAAGTGCGGTCTTATCACTTTAAAATCCGGTACTTCCTTGAAGAGTCTCAGGTTAAAACTACTGTCGTTTGGAATAGTAACAAACCCTTCCTTGAACCCTATTTTATCACTGCGTTGTTGGTATTTGTTGTCTTGATTGCCATCTTTTAGTGCAACCAATTTATAAGTCCCGGGTTTCAGGTTTTCAAGAGTGAAAGAGGTTACGCTATCCAGGGTGTTTGTAATATATTTTGGCAGTTTTTTATAAACAACAGAATCTGTATAAGCCGTATCTTTTTCATAGAGCATGACCGAAACAAACTCATCAGTTTTAGATTCAAGTGCATCCCGAACCGATCCTTTTAATTGTAGAGAGTCTATATAATTACCCGTTGAAAACACATATCTGTAGAAAGGGAATGCATTTTCTTCATTATTATCTACGATACTGTTTCCAAAGTTGAAAGCATAGGTGGTATTTGGTTGAAGGGTATCAAAAATTTTAATGGTTATGTATTTACTGGCACTTCCCAACGGTGTGATTTCGGGTTGGGTATTCATGGGGGGCGAAATAATGAGCTGCTTGTTAAGGTTTTTCAGCTTAATATATTCATCAAAATAAATCTTTATCTCTTTCCCGGTAAAATTAATACTGTAGTTATCCGGTGAAGAACGCTCAATTTTTGGAGGATCCATATCTTTTGGGCCACCTTGTGGCGAACCCCGATTGGCGCAACTGATAATAGAGGCAATAATTAAAAAAACACCTAAAAAACGAAGCAGTAGGTTTCGCATTACAAATCTTTTGCACAAAGAAACAACTTAATTTACAATTATGAGGTAAATGCCATGCTGGCAATACTAATTTTATGATTTTCTTCAGAATTAAGCACATTTACGCAGGCTTCCAGGGTTGCTCCGGTGGTAATAATATCGTCTACTAAGAGGCTATGTTTATGGGTTATTTTATGGCTGTTCTGTACGATGAACTGTTCTTTGGGATTGGTCCAGCGTTCTAATCTGTTTTTATAAACCTGGGAAGAAGTGTTTGTTTGTTTTAATAAAACATCATCAGCGTAATCGGCGCCCAATGATTTGGCTAGTTCCATGGCAAACTTAGCCACTTGATTGTATCCTCTTTTTTTTAGTTTTTTAGGGTGCAAAGGAACAGGGATAACTATTTCAACGGATTTGTAACTGGGAATGGTTTTAAGCTCTTCACCCAACCATTGTCCTAGAAAAACACCAATATCTTCATGGCCTCGATACTTTAAATTATGCAAAAGATGCTGGACAATTCCCTTTTTTTGAAATCGCAAAAGCGAAGTGGCGGTTTCAATACGGGAACGGCCATAGAATATTTTGGCTACAGAATTATCTTGATTGAAATGGAAATTGGTCACAGGCAATTCGTGCCTGCAAGAAGTGCACATAAAGGCTTCGTGGTCTGTTAACATATCGTTACAACCATAACACACTTTCGGGAAAAAAAGATCTACAAGTGCCGCTACCATTATTTTGTGCTTAGAAAGTTAAAGATAATCAATAACCTAAGCATTTTGAACTTTAACAATTTTTTTATCATTTAATCGAATAAAAAAGTTTAGAATCTGCATTATGCTTAGCTTCGTGACGAATTAAATTAATCCGATGATAATTATCCCTCAATTATTCAACTACAGATTAATTATTGGTTCTTTAGTAATAGTAATCATAGTTCTAGGGTCTTATAGTTTCGTAAGTTTTAATACACTTAAAGAGCAAACAGAGTTTTTGGAAAATGAACAGAAGCTCATGGAGACAGAATTGTCACAAATGCTCCGATTGTACGACGACTTGGAAACCAAAAACAACAACTTGAATGCTCAACTTGAAGAGTCCAAGCAAACGGCGCAAAGCACCTTGGACTCTTTAAGGATACTAAAAGCTAATGAAGCAGTAATCTCTAAGTACAAATCGCAAATTATTCGATTAAGACAAGAACGTATTCAGTTAGAACAGCAGTTGGACAAGCTAGGTGTAGAGAATGAGCCGGTACAGGCCGAAAACACGAACACGACCAACGAACCCGTGAGTCATAAAGTAACTTCTGTTGATTCAAAGGAACTTCCCAGTTTAGCCGTTGATAATTTTGATGCAAAAGCACTGAAAATCTTAAAATCTGGAAAGAATATTGAAACCTCTACAGCCAAGAAAGTCAACCGTTTGGAGGTTTGTTTTGGCTTGACAAATGTTTTTAAAACTGAAGATTTATTCATTCAAATATTAAACCCAAAAAACAACGTGATAGCCGATAAAGGCGAAGCCAACTTTGGAACGTCCTCCCTAATCTACAGTAAAAAAATGTCCGTGGACCAATGGAGTGCTAAGCAAACAATTTGTACCGAAATTGAATCCGATAACGAACAGTACATGAAAGGAGTTTATTTTGTGAACATTTTCAACAATCAAAAGCTATTGGCAAATACAACCTTAGAGTTAGACTAACATCCTATATTTATTTAACAGAAACCGTTCCAAAAATGGAACGGTTTTTTATTTTTGCAGCATGGTAAATCAAGAAGATCAATTTAAGAAGGTAATTGCCCATGCTAAGGAGTATGGGTACGTGTTTCAGAGTAGCGAAATCTATGATGGATTAAGTGCTGTTTACGATTACGGTCAAAATGGCGTAGAGCTAAAGAACAACATTCGTAACTATTGGTGGAAAGCCATGGTGCAAATGCATGATAACATTGTGGGAATTGATGCTGCTATTTTCATGCACCCAACCACTTGGAAAGCATCTGGTCACGTTGATGCCTTTAACGATCCATTGATTGATAACAAAGATTCCAAAAAACGGTATCGTGCCGATGTCTTGATTGAAGATTATTGTGCCAAGATTGAAGCCAAAATTGATAAAGAAGTTGAAAAAGCGACCAAGCGTTTTGGAGATGCTTTTGATAAAGAACAGTTTGTAACAACCAACCAGCGTGTTGTTGAGTATCAAACTAAAATAGACACCACCCTTTCCCGCATGGCAAAATCTCTTGAGAAAGAAGATTTGGCCGATGTAAAAGCCTTGATAGAAGAACTGGAAATAGCCGATCCGTTAACGGGTAGCCGTAATTGGACCGATGTGAAGCAATTCAACTTAATGTTTGGAACCAAGTTAGGTGCTTCAGCTGAAAACGCCATGGATTTATACCTGCGTCCAGAAACGGCACAAGGTATTTTTGTGAACTTCTTGAACGTACAAAAAACAGGAAGGATGAAAATTCCGTTTGGTATTGCTCAAACAGGAAAAGCCTTCAGGAATGAAATTGTGGCAAGACAGTTCATCTTCCGTATGCGTGAGTTTGAACAAATGGAAATGCAATTTTTCATTAAACCAGGTACGCAAGGAGAATGGTATGATTACTGGAAAGCAACCCGTTTAAAGTGGCATAAATCACTTGGTTTGGGCGAGGCAAATTACCGTTTCCATGACCATGAAAAATTAGCCCATTATGCCGATGCTGCTTGCGATATAGAGTTCAAGTTCCCCTTTGGGTTTAAAGAACTGGAAGGCATCCATTCCCGTACGGATTTTGATTTAAGTCAGCATGAAAAATACTCAGGTAAAAAACTACAGTATTTTGACCCAGAGGAAAATACAAGTTACGTACCTTATGTTTTAGAGACTTCTATTGGCTTGGATCGTATGTTCCTGGCGGTGTTTTCTAATTCTTTGGTTGAAGAAGAATTGGACAACAATACTACTAGAACAGTATTGAAATTACCAGCGGTATTGGCGCCAACCAAAGCGGCCGTGTTGCCTTTGGTGAAGAAAGATGGGTTGCCAGAAATTGCTAAAAAAATTGTAGATGATTTGAAGTGGGATTTCAATGTGAGTTATGACGAAAAGGATGCCGTTGGGCGTCGTTACAGAAGGCAGGATGCTGCTGGAACACCATTTTGTATAACGGTTGACCACGACACTCTAGAAGACAACTCGGTAACCATTCGTTATCGTGATACCATGGAACAAAAGCGTGTGAAAATTGAAGAGCTACGTGACATTATCAAACAAGAAGTTGATGTAAAAACCTGGTTAATGAAGATGTAAATTATCTTTGATATAGATGAATAAAAAGCCCGAACCAATACAGTTCGGGCTTTTGTTTTTTAAAACGAGTTTAGAGGGTGGATTTAGTTTGCCTTCTTAATGATTTTGACCCTTACTGGAATCCTCATCCATGATCAATTTGTCAATTCCTTTCAATAAAATTGTTTTTCCTTCAAGAGCCTCAGAATTGAGTATTTGGGTATAAGTTTCTGATGTTTTTCCAACGTTTATGGCTTGTTTTTCAAAAGTGTAAACATCATTGGAAGAATCGCTAAGAACCAAAACAAAAGAATCGTTGCCCAAACCAGCTATAGCCAAATTGGGTAAGGCAGGCTGCTCTTCATGGCTAGTGATTATGGAGGCTTCTACAAACATGCCAACTGCAAAAGGTTCATTCTCGTTTTTTAAATGGCCATGTACTTTTACTCGTCTGGTTGTTTCGTCAATGGTCGTGCCTACCAAATGAACTTCAGCCTCATAAGTTTCATTACTTGCTTCTGGGATTTTGAATCGAATAGTTTGCCCCTTTTTAAGGTGCATAATATCTTTTTCAAAAACCGATAGTTCTAAATGGATATGATCTGTATCTACCAATTCCAAAATAACATCAGCAGGCGAAACATAGCTGCCATTGCTCACATTTACTTTGCTTACATTGCCGTCAATGGGTGCATACAAGTTTATGGTTGAAGTAAATTGCCCATTTTCTACGTTCACCGGATTGATATTCAGCATTTGGAGCTTCTTCTTAAGACCGTTTTGGTGCGCTAGGGAGCTTTTGTAGTTGCTTTCGGCTTGTAAATAGTTTTTTTGCGAGCTTATTTTTTCATCATATAGTGTTTTTTGACGTTCAAACTCATTCTTTAAGTAGGCGAGTTGTTCGGTAAGCTCCAGATACTGTTGCTGTAGCTCAACATAATCCGTATTTTCTAGGGTTACAAGCAATTGTCCTTGCCTGACTCTATCGCCTACTAACAAAGGGGTTTTTACAACATAACCACCCATAAAAGTACTAATATTGGCTTTGTTGTGCGGTGGCACATCAATCATTCCTGAAGTCAAAATGGCCTGTTCAAACGACTGGTTTGAAAGTTTGCCCAACACCATTTTTTCATTTTCAAATTGTTCTTTTGTAGCAGTGATTTCACTCTCGTTTGTTGTTGATGCCTCAACAGGTTCTTGAGAGGATTCATTCTTGCAGGAAATGAATGTTAGGATTAACATTAAAAATATTACTTGGTTTTTCATGATTTTAAAGAGTTAAGAAATTTATGGCAATAACCGTTTGGTTATAATTGTTTAGGTTATCAAGATAGGTGAGTTCTATTTCCTTGGCAGTTTCAATACTTTGTATATACTGAAAGAAGTCTATTTCGCCTTCTTTAAAACTGCGTTCGGCTGTTAGGATCAACTGTTCTGAAAGTTCTTTTCCTTGTGATTGATAATAGGCAATGGCTTGCTCATAGCTCAGTAATTTGGCCATAAGGGATTGGTATTGGCTTTCCAATTTAAGTTGAAAGTCTTTTCGCTGTTCTTCCACAGTTGATAAGGCAATTTTTGCCGCTTTTATCTTGGAAGCATTGCCATTAAACAAAAGAGGTATTTTAACACCTAATTGAAAACCTCTTAAAGTGTAATCCAAACCACTATTAGTCCCCTGAAAGTACTCAAAATTCAAATCGGGCAATAAGTTTTGGGTCTCCCTATTCTTGTATGCACTGTAGTAATTCCTGCTGCTTTCATAATAAAGCAAACTTGGATTTTGAGGTAATTCCTTAGCCTCTAAAACCAATTTTTCCGGTATAGCCTTTAGGATGGAAAATGTATCGGTTTGAACCTGTTTTTTAAGTTGTTCTCTCGCTATTTCTACTTCCTGCAAGCTCTGTTGATAAAGTGTGTGAAGCTGTTTTTGCTTAGACTGAGCGGTTATTTTCTCTAGATAGTTGGTTTCACCCAACTCAAAACGGCGCTGTGCTGCTTTGGCAAAGTCTTGATACAAACTATCCAAAAACCTAAAGGTATTGGATTTGGCATAAGCATATTGCAACTGAAAATAAGTGCTGTACACTGCTTTTTTATGTTTTTGCTGAATAATATTACCTTCAGATTGAGCCAATTCAAGTTTGGATTGATTCAATTTCTTATCCGAAAAATAAACCGTAGGAAACTTGAAGTCCTGAGAGATTCCAACAACATTCAAGGGTTTGTTATTGGTGGCCAAGTTATTTTCATCATAATGGTAATAGAGTGCCGTTTTTTCAAATTGAAACGCACTTCCAATCAAAGCTTCCGATTCTTCAATTTTGAACTGAGAAGCTTTCAGTTCGGCATTGTGCTTTAAAGCCAATTGATAAACGTCTTCAACCGAAAGTTGAGGTAGCTCTTGAGCTTGTGAAAATGAAATTCCCAAGAACATGACTATGAGAGTGATTATTTTTTTAGACATTGTTTTTTTGAGTTTTCGTTCTTCTACCCAAGCATAAATAACAGGGAGAACAATGAGCGTGAGTACGGTTGATGTCACCAGACCACCAATGACCACTGTGGCCAATGGGCGTTGGACTTCGGCACCTGCATTTGTTGAAACGGCCATGGGTAGGAAACCTAAAGCCGCCGCCGCCGCAGTTAAGAGCACAGGTCTCAAGCGTTCGCTTGTACCCCGTTTGATACGTTCTTCAATGTCAATAATTCCGTGAGATTTCAATTCCTTGAAATGCTCAATCAAAACGATACCGTTCAACACAGCAATCCCAAATAGGGCAATAAAACCTACACCTGCCGAGATACTAAAAGGCAAATTGCGAAGCCATAACAATAGGACACCACCAACGGCTGCCAATGGAATGGCTGTGTAAATCATCAAGGCATCTTTTACGGAGTGAAAGGCAAAATACAAGAGTATGAAAATAAGAATCAAGGCAATGGGGACGGCAATCATTAATCGAGCCTTGGCACTTTGGAGATTTTCAAACTGGCCTCCATACGTAATGTTGTAGCCTGAGGGTAGTTTTATGTTGGTATCTATGCGTTTTTTAACATCATCAACAACCGATTGTAAATCTCTATTCCTAACGTTAATTCCCACCACAATTCTCCGTTTGGTGTCGTCTCTGGAGATTTTTGCAGGGCCAGTGGAGTAGGTAATATCGGCCAGTTCACTTAATGGAATTTTTACACCACTAGGAGTGTCTACATAAAGATTCTTAAGATTTACAATGCTTTTTCGTTGCGACGACTCCAGTCGCATAACCAAATCAAACCGTTTTTCACCTTCAAAAATGTTTCCCAGCACTTTACCTGCAAAGCCCATGGAAATAACATCGTTTACATCGGAAATGTTTAGCCCATAGCGGGCTATCTTACTCCTATTGTAAACCACGCTCATTTGCGGTAGGCCTTCAACCTTTTCAACAATAACATCCGAAGCGCCTTCTACCGGTTCAATCACTTTTTTAATTTCTTCGGCCATGCTAGCCAAAACATTGAGATCTTCACCAAAAATCTTGATGGCCACATCGGCCCGTACGCCTGTGATAAGTTCGTTGAAACGCATCTCTATGGGCTGGGTAAATTCTACTTCAAGGCCTGGGATAACTTCAATGGCTTTTTTGAAAGCATCGGCCAGTTCGTCTTTGCTTTTGGCCGATGTCCATTCTTTTTTTGGTTTGAGTTTGATGATAATATCACTCTCTTCCATAGACATGGGATCTGTGGGGACTTCGGCTGCACCTATTCTGCTAACAACTTGGTCAACCTCGGGAAAATTATCCAACAGTATTTGCTCAATTTTGGTCGTGGTTTCAATGGTTTTTTCCAAAGAAGTTCCAGTTTTCAATACGGGTTGAATAACAAAATCACCCTCATCTAGTGTGGGGACAAATTCGCCTCCCATGGTCGAAAAAATACCAACACTTGTTAAGAGAAGCAACCCGGCAAGTCCAGCAACAATCTTTCTGTGTTGTAAGGCCCAATGGATGGATGGGTTGTATAGCGTGCTTAAAAAGTCCATTAATTTTATAGATAGCTTGCTTGATGCTCTTTTCCCAGGTTTTAGAAAGATTGAAGAAATAACAGGTACATAGGTTAAACAAAAAAGCATGGCTCCTATTAAAGCAAAGCTAAAAGTAAGTGCCATGGGCTTAAACATTTTTCCTTCCACACCGCTAAGCGACAGTATAGGGATAAAAACAATGAGAATGATGAGCTGTCCGAAGATGGCAGAATTCATCATTTTTGAAGCACTTTTTTGAGTAATCTTATCAATTTCCTGTTGCTTTATATCCTTGTGGACACGAAGTAAATGCTCGCTTTTTGAAACGATTTGAAAGGCTATAAATTCAACGATAATCACAGCACCATCAATAATGATCCCAAAATCTATAGCACCAAGACTCATCAAATTAGCATCGATACCAAAAATATTCATTAGGGAAATGGCAAAGAGCAAGCTTAAAGGAATTACCGAGGCAACGACCAATCCAGACCGCCAATTACCTAAAAGTAAGACTACTACAAAAATGACTATCAATGAGCCAATGATTAAATTCTCGGCTATAGTGAAGGTGGTTTTTCCAATAAGCTCACTGCGTTCAAGAAAGCCGTTAATATAAACTCCTTCGGGAAGGCTTTTTTGAATGGCTGCCACACGCTCCTTAACGGCATCAATAATAGCCTTGGAATTCCCATCTTTGAGCATCATGATCTGTCCGAGGATTTTTTCTCCTTGCCCGTTTCCTGTAATGGCTCCAAATCTTGTAGCGCTTCCATAGCCTACAGTTGCTATATCTTTAATGTAAATGGGAAGGCCATCATTTTTAACAACGATGTTTTTTATGTCGTCCAAAGATTTTATAAGACCTTCACCTCTGATAAAGAACGCTTGTTCATTTCTCTCTATATATCCGCCACCGGCAATACTATTATTATTTTCAAGAGCCGTGTAGAGTTCGCCAATGCTAATGTTCATAGCATTGAGTTTGGTGGGGTTTACAGCGACTTCATATTGCTTTAGATAGCCGCCCCAGGTGTTGATTTCAACAACACCTTTGATACCAGACAACTGTCGCTTTACTATCCAATCTTGAATGGTGCGCAACTCTGTTGCAGAATATTTGTTTTCATAACCAGGTTTAACATCAAGAATATATTGATAGATTTCCCCAAGACCAGTAGTGATAGGGCCCATATCTGGCGATCCAAATCCTTCTGGTATTTTCTCGCTGGCGGTTTTAATTTTTTCGGCAATCAATTGCCTGGGCAAATAAGTGCCCATATCGTCCTCGAATACAATAGTAACCACTGAAAGACCAAATTTTGACACCGAGCGAATCTCTTTAACGCCTGGTAAATTTGCCATTTCCAATTCAATAGGGTACGTTATAAATTGTTCTACGTCCTGAGTGGCCAAATTGCGGGAGGTTGTAATAACCTGAACTTGGTTGTTGGTAATATCTGGAACAGCTCCAATGGGGATTTGTGTTAGAGAAAAAATACCATAACCAGCTATAAATGTTATAAAAAGTAATACAATGAGTTTATTCCTTAAGCTGAAGGAAATAATGTGATTTAACATAATTCTTTAAGATTATAAATGAGAACTTGCCATAAAGTGAACTATGGCTATTTATTTTCAGGAAGAATTATGCGTGTTTTGGGGGTTGAAAAATAGGGAGTTTTTCAAACAAAGAATAACCGTCTCTGTAAAAGAAATTTAAGGGTGGTTCTGTAAAACCAATGAAGTTTATTTCAAACTTAAAAATAGTTGAAGTAAATACGGTTGTTGTGTGGTGACAGGATTGATGGTCGTGCTTAAAGGGCAATTTTTCGTGCTGATTGGAATTTTGATGGTCGTGGTTTATAAATGAATTCCCATAGTGTTCGTCTAAAAACTGAAAAAAAGAATCGCCAAAATTTTCCTTATGATATTGGGCATGTTCAACCAGGACATTAAGCTTGCCCAAATCCTCAAAGCTTATATTAAAACTTTGGAAAAGGATTAAAAAACCATATGTAAGAGCCAGAAATTTACTCATCCTTAGAAAGCAAAGCTACAAAAAAACTTATTTAGCTTGGTTACTTATGTTACATTCCTAAAAATAGGCTTTTAACTGAACCGATCCCGTATGGATGGTTTTACTGGTTTCGGTTTTTCTTCCGTAATAGGTTAGGTTCAAATCTAGAAATTTGGTTATTTTTTGTTGTGCCAACAGGCTCCAGGTAAAGTTCTTGCCCGGTTGCAAACCTTCCAGCATTTGATAGCTTACGGGCGAATTTGCATTTCCGTCAAAAAGATTGGAAATGTAGTTAACCTCACCGTTAATGGCTGATTTTTGCATGCCTGAAAAGGTAAATGAAACCCCAATTTTATGCTGTTCTAAACTTTCCAAATTCCCTATGGTGTTGTCTTTGGTGCTCAATTGGTAGTACACATCAAGACTAGTGGCATCGTTCAATAAATAAGAAAGTTTTGGGTTCAGGTAAAATTCATCCAAATCAAAATTCTTGCTCGAATAATTCTCACTAGTACTTTCATTGTTGTCAAATTTCACAATAAAATTAGCTAACCAACTTTTGGCAAACTTATGATTGAACTGCACCTGATGGCTTTTTAAATTACTTTCAATAAAACCAATGGACAAGACTTGGCGTGTGTGGTTGTTCAAATAGGTGTAGGAGGTGGTATAGCGTTGTTTTCCTCTATTAAAAAAAAGAACGTTTCTTAAGTTAAGCTGTAAACCCAGCTGGTCTTCTTCATTGCCTTCAAACGGATTCAGGTTTATATTTGATCCATTACGCTTCAATTTTCTGTCTACCAAATAACTGGTTTGATTGTAAAAATGCGACCAGAATTGTTGTCCTTTTTTTTCAGAAACCGACCAAGATTGAGGGTTTAATGTTAGCGTTTGGCTCAATCTGTTCTGGTGGGTTTTAATATAGACTTGATTGGGCAACAAAACCCGTACATAATTTCCTTGATCCTGAAACTGTGCCAATTCAAACTCTTCCAATTCCTGAATACCATTGTTGTTGTAGTCAATCCAGGTATAAGTCCCTTGCCCAGGTTCAACTTCTACATAGGTAAAATCCTGTTGGGGCAACGAGCCCGAATTGGTTTCAAATACGGTATTCCATTGGATAATATCATCAAAGAACAACTGACTGTACTGCAAGCGTGAATTCAGGGAGTTTTCATTGGCCTTGTTTTCTTCCTTGGCATACTTCAACGTGCGGTAGTTAGCGTAAAGAGACAGGTTGGTGCGCTGGTTTTTAATCAGGCGCGAGTCTATATAAAACGTGTTTGAGGAATTTACGTTTTTCAATGCGTTATTTCTAATGCTGTCATTGGCTCTGAATTTGTAACCAACTTCCACAAATACTTGAGTGCTATCGCCATAACCTGTAAACACCTCATAGGCTTTAAAACGTTGACTTAAAGGGGTAAGCGAATCGTTTTCTGTAATTGTCTGTTGATTGTTTTCGGCTGAAATTCGTGTGCCAATCCAATTTTTTTTCATGCTGTAGGTAATTCGGTTATACGTTCTAAAGAACGTTGAAGTATTGACCTCCGAATTTGAATTGAGCAAGCTGGAGTTGGAAAGGATGTTCCACTTTTTAAGCAGAAGATTCCCGAACAAGACATGCCTATTCCCTTTGGAATAGTCTGAAAAACCTAAATGTTCAAACTGATAGCTTGCCATTCCTTTTTCATAGTGTGACGTCCTTAAGCCAGCAGTAACATATAATTGATTTCCAAAGTCGCTAATGAGCTGCGTTCCGTAATTCTTGTCCAAGTTCCAATCCCTGCTAAACTCTGGGTTGTAAAGACCTTGAATGTTTCTGAAATTCTTCTGAATGTAATCCACATTGGCTGTCGCATTTAGGTTCCAAACGCTGTCTTTCTTGATGAGCGCTTGGTCAAGTGTTAGCTTAACGGCAAAGCCATCGTTGTCGTCATCGTCCAGATTGGAAAATAAATTTTGGTCGTTTTTACTACCTGCAATTTCAAAGTCAACAGTAGTTTTTTCCGTAGGCTGATAGTTGGCATGCACCACGGCCATTTGCAATTTGGTTGGAGCAATAAGTTGAATAACCGGTTCGTAATTTCCCTGCGGAACTCCAGCAATAGGCTCTACGTATTCAAAAATATTGTTGATGGCAGAAGAGTTCACGATAATGTAGTTTCCTTGGTTGTTTCCCACTTGGCTAAACGTTACATTGAAGAGTTCGTCATCGGGATTGTTGGAAAACACAAAAACCTCTACACCGTTGATGGTTTCTTTTTTATACAGAATTCGGTTTTCGTTATAAGCTTCGGGCGTAGCCGACGGTGCTACCATTTGGGAGCGGTCATCACCCGCTTGGGATAAAATATCAACTTGTTCTTGGGATAAATTCTGTTGAAGCGGATTATTCTTAGAGTCATTTTCAGAATATACTGATGCGTATACCGTCAATTTATCTGAAGTAAAACTGCCCCCACCATAGGCAACGATTCGGGAATAATTTCTGTCTGAAAATTGATAATCAACGGTAACCCGCATTTCGGAAGTAATGGGAAACGTTGAATTGAAAATAATTTCACCTGCATTATAATCAATAATATAGTCTTTATTCTCTCCACGCTCCAGAGCAATACCATTTACATATACCGTTTCACTTCCCGATACAATAAGCACGAACAGCTCATTATTTGGCCCGCGGAGTTTGTAAGGGCCTTGGTTGCCTTCTTGAGCTGTGAATTGGCTTGTCGTGAATTGCCCGCGTACCAAAGCCCCTGCGGCAAATAGCTCCGTATTTCTTTCTTTGCCCAGCTTGGCTCGTATAGAAAGACCCTGTACACGTTTGGAAAAAGCCCCAAAATAGGAAAAGCTGTTTTGTAGATCCACATCGCCAGCCCGAACACTCCAGGTATCACTAAACAATTCCACAAACACCTGGTCAAACTCATCCAATCGTTGGGAATAGCCACTTTCTTGTATGGGAATGTTGGCGTCTTGAATGGAAGCTCTTAAAGAAACCTTGTCGTTGAGTTTTCCTGTAATTTGAAGATCCAGTTCGCTGGTTAACACAGCATTTTGATTGTTCCCAATGGTAACGCCCCTAGAAATACTTCCTGAAGTGGACAAACCATCAAACGGTGTGAACGTTTTAGAGTCGCTGGGCTTGGAAAATGAATAGAGCTTTTCTAGAGTGCCGTTACTGTTTACTACAACATCGTCACTTAATTGCTGGTATGTTTGGGTCAGGAAATCTGGAAATCGCAAATAATCAATAATGAGGCTATCGGTTTCAACAGGCTTTTTAATGGTGAGAAGGGCTTTGGAAAAATCGACCTCATAATAAGTGGTATCCAAGGAAACGTTTTGCTTCGTTTTGATTAAAAACCAATTAGGGTTAATACTCACGCTATCTATAACAATAGAATCCTTTACAGCAACAGTCTTGACTCTGTAATTATTGGTCTCCTGCGAAAAGCTAAAAAAACCAAGGCTTAAAAGAAAAAATAAAAGCGTGTGTTTCATCCAGTTACTAAAACCTCAAAAAATGTAAATTATTTTGTTGATAGATTTTCCTAATTCGAGGTTAATTTGGTCGTGTAAAAGTAACGTATTATTTAATTTAGCTGAAATTCTAAAAAACTTCCATGAAGATAATCTCTTATAATGTCAATGGCATTCGGGCAGCTATCAATAAAGGGTTTTTGGATTGGCTGCAGAGTGCCAACCCCGATGTGATTTGCCTACAGGAAATAAAAGCCAATGAAGATCAGTTTGATACCACTGTTTTTGAAAGCATAGGTTACCCTTATCACTACTGGTTCAGTGCCGAAAAAAAAGGGTATAGCGGCGTGGCAATTATAAGTAAGATAAAGCCCAATCATGTAGAGTTTGGCACCGGGATTCCTTCTATGGATGCCGAAGGGAGAAACCTAAGAGCTGATTTTGACACGGTATCGGTCATGAGTTTGTATTTGCCCTCAGGGACAAATGATGCCAGGCTTCAGCACAAGTTTGATTACATGGACATGTTTCAGGAGTATATTGATAAGCTTAAAGTTGAAATCCCTAATCTCATCATCTGTGGCGACTACAATATCTGCCATGAAGAGATTGATATTCACAATCCTAAAGGCTTGTCCAATGTTTCAGGATTCTTGCCAGTGGAACGGAAATGGATTGGCCATTTTATAGATAGTGGATTTATAGATTCGTTCAGGCATTTCAATAAAGAACCCAATAATTACACCTGGTGGAGCTACCGAGCCAATGCAAGGGCCAACAACAAAGGCTGGAGATTGGATTATGCCATGGCTGCACAACCCTTGCAAGATAGATTAAAAAGAGCCGTTATATTGTCCGAAGCACAACATAGCGACCATTGTCCCATTCTGTTAGAAATCGAATAATTATGATCAAAAAAATTTCACTTTCCGTATTGGCATTAGTTTTAATGTCTTCCTGTGTGTCTTCAAAAGTCTATAAAGATCTTGAAGCCAAGTACAATAACTTAAGAAAAGAAAACAGAAATCTTAAGGACGATTACAACGACCTTTTGGCAGCCAAGAATAAAGCCGAAAACGATTTGGATAATCTTCAGAAGCAATATGGCGAAGCAGCTTCATCCCGAGATAAACTGGCAAGTGAATTGGCCGCATTGCAAAATAATTATGATAATTTGAAAAGCTCTTACGATGCTTTGGAAGAAAATAGTTCGTCTGCAATTGAAGCCAATTTAAAAAAGAACCGTGAGCTCTTGGCACAATTGGAAGCCAAGGAGCAAGCCCTTGCTGCCGAAAATGAGCGGTTGGAAAATTTAAAAAATGAATTGGAAGCTCGTTCTAAGAGGGTCCAAGAATTGGAATCTATCATTGCTTCTAAAGATGCTTCCATGAAAGCCTTAAAAGAAGCCATTTCAAAAGCACTAACCGACTTTGAAGGTAAGGGTTTAACCGTTGAGCAACGCAACGGAAAAGTTTATGTCTCAATGGAAAACAAATTGTTGTTTGAATCCGGTAGTTGGGCCGTAGGAAATCAAGGGAAAAAAGCCGTGCAACAGCTGGGGGGCGTATTGGCGGACAATCCTGACATTTCCATTTTAATTGAAGGCCATACCGATAATGTACCTTACACGGGAAGTGGCCAGTTAAGCGGCAATTGGGATTTGTCTACCAAGCGAGCAACTGCCATAGTAACTATTTTAAGGGATAACCCCAATATAGATCCGCAGAACCTAACGGCTGCAGGTCGAGGTGAATATGCACCTATTGCATCCAATGACACTCCAGAAGGCCGAGCCAAAAATCGTAGAATAGAAGTAATCTTAACACCAAAACTAGACGAGCTTACCAAGTTGCTAGATGAACTATAACCCATTATAATACATACTAAATGAAATATACAACGCTGCCACATACCAATATTAAAGTAAGCAAAATTTGTTTGGGGACGATGACATGGGGTAACCAAAACACCCAAGACGAAGGTTTTGCCCAAATGGATTATGCCTTAGAACAAGGCGTTAACTTTTTTGATACAGCAGAGTTGTACCCCGTGCCAGCAGTTCCTGAACGTTATGCCCATACCGAAATTATTATAGGCAACTGGTTTAAGAAAACCGGCAATCGAGATAAAGTAGTATTGGCCACTAAAATTGCTGGACCAGGCGCTTACACAGCACACATTAGAACCAATGGTTTTAAACCTGAAGCTTTACGAGAGGCCGTAAACAATAGTTTGAAACGATTGCACACAGATTATATTGATTTGTATCAACTCCATTGGCCCGAAAGAGAGACCAATACTTTTGGAAAAAGAGATTACAAACACAACCCAAACGATGCATGGACTGATAACTTCAACGAAGTATTAAGAACGCTTGAAGATATTATTAAGGAAGGGAAAATAAGGCAAATTGGCTTGTCCAATGAAAAAGCGTGGGGCGTGATGCGCTATTTGGAAGAATCCAAACATAAGAGTTTGCCAAGAATGATTACCATCCAAAATCCATATTCCTTATTAAACAGAACTTTTGAAGGTGATTTAGCCGAAGTTTCCATGAGAGAGAACATAGGGCTCTTGGCCTATTCGCCCATGGCATTTGGGGTTTTGTCAGGAAAGTATATAAAAAAACAAGATGCTGAAAACTCAAGGCTGAATCTATTCCCAAGGTTTTCAAGATACAGTAGTGAAAATTCCAAATTGGCCACGGCAAACTATTTAAAACTTGCTGAAGAACACGGAATGACCTTGGCACAAATGTCTTTGGCTTTTGTAAATAGTAGGTCTTTTGTAACCAGCAATATTATTGGAGCAACATCAGTTGACCAATTGAAAGAGAATATTGAAAGCATTAATCTGGATTTAAGCGAATCAGTATTAATGGAAATAGAAAAAATTCATTCCGAAATTCCCAATCCAGCGCCTTAAAAATTATCAATTTTTTAAAAACAGATTAACACTCTAAACCCTCATTTTCAGTTTGTCGGATAAAAATGCTTTTTATCTATTAAAGCAATGTTAACTTACGGAGACAACAGTTTTTTTTTACTTTAGACGTTCATTAGTTCCCCAAACTATACTATATACTGAAAGGTCTTTTATCCAAAAGATAGAAGATTTTTTATCTTAGTGGTACTGGTTAAATGAAACTAATTAAAATAACTAACTACTTCAAAAAATGAGAAAAATTACTTTATGTCTTATTGCTTTGTGTACGTTCCTGATTTCATGGTTAGGTAGTGCGCAAGTCTTAAATCAGTCAGCCAACTGGCCTGATGCCAACTGGACGATCACAGGAAGCTACAATGCTGCGGCTTTTGATGCTGATCCAACTACTGATGCGAACTTTTCATTCAATGATGATGCTTCAGGTAATGGTAATATGGATGATATTGCTGCCGAATCACCTGTTGTTGATTTGACTGCTGCTTTTAATGCGGGAGAAACTTGGATTTCATTAACCGGAAATCATGTCTACAACTGGTTCGCAGCAACCGAGTTGTTGGCTATTGAATACTGGGATGCCGATGCCTCTGCTTGGGTAAACTGGTACAGCTTTGCAGCAGTAGATACTCCGGGAGCGCCATTTGCTAATTACTGTGGAGGTACATTTGTGGCTTATGATTCTGGAGTTTTGGATATTTCTGGTTTTAGTGCCACACAACTTAGTGGGTTTCAATATAGACTATATTTTGATGATAACACAACAG
Source organism: Mangrovimonas sp. (assembly GCA_020435705.1). GTDB lineage: Bacteria > Bacteroidota > Bacteroidia > Flavobacteriales > Flavobacteriaceae > HKST-UBA85. The sequence goes on from JAGQZG010000018.1 coordinate 22,604, forward strand.
GAGCTGCCGGTTGGAATTACGGTTTCTGCTTTGAGTCGCCAACTATTATGTCTGAAACACCACCAACCTGTTTGAGCCCGTCAGCCTTAGTGGTTGATTTTGCGGGATCAGATACTGCTACGTTCAGTTGGACCGAAAATGGAACCGCTACTTCATGGAATTTAGAAGTTGTTACAGCAGGTTCAACGCCATCTGGCTCAGCAACTGATGTGGCTAACGCTAATCCTTTTTCTGTGATGGGCTTATCGCCTTCTACAGACTATGAAGTATATGTGCAAGCAGACTGTGGTGGTGGTGATTTAAGTGAATGGGTTGGTCCTGTTGCTTTCACTACACAATGCTCTGTTTTTACCGCCCCCTTTACAGCAGATTTTGAAAATGGAGGAACCATTCCTAACTGTTGGACTCAAGGAGCTTCCAATTCCGAAAACTGGGTTTTTGCCACTACAGGTGGACATGTTGGAAACGCAGGGAATTTTGGAGGAACTACGTCAGCTAGCGGCGGATTTTTAGCTTATGTTGACGATTCAACACCTGATAATTTAGGAACAACACTAGTGAGCCCTCTTGTAGATGTCTCTGGGCTAGTGGCTCCTACACTATCCTTTTATACCATTAGTAATAATGAAGGGAACTCTAACGTATCCTTCTCGGTTGATTTCTTTGATGGAACCGCTTGGAACATTGGTGTTTATACAAGTAACTCCAATACTAATAATTGGGAACAAGTATTTATTGATTTAGCACCATATACTATAACAGGCCCAGTACAGGCAAGATTTATAGTAAGTGAAGATAATGTTGGTGGCGATTTTTATGATGATAGAGCAATTGATGACATTACCTTTGATGAAGCACCAAGTTGTTTTGATCCAATAAATGTTTCAGTTGATTTAATTACCGATTCAACGGCATCTATTAGCTGGACATCTGGAACAGGTACTGTTTCTACTAATATTGAAGTTGTTCTTTCTGGGGTTGCTCCAACAGGAACAGCAACAGATGTAGCAGGAACAAGTCCTTATACGGTTTCTGGACTAACTCCAGCGACCAATTATCAATTTTATATTCAGGCAGATTGTGGAGGTAATGGGACAAGTGCTTGGGTAGGGCCTTTTTCTTTTACTACCGAATGTGCGGTCTTTATGGCACCCTATACTCAAGATTTTGAAAACGGAGGAACAATTCCTAACTGTTGGTCTCAAGGAGCTTCCAACTCTGAGAGCTGGGTATTCTCTAACGCTACTACGGGTAACCACGTAGGTAACGCCGGAAATTTTGGAGGTACTCTTTCCGGTAGTGGAGGTTATTATGCTTTTGTTGATGATTCTACACCAGACAACTTAGGGACAACCTTAGTTACACCATTGGTAGATGTGTCTTCCTTGGCAGCTCCGTCCTTATCATTCTATACAATTAGTGATAATGAAGGAAACTCTAACGTATCGTTCTCGGTTGACTTCTTCGATGGGACAACTTGGAATGTAGGGGTTTACACCAGTAACTCCAATACTGCTGGATGGGAACAAATATTTGTTGATTTGTCTTCCTATACAATCACAGGGCCGGTACAAGCAAGATTTATAGTGGATGAAGATAATGTTGCCTTCGACTTTTATGATGATAGAGCCATTGATGATGTAATTTTTGATGAAGCACCAAGCTGCTTTAATGCTACCAATATTGCTTTTTCAAATATTACGGATTCAACATTAGATATTAGTTGGACCGATACTAACGGTGCAACATCTTGGAATATAGAAATTGTACCTATAGGAAGCACGCCTACGGGCACGCCAACAGTGGTAACTTCTAATCCTTACAGTGTAAGTGGTTTATCACCAGCTGTTACTTACCAATTCTACATTCAAACAGACTGTGGTGGAGGTAGTTTAAGCGAATGGGTAGGCCCCTATTCATTTACAATGGCTTGCGGTATAGTAATACCACCTTATTTACAAACATACGCTACGATTCCGCCAAACTGTTGGGGCGTAGCCGATGATGGTGATCCAACAACTGGGCCACAAACTCTTGGAACTAGTTCTTGGTTCCAAGATGGTTTTGCCAATAATGGCTTCACAGGAGCCTATAGTATTAATTTGTGGCAGGATACTAAAAGTGATTGGCTACTTTCTCCGGAGTTTGATTTAACCGGCGGGCCATTTCAAGTAGAACTTGATTTAGCTATCATGCAGTTTGCTAGTTCAATAAACGCTGGAACACTAGGTTCTGATGATCAAGTACAGCTTTTAATTACTTCCGATGGTGGTACAACTTGGACACCCCTGTTGTTATGGGATAGTACCTCTGTTATACCTGTTGGAGGCGAGCATTTTGTTTATGACTTGACCGCCTATAGTGGTTCTATAGTACAATTTGGAATTTGGGCGTCGGAAGGAACTGTAGATGATACAGCTGATAATGACATATCTGTAGATAATTTTGAAGTTAGAGCAATCCCTTCTTGTCCAGAACCAACAGCAGTAGCAGTGAGCAATTTTCCACCAGATGGTGCCGAAATTAGCTGGACGGAGAATGGTTCTGCGACCATTTGGAATATAGAATATGGGCCATCAGGATTTGTTCCTGGTACAGGTACTCTTATTTCTGGGGTAACCTCTAATCCGTACAATGGGATCACAGGATTGATGATGGATTCAACTTACGATTTTTACGTTCAGGCAGATTGTGGTGGAACAGATGGTGTAAGTGAATGGACTGGTCCAGCTAGTTTGTTTGTGGGATATTGCCAATCAGTTCCAACAAGTAATGACGGACAAGGAGTTACTAACGTACAGTTGGTCTCTACAGACTTCCCAAGTTTAGGTGATGTTACCTACGAGAATCATACAGGTACTGTTGTAGATGTATTCCAAGGGCTAACAACGAACCT
>JAGQZG010000189.1 GCA_020435705.1 Mangrovimonas sp.
GTTTATGTATTAATAATTCGTTTTCTACGTGTTTTCTTTGTTCCGTTCCAGCCATTTTTTCCAACAATTCCAAGGAGGCTAAATAACTTACAAGGTTGCCGTTGGAAGAAATAATGTTGCCATCGGTAACTACGGCATTAACGTTGTCGTCTTGGACCAATACGTTTGGATAGTCATTTTGAAGTGTTTCGCTTCCACCACAGTACGTTACTACCTGCTTTCCATCGGCAATACCTGCTTCGCCCAACAGGAATGCTCCTGCACAATGGCTTGCGGTATATTCGGTTTTTTCACTTTGCTTTTTTAAGAAATTGACCAAAACCTGATTCTTTGTTTGATAATCAGGATTCATTGAACTGGGCACAACCAGCACATCCAAATCAGGACAGTTTCTAATCGTAAGGTCAGGAATGATTTTCAATCCTTCTTCGCTTACATATATACTATCCTTTTCTGCCACCAAAAACACATTGAAGAGTGATTTCCCATTTTCTTGGGCTTTGGTAAATACATCCAAAGGCGCTACTACCTCGTTTGCCAAAAATCCCTCGAATATGAGGATGCCAATTTTGGGAAGTTCATTTTCTTTTAGTTTTTCCATTTGATTTTGATTTTTAGATTGAGGGCTTTGGCAGGCAATAATTGCCAAGCAAAAAAGCCCCATTGATATTGACTTCATCTTTAATAATTTGATGAAACAAAGTTGGGGAATGCTAAAAGGCTAAAAAATGGAAAATCCGGAGTTTATGATGGAAGATTTAGGAAGATGGTTCCTTTTGAAACTCGGAGGGAGACATATCCGTGTTATTTTTGAAGAATTTGGAAAAATAGTATTGGTCTTTAAAACCAAGCTCAAAAGCAATCTCTTTAATGCTTTTTTCTTCGTATTGTAGTTTTCGTTTTGCTTCGGAAATGACCAAACCGAAAATAACATTTTGAGCGGTTTTGCCTGCGTGCTGTTTTGCTTGTTCGTTTAATTTTAATTCCGTTGTATGCAACCGTGAAGCTATTTCTTTTAATGGGTAATTATGTTCAAAGTTATTGCGTACAAATTCCAAAAATTGCAGAAAAAGAGCGTCAGGTTTCCAGACTTCCCCACCATTGGCGATTTTGGATCGGTTAACTTCAAACAATAGCAATTCGATACGGGAGTGTACGGATTCCAGATATTGAAACGGTTTTAAGTGAAGTTCTTCTTCAATTTTTTGAAGCTGTTGCTCAACTTCATTAGGATTATTGATGGTGATAATTTCGTTATAGTCAAAATGGCAAAAGAGACTATTTTGAAAGATAAGTTCAATATCTTTTTCGGTTTTACAGATATAGTCGAGCGTGAAATCAAGCAAATATCCTTTTCCATTATTCGTTTTCTTGAAACAATGGTATTGTCCTGAAGTAATAGTCAAAACCTGATTTTTGGTTAAGGTTAAGAATTTGTTGTCCACTTCGATGGAGATATTCCCCTCGTTGCACCAAATAAATAGATACTTTTTCACCCTTTTCGGAGCAAAGTCTGTAATCGTTTCTATTTTTCGGATTTCTACCATATTTCAGTTTTGTCAAATGACTGCCAACGGTTTGGCTATGATTCCGTTGCGTAGAAATTCGGCAGAATTTCGGAGTAGGAATCATAGATTATATAAAAGTAATGTTTTTTCATTTAGTTAACTAACAAGCAATGGATTATAGCCGTTGTTGGCATTTCGTTGTTTTTTTCAGAGTTATAATTATTCTGCTTGACTCCGTTTTCCTATTTTTTCGGCGTTTGAGCGAGTTCGGTCAGCGATTTATTCCGCAAACTTTTTCAATTCCGATTGAGTAAGTAATTCCACAATTTGCTAAATTACACACGCATTTACGGTTTCTGGTTTTTAATTTAGATTTCAGATTGTTATTTAGTTTTATCTTTTTGTTCTTTCCTTTTTCGCATAAAAAAACTAATCCAACTTGTTGCAAAAACTATCAGAATGAACCATAACCAAAGATTTCCATTTAATAATTCAGTTCTATCTTCTGCGGTTTTTAAACTCCCAATAGCAATAACTGTTATTGATAATGGACGCAAAATGTCATATTTCATATTTTTTGATTTTAAGTGATTTTCACAATGAATGCCAACGGTCTTGTATATGAAAAGTAGCGGATTTTAAGTACTGATTTTTCGGGAAGCAAGATACTTAATTAAATGCAAAAGCGGTTCAAGCTTGCACCTAAACCGCTATTTTTTATATACGGTGTTGGCAATAGTTATTATTCCACTTCCTAAAATTTATTTCAAATCGAGATTTCCTGTCGAATATTTTAAATTGTACTTGAATTTATCAATTCTCCATTCTTCTTCATTTTTTGCTAAATGTAAATTATAGCTCCCAACGAATTCCCGTGTCTTTCCATTGGTTGTGGAATTCTTAAAATGTGTAGCAGTTGCATAAACAAATACTTCAGCTGAATTATTGCTAATTTTAACTAAATGGTTTCCTGCCAAATGGTTTATGGAATCTATACCTTCAAATCCTTTTTTCCAATCAATACAAATGTCAGTTGAATTTTTCTTTGATATATCTCCACCAAGTGAAGACATATCAAAATCAACAAGTTCTGAAAAAACTTCTTTTTGAAGTTTTTCCCACTCTTGAAAATCTGTATAGATAAATAGCTTATGAACTATTTCAATGATTTGCTCTCTAACAGTAAATTCCATTTTATTTATTGATTTTTAACATTCCTTCATTTCCAAAAGCAGAATAAATTCCGAAAGTTACTTTGTCCAACATTTCATTGTAATTGGTAATGTGTTCTCCCATTCCCATATAATCAACTACTGTTCGCATTGGTTTTTCCCCATAAGGAACTGCAATAAGGTTTGTGATAGCATCTGCAACTTTTTGTGGTCTTTGCTCTGTATTTGCCTCTAACGCCTGTTCAAATCCATCAAACATAGCTTTTGGTACTTGCATAAATTCTCCATAAGATTCATTTCTGCTGTTATCGCTTGGTTTTTTTAAGTTTTCCATAAATGTAGTTGGAAAACCACCTGGTTCAATAATACTTGACTCTATACCAAAAGCTGATAATTCAGTTCGATAATTTTCTGCTATAGCTTCTAACGCCCATTTGGAAGCATTATAAACACCATAAAAAGGCAAAGTCATTCTACCTAATAAACTGGAAGTATAAATTACTGTTCCTTTTCCTTGCTTTCTGAAGTGTGGCAATGTTGCTCGCATTACTCGTTGAACACCAAAGACGTTTACATCAAACACATATTTCATATCCTCCGGTGTAAAATGTTCTTGCATACCAAATACACCAACTCCTGCATTGTTAATCAAAACATCCAAACCGTTTAATAAGTCAATGGCGTTTTTAACACCTTTGTTTACGCTTTCTTCATTGGTAACATCCATTTCTACTAAATGAACACCAATTGATTTTAGTGCATTTGCAACTTTTTCATTTTTCCCTTTAGTTGAACGCATTGTTCCAACAACTTTGTGTCCTTTTTCAATAAGAGATTGACAAGTTAAAAATCCAAAACCTCCACTTGCTCCTGTAATTAATATTTTTTGTTCCATTGTTCTATGTTTTTAAAATTTACAATGCGAAGTTGAAGTAAATGGAAGTATCATATACAACCTTAATTACACAAGAAATGACCAATTTCAAAGATTAGTCAATTATTGATTAGATTTTCTGAATGTATTTGGTGAAAGTTGTGTGTGTTTTTTAAAAAATCGACTAAAGTGAGTAGGTTCACTAAACCCTAATTTGTAAGCTATTTCTTTTGAAGAATATGTAGTGTTTTTAAGTAATGATTTGGCTACAGAAAGAGTTCGTTTAGAAATCCAATCATTTACTGTTCTGCCTGTTTTGCTCTTTATTACAGAATTTAAATAATTTGGGTGTAAATTTAATTCGTTGGCATAATCTTGTACTTGAATCGTAATATTCATTCCTGTTGAAGTTGCTTTTTTAAATTCTCGCTCCAATAAAATTTTAAAGGATTTAACAATTTGCGAGTTTCTATCTCCTTCTTCAATTGGATTGTACGACAGCCAAAATTTTTCCTTTATTTTTAGAAGTAATACAACAAAAAGATTTCCAAGAATTTTGTTTTTGTATTCAGATTTTATTTTGAACTCATTGAATATTTGTTTGTAAAGAATTTCGAATTCACTAAAGTCATTTTGCAACATTTTTTTTGGTGGAACTGTTTCTGCTAATAAAAACGGAAATTCTCCAAAAATATCTGGGTGAACATTCTCTCTTAAAAAACTCTCTGTTAATGTGATAATGTATGCGTCTTTGGAATTTTCTATTTCGAAAGATTTTATGTGTCCGGGATTTGTAAAATATATGGTTTGTGAAGCAAAGGAGAATGTTTTGTCATCAATAGTGTAATTTCCCGACCCTTCTTTTATAAAAACAAAAGAAAAATAATCAGCTCTAAAAACTGGCGACTTAAAAGGTGTTTTGGAATGAATGTCAGGTAAAAAATGAATGGTAAAGTCCATTTCTTGCTCGATTGGTAAATTCAGCGATTTATATAAGTCCGAAATTTTATGGTGGACTATTAGTTTCATTTGACTACGTGTTTCTTAATTATTGCCAACGGTCTCGTATATGAGCCGTAGCGGATAATATGCACAAAACTTTCAGTTTGGCACAGACCATAAATATACAAAAAAGCCATAGACGAAGCACAAACTCCGCTATGGCTTATATACATTGTTGTGCGTTCGTACTTTTTACTCTGCTTTATACACTTCCAATTCAATTTCTATCATAAATACTGGAATCGCTAATTCCTTAACTCCAATCCAAGAACCTGTAGGAAATT
>JAGQZG010000190.1 GCA_020435705.1 Mangrovimonas sp.
AACCAAATTTGTTCAAACCTGGGGCGCACTGGGTAGCCAATGGGGCATTAACAAGACCATGGCGCAAATACATGCGCTCTTGATGGTTTCCAACGAGCCCGTTTCTATGGAAGATATTATGACCGAGCTTCAAATTTCCCGTGGCAATGCCAGCATGAACCTGCGCGCCTTAATGGATTGGGGCCTTGTGTACAAGGAATACAAAGCGGGCGAACGCCGGGAATTCTTTACTGCCGAGAAGGATCTGGACGAGCTGGCCGTAAAGATTGCCAAGGAGCGCAGCAAGCGGGAAATAAAACCCACGCTTAAAGTCCTAAAGGAAGTGTCTAGTCTGGACACCCCCCAAACCGAGGAGGAAAAACACTTTGTAGAACAAACCACCAAATTGTACGACTTTGTTTTAAAAGCTGATAACGTTCTGGACAAAATGACCGAGTACCGTGAAAACTGGCTCACCAGACTGCTCATGAAGTTTGTGCAGTAATTTTTTTTAGTATTATGTTTCAATATTTTCTGAAAGTTTAAAAATAATTATCATGATATCAACCCTTACCCTTCAAAAACAAGCTACCGAGAAAAACAAGGTTCAAATTATAGACTTCTACAACGAAGCCACCGAAGATTATAAATTCTGGAGCAAGGACTTCAATATGCATTTTGGATATTATATCCCATTTAAAACCTGTGTTTTTACCAGAGACAGTATGCTTAACCAAATGAACCATCAGGTTCTTAAAAGATTAAACCTAAGCACTACAAAAACCAATCTTATTGATTTAGGCTGCGGTATGGGCGGCACGATGCGGTACGCCCTAAAAAAACATAATACCCTAACGGCTTTTGGCGTCACGTTGTCTGATTTTCAAGTGCAAAAAGGAAATGAGTTACTAACCAACCTCAACGGAACCATCCTCAAAGAAAACTACAATAGCACTTCGTTTAAAGACAATACTTTTGATGCGGCAACGGCCATTGAGAGCTTCTGCCATTCTGGGCACAGCAAAGAGTCCATCCAAGAAGCGTTTAGAATATTAAAACCCAAGGGAACGTTGGTTATCGCCGATGCCTTTCTTAAAAAACCTTCGGATAAATTAAATGCCAGCAGCCGTTTTGCCCATGACCACCTATGCCATCACTACAGTTTGGAAAAGTTGGAAACCATAGATACCATGGTCAACAATTTAAAACAAATGGGGTTCAAACATGTGAAAGCAGAAAACATCTCATACCGAGTGGCGCCCTCTGTTTTTCACGTGCCTTTTGCCATCCTTGGTTTCATGCTTAAAAAGCTGTTTACCCATAAAAAATTAAAAAGGGAAAGTCTGCACAACCTGAAAGGGTCTTTCTATGCGCTTTTATCAGGATTACATTTGAAAAGCTTTGGGTATTATTTAATAACGGCCATTAAATAATTACAGGTTTTTCATTAACTTTTGCTACCTATAAATTGAACCATGAAAACAATCATTATCGCCGGTGGCAGTGGCTTTTTGGGCAGTGCGTTGGAAACCCACCTTACCGCTTTGGGATTTCAGGTGAATATCTTGACCCGCAGTCCCAAACGACCCAATGAAATTAAATGGGACGGCCAGTCGTTGGGCCATTGGGTACAACAGTTGGAAAATGCCGAAGCAGTCATCAACCTCACGGGAAAATCCATCAATAGCCGAATGACCGAGGAAAACAAAAAGCTCATTGTGAGCTCTAGAGTAGATTCTACCCTGTGCCTAGGTGAAGCCATCAACGCTTGCGAAAAACCACCCAAAACCTGGATCAATGCGTCTGGAGCCGCTATTTATCCTAGCACCTTGGACACCCCTATGGACGAATTTAGCCCAGAAACCGAACAGGGGTTTCTGGAAGATGTGGTGAGAGCTTGGGAAAAAGCATTCTATACATTTTCAAATCCAAACACCAGAAAAATACTACTGCGAATCAACGTGGTTTTAGGAAATGATGGCGGTGCTTTGCCTACCTTAAAACAACTGACGCACTATGGCCTTGGCGGCAAGCAAGGGTCCGGCAAACAACTTATGAGTTGGATTCATTTGGAAGATTTGGTACGTATCATAGAATTTCTTCTTGCCAACGAAAGTCTGGAAGGTGTTTTCAATATTTGTGCCCCACAGCCTGTAACCAATAAAAAGTTTATGGCTACCATGCGAAATATGCTTCACATGCCCTTTGGTATTCCACAACCTGAATTCCTACTGAAACTGGGAAGTCGTCTGGCGGGCATTGATGCCGACTTGATTTTGAAAAGCCGAAATGTGGTTCCCAAGCGGTTGCTGGATAACGGCTTTCAGTTCAAATATCCCGAGATAGAGCAGGCATTGAAAAATCTATTCAACTAATTTCTTTACATTTGGAGAAATTTGCTCAATGGCCGAACACACGCTCAATCCCAACACCTGGATAGACAAGTATTCCGATTACTTGTTCAACTACACCATTTCCAGAATCAACGACAGGGAAATAGCCAGGGATTTGGTTCAGGAAACCTTTTTTGCTGGGTTGAAATCCATGAAGAATTTTAAAGGTGAAGCCAGCGAAAGCACGTGGCTCATTTCTATCCTGAAGCGGAAAATAATTGACCACTATCGAAAAATCAATTCCGCCAAAGGGAAAGCCGAAGTGCGTATTAATTACAGCGATGCCGAAAGTGAAGGCGACTGGCTAGAAGAACAAGTAGCCGACCCTTTTGATAAAACTGCCGAAGACAAACTGGAAAATGAAGAGTTGGGCGATGCCATTATGAATTGCCTTTCCAAACTTCCCGAAAAACAGGCCACTGTTTTCAGAATGAAGACTATAGAAGGCCTAGATACTGAATTTATTTGTAAAGAATTGGATATTACTCCGTCTAACCTTTGGGTAATTGTACATAGAGCACGACAAGCTATGGCCGATTGCCTGGAAACTAATTGGTTTTGACCCATGAAAAAGAGTTTTTTATTTATCACCTGTGAAGAAGCCTTCCATATTTGCGATAAGTCGCAGTATGGCGAAGCCAATGGGTGGGAGAAATTCAAACTGAATGTACGCTTGCTTTGGTGCCAAGTGACCAGAGCCTACGTGAAAAGAAACCGAAAACTAACCAAGACCATTGAAAAAGGCCATGTAGAATGTATGGATTCTTCAGAAAAAAACGACTTAAAATTACGCTTTGATCAAGAACTCAAAAACAAGTAGGCCAAAACCCAGAAAATAGGGATACTCTCCACCCAAAACGCACTGTAATATTCGCTTTGATCTTCTTTTGAAAAGAGAATAAACAGTCCTGTTACCAGAGACACTAACAAGGTCTCAACCCACATAACCGGCGTTAGTTCATCTTTAAAAAATTCGCACAAAAAAAACACCAGTAGCAAAAGCACGCCCAATAGCTTGGTACGTTTTACGCCTATTTGCTGCGGTATGGTAGCCAGTTTAATACTGTCATACTGAAGGTCGTGTATTTCAAACGGCAACATTAAGGCAATCACAATCAAAAATCGTTGCAGTCCTTCAACATATATGTCAAAACTTAGGGTACGACCGGCATGCAGCAAAGGCAAAAAAACAGTAATACCGCTCCAAACCAAAGCAATGATATAAACTTTAAGGCCTCCAATACTCCGAAGGTTTTGCCTGGAATCCACAAAAAATCGCTTAGGCAAAAACGGAATAGCGTAAAAAAAGGTAATCACCCCAAAAATGGCTATATATTCCAGTGTTTCCCAAGGCATTTTAAGGGTAAAAACACACAATCCCAAAAAGCAGAAAAAGGAAAAAACCTGGATAACTTTTAACCACGTGGCCAATCGCCTATGGTGGAATTTGGCAATCCCAAAATACTTCACAAAATTGTAACCCGTGACCGAGGCAAAAAACACAAACCCCAATAAATTCCAATCCAGCGGCAGTTGAAAATCAAAACAGGTAATCACTACCATGGCGCATACCGATAAGGCCACATGGATACTGCTGTTTATGTAAAAATCCAGAAGGTGTTTTTTTAAGTACATTTTACAAATGTAACAAACTGTTGATAACCGTTTGTTTTAGTGAAAAACTTTGGCTTTCATTAACACGAAAACCTGATTAATTGTGTAATTTTGCGCAACAATTTTCAACCCATTTTTGATGAATACAAATAGCTTCGCTTTACGTCACATTGGCCCTAGTGCAGAGGAACAGCAAGAAATGTTAAAAACCATTGGTGTAGACTCCCTTGACCAACTGATATATGAGACCGTTCCAGATGATATTAGACTTGAAAAAGCGCTGAATTTGGAAGAGCCCATGACCGAGGAAGATTATTTGATTCATATTCATGACCTTTCCAAAAAGAACAAAGTTTACAAAACCTATATAGGATTGGGGTATCACCCTTGCATTCTTCCGCCGGTTATTCAACGTAATATTTTGGAAAACCCGGGTTGGTACACAGCCTATACGCCTTACCAAGCCGAAATTGCCCAAGGCCGTTTGGAAGCTCTATTGAATTTCCAAACCATGATTACGGATTTAACAGGTATGGAATTGGCCAATGCGTCGCTTTTGGATGAAAGTACTGCTGCTGCCGAAGCCATGAGCTTGCTCTTTGCCGTGCGCGAAAGAGAGCAAAAGAAAGACAACGTTCACAAGTTTTTTGTTTCTGAAAATGTGTTGCCGCAAACCCTTTCGTTATTGGAAACCCGTGCCAATCCTCTTGGCATTAAATTAATCGTGGGTGACGAGAACAACTTTGAGTTTACCCAAGATTTCTTTGGAGCCCTTTTACAGTACCCTGGTAAAGATGGCCAAATTTGCGATATTAAAACCTTTATCAAGAAAGCCAATGCCTCACAAATCAAA
>JAGQZG010000191.1 GCA_020435705.1 Mangrovimonas sp.
CATAGGTGATTCTGTTTTTTGTTTTAGAATACCAATATTCCAAAGCTTCGCGTAATTCAGTTAAGGGAAAATGTTCATTGAAGGGCATTATCTTGGTGCGTGTTTCATCAATTGCAGAATGCAGGGAAACGGCCAGTTTGAATTTCACTTCATCATCAGCCATTTTCTTAATCATCTTAGGAATACCGGAAGTAGACACTGTGATTCGTCTTGGGGACATACCTAAACCTTCCTCTGAAGTAATCTTGTCAATGGCCTTCAAAACATTATTGTAATTCATTAATGGCTCTCCCATTCCCATAAAAACAATATTGGTCAAAGGCTTGTCATAATACAATCTGCTTTCTTTGTCTATAGCAACCACTTGGTCAAAAATCTCATCGGGATTGAGGTTTCGCATTCGCTTCAATCTTGCTGTTGCGCAAAATTTACAATCCAAACTACAACCTACCTGACTAGACACACAGGCCGTGGTTCGTTTGGACGTGGGTATTAAAACCGATTCTACGATGAGGCCATCATGAAGTCTCACTGCATTCTTAATGGTTCCGTCACCACTTCGTTGCATAGTATCAACCTGAATATGGTTTATCACAAAATTAGCATCCAACATATCCCGGGTTTCCTTTGAAATATTGGTCATTTCATCAAAGGAATGAAGTCCTTTGTTCCATAGCCATTCATAAACCTGATTCCCCCGAAATGCCTTATCACCATGTGCAACGAAAAACTCCCGCAATTGTTCTTTGCTTAAAGCTCTTATATCTTTTTTTGTAATTGCCATCATGCAAAAATACACAAGATTAAATGTTTGCAGAAAAAAAGCCTCGCAAATGCAAGGCCTTTTCTTTTTATTATAATACTTGAAAAGTTCTCTTACAGAATGAGCATAGCATCTCCATAGCTGTAAAACTTATATTTTTCTTTTACGGCTTCGTCGTAAGCCTTCTTGATGAAATCATGTCCTGCAAAGGCCGATACCATCATTAACAGCGTAGACTTAGGCGTATGGAAATTAGTAATCATGCAGTTGGCAATACTGAAATCATACGGTGGAAAAATAAATTTATTAGTCCAACCAGAGAATTCATTTAAGGTTCCATTGGACGAAACTGAACTTTCAACGGCTCTCATTGCAGTAGTACCCACAGCACATACCCTTTTTTTGGTTTGGATAGCTTTGTTGACTTTTTCTGTAGCCCTAGAATCTATGATTACTTCTTCACTATCCATCTTGTGCTTGGACAAGTCTTCTACTTCAACTGGGTTGAATGTTCCAAGTCCCACATGTAGTGTGATTTCAGCAAAATCGACCCCTTTAATCTCTAAGCGTAGTGTGATTTCAGCAAAATCGACCCCTTTAATCTCTAAGCGTTTTAGCAAGTGTTTAGAAAAATGCAAACCAGCCGTTGGTGCTGCAACCGCTCCTTCGTGTTTAGCAAAAATGGTTTGGTAACGTTCCATATCTTCAGGTTCAACCTGACGCTTAATATACTTTGGTAGAGGTGTTTCCCCTAGTTCTTGAAGCTTCATTCTAAAATCGCGGTAAGAACCATCAAAAAGGAATCTAAGCGTTCTTCCTCTTGAAGTTGTGTTGTCAATAACCTCAGCAACTAGAGTTTCATCATCTCCAAAATAAAGCTTATTCCCAATTCTTATTTTTCTTGCCGGATCTACCAACACGTCCCAAAGACGTTGTTCTTCATTCAATTCCCTCAACAAGAAAACTTCAATTCTGGCACCAGTTTTTTCCTTGTTACCATATAATCTAGCTGGAAATACTTTCGTATTGTTAAGGATCATGACATCTCCTTCATCAAAATAGTCAATTAAATCCTTAAAAAGCTTATGTTCAATGGTTTGTTTTTTTCTGTCCAGCACCATCAAACGCGCTTCGTCACGATGTTCGGAAGGGTATTCGGCTAATAGTTCTTCAGGTAACTTAAAGTTAAAATTGGATAATTTCATTTAGAGTTTTTTTTAGAAAGCTGCAAATATACAATCTCGACATGGGGGATGTCAAGTATTTAGGTGATTATTATTGAGATATTTGAAAACCGATAGCTTTCAGGTGATCCCAAAAATCCGGATAAGACTTTGAAACCACTTCGGCATCTTTTATCATAATATAGGTTTTCAAGGCTAAAGGCGCAAAAGCCATGGCCATTCTGTGATCGTCATATGTATTGATAGCAACCTGTTTGAAAGCTCCTGAAAATGATGCTAAATGAAGTGATTTGTCTGTCACCTCAACAGTGCCTCCCAGTTTTTCTATCTCGGCCTTTAACGCCAATAACCTGTCGGTTTCCTTAATCTTCAAGGTGTGCAACCCGTAAAGATCACACTTGAGACCCAAGCCAAATGCTGTAACAGCAATTGTCTGCGCAATGTCGGGTGACTTGATCAAATCAAAATTGATTGAAGGTAATGCGCTGGAAACTTTTTTCAGGTTAACGGCATCGCCTTCGTAAAGAGTTTCAACGCCAAAACTCTTATACATTTCGGCTAAGATGGAATCTCCTTGCAGCGAGTTCTTTTTATAAGATGATAGTTTAATTGACGTTCCTTCTTCACTCAAGGCCACAACGCTATAAAAATAAGAAGCCGAAGACCAATCGGATTCAACAGTTAGGGTTATAGGTTGTTGAGATTGGGGGGTTGGTAAAACACGAATGGTGTTTTCTTCAAAAGAAGTGCTAATGCCTATTTCATTGAGTAAGGACAAGGTCATGTTTATATAAGGAATGGAAGTTATCTCACCTTCTAAAGTGAGCTCTATTCCGTTTTCCAACTTAGAGCCTATGAGAAGTAAAGCCGTGATGTATTGACTACTGGTATTGGCCAATATTGAAATTTTGTTGTTAGTGAGTTTTTTCCCTTTAATTCTCAAGGGTGGAAATCCTTGGTTTTCCAAATAGGAAATGTTGGCTCCTAAAGAGTTAAGGGCATCCACTAGAATCTTAATGGGGCGTTCTTTCATCCTTGACGATCCCGTCAAAGTAATTTCCCTACCTTCCTGGATGGCAAAATAGGCTGTGAGAAACCGCATGGCTGTTCCTGCATGATGGATATCCACCACCTTAGATTCGCTTTTTAAAGCTTCTTGCATGACCTGGGAATCATCAGAATTTGAAAGATTCCTGATTTGTATATTTGGATGCAACGCTTTGAGCAATAAAAGCCTGTTGGACTCACTTTTAGACCCTGAAATGACAATGGCCGATTGTGTTGCAACCGGAGACTTTTGGAGTTGGAGATTCATTTATTTCAACTTCTCATTATTATGATGCCTATCATGATCGCGTTTGGTCTTTTTTTCCATGCGCTTATCAAAAGCAGCCTGGAGGTCAACCCCTGTTTGATTGGCCAGACACAGCACGACAAACAAGACATCGGCTAATTCCTCTCCTAAATCTTTGCCTTTGTCACTTTCTTTTTCGCTTTGCTCTCCATAACGTCTAGCAATGATTCGAGCAACTTCTCCTACTTCTTCCGTTAATTGAGCCATATTGGTTAGTTCATTGAAATAGCGAACACCATGCTCTTTAATCCAATTGTCAACTGTTTTTTGTGCGTTTGAGAGACTCATTATTGTTTACTTAAAATTATTTGCTCAGATTCCTTAGCCACAATTTGGTTAAAAAACTCTTTTATATATTCATAATTTGTTGGTGATACATAAGCTCTATTTAAATCAAAATTTATAGACACCTGAATTATATTGTTATTAGAATTACACAAAAACTTGAACTCCCCAAGATTGTCAGGTAACTGATAAATTACAGATTGAGGAAGAGATTCAACTGTGTATCCATCTGGAGCCACAATCAAAACCCGCGTGGTTGTTTTTCTTGCATATTCGAAATCTATTGGGAATTCTCTTTTCTCCGACTTAAAGGGGTTGCTATCTTGCGCTAAAAAGAGTAATGGTTTAATAAATATTTTATCATTACTACTTTCGGCTGCATTGTCAAGATAAAAATCAAATGTTTCAACAACTGGCCCCTCGTAGGTGTCCGTATTCTTAGATTCATAATCGTCTATTTCAATACCTCCATACTCGCTTTCAAGCTTGGTCAAATACTGTTCTTTACTTTCGTTTTTATATTCTTGTCTGAACTTATAGGCAAAATGATTTGTTAACTTTCTGCTTAATTTCCCTTCTGCCTCACCTTGTTCATTGAGCTTAACATTAACTGAATAAAGATTGGTTGATGGTTCTGGATCGTCAATAGAAATTAGCTTCCAACGTGAATGGGGATTATCAATATATACTCCCTGCCAATTATAATTCCGAATGGGCATAACATTAATATTGCTAAACTCGTCAGTAGCATCCAAGAAGTATTCTTTGTCATTAATAACTGCATAAGCTATTACATAATTCAACCTATCTGAAGTTGGGAACAATGGAATGAAATTATCTTTAGTACTTATTATAACAGGATTTGCATTAATTTTTGCATATCGCAGCATACCCACAAGTAAAAGGTTAATATCTGCAGCATTTCCTTCCTTCTCCTTTAAAGTTTTCTTCAACCCATTATAAAAATAGACACCATCATAACCGTTCCATTTAATATTTTGTTTAACATATTTATAAATAATTTTCATTTTTTCCTCTTGAGTACTGGCACCGCTCAGAAGCTCATCTAGAACATCATCAAAAGAACTTGTTTTATCTAGCTCATTTTTATAATTATCATCACTCCCAATACCTTGTGCTACTTGTTCCCAAGTTTGCGCAAAACCTCTATAATGTCCATTGATGTTATAGGACACCAATTCAAACATTATACCACACCG
>JAGQZG010000192.1 GCA_020435705.1 Mangrovimonas sp.
CATCCTGGGATATTGCCATAATCCAAAGCTTCAACATGCATTCCGGCTATTTTTTCAACACATAAAATACCTTCAGCCGATGCAACGTGTGCCAAAGCTTGTCCTGGTGTAACATCGCCAATGGCATAGTAACCAGGAATATTGGTTTGGTAAAATGAGTTTACCAAAATCTTGTCTCTATCTACCACAATGCCTACATCTTCCAATCCGATATTCTCAATGTTGGTTTTGATACCCACAGCCGAAAGAACGATATCGGCTTCCAGAGTTTCTTCCCCTTTAGATGTTTTTACCGTGGCCACAACGCCTTTTCCGGAAGTGTCAACTTTGGTGACTTCGGCAGAGGTCATGATATTGATACCTATTTTCTTGAAACTTCTTTCCAGTTGTTTTGAAACTTCTTCGTCTTCAACAGGAACTACATTTGGCATAAATTCAACAATGGTAACTTCTGTTCCCATTGAGTTATAGAAATAGGCAAACTCAACGCCAATGGCTCCAGAGCCCACGACAATCATTTTCTTAGGTTGCTTGGCTAGGCTCATCGCTTCACGATAGCCAATCACTTTTTTGCCATCTTGGGGCAAACTTGGCAATTCACGGGAACGTGCTCCAGTTGCAATGATGATATGATCGGCACTGTATTCCTTACCATCAACATCAATTTTTTTGCCTGGTTTTAGTTTTCCATAGCCTTCTATCACATCAATTTTGTTCTTCTTCATTAAAAACTGAACCCCTTTACTCATGCCTTCAGCGACACCACGGCTACGTTTGACTACCGCGTCAAAATCCTTGTCATAATCTTTTACTGAGAGTCCGTAATCGCCTGCATGCTTCAGGTATTCAAATACTTGAGCCGATTTTAATAAGGCTTTGGTGGGAATACAACCCCAATTCAAACACACACCACCTAGGCTTTCTTTTTCAACAATAGCAGTTTTAAAACCTAATTGAGAGGCTCTAATGGCTGTAACATAACCTCCAGGACCACTTCCTAGAACAATAATATCGTATTTACTCATGAGTTTTTATTTGAAGTTATTTTGAGGTTACGAATTTACGAAACCTTATTCTAATAAAGAATTTACCTGTGCAAAAATTGTGGGTTTTGCTACCTTTGCCATGTAATCGTTCCTTTATGAATATTCCTCAGACCAGTTTTCCGCGAATTGTTATTATAGGTGGCGGATTTGCGGGCATTTCGCTCGCTAAAAAATTAGCTAAGCAAGAAGTTCAAGTGGTGCTTTTGGATAAGCATAATTACCACACTTTTCAGCCCCTTTTGTATCAGGTATCTACGGGTGGATTGGAACCGGATTCCATTGCATATCCTATCCGAAAAATAGTAAAGAATTTCCCGAATTTCTTTTTCAGATTAGCGAATGTAAAGGGAATTGACACTGAAAAAAAGAAAATCAGTAGCGATATAGGTGAATTGAAATTTGACTATTTGGTACTGGCTACTGGTTCTGAAACCAACTTTTTTGGAAATACAGAAATTGAACGCTACAGTATGGCCATGAAAACCATACCGCAATCTTTGAACTTACGCAGTTTGATTTTGGAAAACTTTGAAGAAGCTCTACTTACTTCCGATTTGCACGAGCGCAATGCCTTGATGAACTTTGTGATTGTAGGCGCTGGCCCTACAGGGGTGGAGTTGGCAGGGGCTTTAGCCGAAATTAAAAAAGGTATTTTGCCAAAGGATTATCCCGATTTGGATACTCGCTTGGCACAAATAAACTTAATTCAATCCGGAGATAGAATCTTGAAGGAAATGAGTGAAGTGGCTTCCCGTAAAGCGGAAGATTTTTTGGAGAAATTGGGCGTAAATGTTTGGAAAAACGTGAGAGTTACGGGCTATGATGGTAAAACCGTCACAACAACTAGTGATTTAACCTTTGAAGCGGCGACATTAATTTGGGCTGCTGGTGTAAAGGGCACGACTGTTAAAGGATTGGATTCCAAGGACTACGTGGTGAGTGGCAATAGGTTATTGGTAAATGAGTTTAATCAGGTAAAGGGATTTGATAGTATTTTTGCGATTGGGGATATTGCCTGTATGCTCACGGAAGAATTTCCTAAAGGCTTACCCATGATGGCCCAACCCGCCATTCAACAAGGAGAACAATTAGGGGACAATTTGTTGCGAATGGTAGAAAGCAAACCCATGAAACCGTTTAAGTATAAGGATAAAGGTTCTATGGCTACCATAGGTCGTAACAAAGCGGTTGTAGATTTAAAACATTGGAAATTCCAAGGTGTTTTTGCCTGGTTTGTTTGGATGTTTGTTCACCTCTTTTTCCTAATAGGTTTCAGGAATAGAATGGTAGTATTTGTAAACTGGGTTTACAATTACATTCGTTTTGATAGGGAAGCACGCTTGATCATTAGACCGTTTAAACGGAAAACCTCACAGGAAGTTTAATTTCCCATCATTTTTTTATTGAAAGAATCAGAACCGCCTTTGGGAATGGATAAAGATTTCCATTCCGCTCCTTTTATCAAGGTTCCCAAATAGACAATTTGCCCTATGTGATAGGAATAATGAGCCAACTGCCTGTTAATGGCGTCCATGACACTTTGGCCTTGATTTCTAATGTAAATCGTCTTATCTAAGTCTTTTACGGTAAGCTTTTCCAGAGCATTGAACAAGCAGTTCCAGCCAATTTCCCAAGCTTTTATCAATTCCTCACGGGTTTGATAGGCTTCTTCGAATTCCAAATCCCTCTGGCGCCATTCTTTTTCGCCATCTTCGGTTAAAAAGTTGGTCCACCTGCTCAACATGTTGCCTACCATATGCTTAACAATAATGGAAATACTGTTGGCATCCGGACTCATGCGCCAAAGGAGCTCACGTTCGGTGAGTTGGTCAAAGGTTTTGTCACCTAACGATTTGTAATACTTGAACTGTTTGGTTACACTCTCTAAATAATTAGTCATCTTTTGCTTTAAAATCTATACTTACTGAATTCACACAATAGCGTTTTCCGGTTTTAGTAGGCCCATCATCAAACACATGGCCTAAATGACCGCCGCAATTGGCACACACTATTTCTATACGGTGCATGCCCAGGGAATAATCATCAATATATTTAATACTGCCTTCCACAGCATTGTCAAAACTTGGCCAGCCACATTCAGAATAAAACTTACTGTCACTATTAAAGAGCACGGCGCCACAAGCTGCACACTTGTAAGTTCCATCTTTAAAGAACAAATTATATTCTCCTGTACCCGGTCTTTCGGTGCCTTTTTGCCTTAAAACACGGTATTCTTCATCGGTTAACTGTGCTTTCCATTCGGCATCGGTTTTTTCAATATTGAAATTAACCTCTTGTTTTTTCTCTTTTTTTTGAGCGTTCATCTGACATCCAAAAACTAAAACCAGAGTTGAAATTAACATTAACTTTTTCATAGCTTGAAGTACTAAATTACGATTATTGATAATAAAGTCGTAGCAATATTTGATAAATAACATTTTGCAATGAATATTTTATGAATTTGTTAATAGTTTGGAGCTTATTTTTATATTTTTATGTACTTCAAAACAGTTATTAATGCAAGACCAAAGACGTGTCGTAATAGACCATGTAACTCCACAAATCAATTGTGGTGAGTTTTATATCAAAAGAGTAGTAGGGGAATTTATAAACGTAAATGCACACATACTTGCTGATGGGCACGATGTGGTAGCTGCTTCAGTTGTATTTAAACATGAAAAGGATAGGAAGTGGAGTGAAGTGCGTATGCAGGAAGCGGGTAATGACGAATGGTATGCCACGTTTCAAGTAACCAACCAAGGTTTTTATACTTACAAGGTTGAAGGCTGGATTGATTATGCGCTGAACTGGCAGCATGGCATGGAGAGAAAAATTGATGCCGGGCAAAATGTAACCTCCGAATTGTTGGAAGGAGCAGAGTTAATCAAGCCGTTATTGAATAAAGTAGAAAAACCTGAAAAAGAATATTTGTCCAATGTTGTTGCTGCTTTTGAAGATGCTTCGCGTTACGAAGAGGCATTGAGTCTTGCAAGAAGTGAAGAACTGCATCATGTTTTTTACACCTACCCAGAAAAATTCTTGGTCAATTCATCCAAGGAATTAAAAGTATATGTTGATAGGATCAAAGCGCGTTTTAGTACTTGGTATGAGTTTTTCCCGCGGTCGGCGTCTAATGAGCCCAATGTTCATGGGACGTTTAAAGATTGTGAAAAACGCTTGGAAAAAATTGCACGAATGGGTTTTGACGTTTTGTATTTTCCTCCCGTTCATCCCATTGGGGAAGTCAACAGAAAAGGGAAAAACAACACTACTACGGCTTTAGAAGGCGATGTGGGTTCTTGTTGGGGCATTGGTTCGCAGTATGGGGGCCATAAGGATATTCATCCGCAGCTAGGTTCTTTAGACGATTTCAAAGCTTTGATAAAGAAAGCAAAAGCACTGAATATTGAATTGGCAATGGATTATGCTTTGCAGGCAGCACCGGATCATCCTTGGGTAAAATCTCACCCAGAATGGTTTAAATGGCGCCCTGACGGTACGGTACAATATGCTGAAAACCCTCCTAAAAAATATCAAGATATTTTACCTATCTATTGGGAAAGCAAGGACTATAAAAACCTTTGGAAAGAATGCTTGGATACGATGCTTTACTGGATAGATTGCGGTATTAATATCTTTAGGGTGGATAATCCGCATACCAAACCTTTCTATTTTTGGAACTGGATGATTTCTGAAGTAAAAAAGAAGCATCCCGATGTACTGTTTTTAGCCGAAGCCTTTACA
>JAGQZG010000193.1 GCA_020435705.1 Mangrovimonas sp.
GCCTTCAAACGAAAAAACCTTATTCTTCATTTCTTCGAAAAAAAGAAAATAAACGCCCTTTCAATACTGTATATATTGGATTGACTGCCGATAGGGAAATTATCTATAACCGAATCAATCAACGGGTGGACAACATGATACAAGATGGCTTGTTGGAGGAAGTTGAAACCTTGCTAGGCAAACAAGGGTTGAATGCCCTTCAAACTGTAGGCTACAAAGAGCTTTTCAATTATTTCAATAAAGAATGGCCACTGGATTTTGCTGTTTCGGAAATCAAGAAAAATACGCGACGGTTTGCCAAACGGCAATTGACATGGTACAGAAAGAACGAATCCGTTAAATGGTTTGATTACCTAACACCCGTAGAAGAGATTACAACTTACATAAATAAAACCATAAAAAAACCGACTTAAAAGTCGGTTTTCAATTTTTAAGCTTCTTGATTGATAACCAATCTAAAGCCTTCTCCGTGGATGTTTACAATCTCCACATTTTCATCTTGTTTCAAGTACTTTCTCAACTTGGCAATATAAACGTCCATACTACGAGACGTAAAATAATTGTCGTCTCGCCAGATTTTGGTCAAGGCCAACTCTCTTGGCATTAAATCATTTTCATGTAAAGCCAAAAGGCGCAGCAGTTCATTTTCTTTTGGAGACAATTTTACTGGTTCTTCATCTCTAAAACGGAGAAAACGTAATTTGGAGTTTAGATGAAACTCGCCAATCTTGAATTCAAACTGTTTGCTATCGGCCACTGTTTCTGTTGCTTTACGCTGCATAATGGCCTTAATTTTCATAAGAAGTACTTCGCTATCAAAAGGTTTGTTCAAATAATCATCGGCACCTACTTTGTAGCCTTTCAATACATCTTCTTTCATGGCCTTGGCCGTTAAGAAGATAATTGGCACTTCCGTGTTTTTTTCACGTATTTCTTTTGCTAGTGTAAAGCCATCCTTATAAGGCATCATGACATCCAAAATACAGAGATCATAATCGTCTTTCTTGAACTTCTCGAAGCCTTCCATACCGTTTTTGGCATGGGTAACATCGTACTCGTTCATCATCAAATAGTCTTTAAGCACAATTCCAAAATTTGGATCGTCTTCAACTAACAAAATTTTCTTTTTAAGTTCACTCATAGCTTCTACGATATTAACGGAAGTTTTATAATAAAAGTACTTCCTTTGTCTTTTTCACTTTCAACTGATATATGACCTTGATGGTCATCTACAATGCGTTTTACATAGGCCAGTCCTAATCCATGACCTTTAACATTGTGTATATTTCCGGTTGGTTCGCGATAAAATTTCTCGAACACCCGTTTTAAGGCAGCTTTACTCATTCCGCTACCTTGGTCTTTAATCTTCAATATGATGTTGTTACCCGCATTCTCGGTATAAACATCAATTTTTGGTTCGTCTGGAGAATACTTTATAGCATTGTCCAGAATGTTAACTATAACATTGGTAAAATGGGATTCATTGGCTAAAACCGATGTTTCCAAGGCGTCAAGGTGCTTGTGGATATATCCATTTCTATCCTCTACCATCAATTGAACATGTGTAATGGCATCTTCAATTAGGTCGTGCAAATTGACACTTTCCTTACTAATGTCTAAGTCGTTTTTTTCAAGTTTGGATATTCTCAAAACATTTTCTACCTGTGCGTGCATTCTTTTATTCTCTTCCTTTATCATGTTCAAATACCACTGAACCTTCTCGGTATCGGTCATGATTTTCGGATTTTTTATGGCATCCAGAGCTAGATTTATAGTTGCAATAGGGGTCTTGAATTCGTGGGTCATGTTATTGATGAAATCTGATTTTATTTCAGAAATCTTCTTTTGTTTCAACAACTGGAACAAGGCACTGGAATAGGCAATAATTATGATGGAAGTAAAAATGATGGACAACAAGGTCATTCCAATTACTTTGGACATGATAAACTTGTTATGATCAGGGAAGTTTACTAAAAGCCTGTAATTGTCTTTACTGTCTTCATTTGGAAAAATAGAGACCTCATAAGTCAAATTTTTCTCCATTTCAAAATTGTCACTTTGCACTTTGGTTGCCAAATCATTACTGTAAATGGCAAACTCAAAATCTATATCAATAGCGTCTTGATTCAATTTTTCCTTTAATAGATGTCTAATTTCATCTTTAGACACTCTTTTATGGATGGGAACTCTAGCAGAGCGCACTTTATAGTAGTCGTCAATAAGAATTTTATCAGACTTTGAAATGCTATGCATTTGCAATATTCTTGCTTCAGGACTCATTTCGGAGTGATCTATATTCTTGAAAACAGTAGTCTCCCGATCATTGATGAGTCGTTTTATATTTGTACTATCCAAACTTATGTCAAAGAACGGCGAAGAGAGTTTATAATTTTCTTCAAGGATTCCGCTTCGGTAAATCAACGTTTCATTGGTATTGGCGTCTTCCTGGATAATCCACAGGTTTTTAATGTCTGTGGTATCAGGATTTTCGTTTTGAACCATTAAATCCTGCAACAAGTAAGCATACTCAGCATATTCTCTTTCAGCAATATTGTTTGAAACAAAACTCAATGCTTTTTTAACATTGAACTCAAACTGCTCTTCTTTGTTTTTTATTGAATTGCTTATATAATAAGCTTGTACAAAAATGATTCCTATCAATGACAAGCTCATTAACAGAATCAGCATGATGAATAACTTTTTGCTCACCATTCAAAATTAACATTTTAACATTTAACACTCTTGGGGTTTAACCTTACATTAACAAAAATGTTAAAATCTAGGATTTTTTAATAGTTTTTAAGATTTCCCCATGTATTTTAAAAACCTGTTTCTCAGTATCTTCTAGATTGTCGTTGGTAATAGTGTAGTTGGAACGCTTTATTTTATCTTCATCTGGCAGTTGGTTTTCCATGATCTTTTTAACCTTTTCTTTGGTGGTTGAATCCCTTTTTAACACTCTTGAGATACGAGTCTTCTCATTGGCCACAACAGTAATGATATAGTCACAGTCTTTATAGGCATTACTTTCAAATAAAATTGCACTTTCCTTGATTACATAAGGTGCCTTTTGCTTTTTAAGCCACTTCTTGAAATGTGCCCCTACTTTAGGGTGTACAATAGCATTCATTTGCGTTAAAAGCTCCCGATTGTTAAAAATTTTATCGGCTAAAAATTTTCTATTAAGTTGGTTTTCATGGTACGCTTCCTCCCCAAAAAGAGCCCTGAGTTTTCGTTTGATAACTTTGGAAGTCACGAGAAGTTTCTTGGATTCTTCATCAGCAATGTAAATAGGTATTCCAAGCGAATGGAACATTTGCACTACAGTGGTTTTACCACTTCCTATACCGCCCGTAACTCCTACTACAATCATTCGTTCAAGATAAATTCAACTCTATTTTGATTGACCTTGGCGCTCTTTACTGTCTCCGGTTTTTTAACCAAAACCGGCTCTAAATAAGGCCGTTCACTGGTAACTTTCGCATAATCGCATTCAACCTTAAAGTCCTTGGCCTCCACTTTATTGAAATTGGATAAGTTGGTGTAGAATGTAATGGTTATTTCTTTAGGAAAAATGCTCAAACTGTAATTTTCCGGAACATTCTTAACCATTATTGGCACTTTAAAAGTTCCTTCCGTAAACTTATCCACCTTGCCAATAACCTCAATTGTTTTTGTAGAGAACTTTAATTTCTTGATCGAATCGGGTAAAAAGAGATTTATTTTTTTAGATATATCAGCATTTACATTTTCTAAAACCAATGTATCTGTTTGTAATTGCTTGATGTGTGACACCACTGATTCAGGGCCTATAACAGTAACCGAATCCGGAGAAAGTTCGAAATAGCTCACCAAATCATATCCTTGGGTAAACCCTAATTTATGGTTGAGCTTTACCGGCACTTTGGAAACGGTATTAACATCGTAAAGAAACGTTAGTTTTTCAGGGGAAATGGCTTGTATCTCTTCACCAAGTTCAAAATTATCATTCACACTGGACAATCCTGACCCTTTGTTCCAAACATAAACGGAATCGCCTTGCTTGACCAAATTATCAAACTCTATATTTATGCTAGGTTGCCCAAAATAATATTTTAACAACTTATAACCCGTGGCTTTAACAGTAATGTCAAGTTTGAGACTATCTACATTTAAGCCCACCAATTCTTTTGGCGTATGAATTGTATGAATTTTAAAAGAATAGGTCTTGGTTTGAACTTTGGAGAGTTTGTAAAGAATCAATACCACAGAAGCAATCAAAAAAAACAAAAGAAAAACATTAAGCCTTCTGCTCTTTATGGATAATGCGATTCTATTGCGTATTTTTTTTACCATCAGGTTTTAAAGAACAATTGCGGAAATTTCTCTTCTGGGTTTCTACCCATGAATTTAATAAAAAAGGTGGACTTCAAAAATCCCCAACCATAACCAACCATTTGTATTATCAGGGCAAGGATTGATTGAACGCTTATTATCAAACTTTTAGTATGGTATACTGCCGAAAAAAAATAAATCACAAAGTAGAATGCATAAATTACTGCCAACCATTTGATTCCAAAAGCGAGTAACACCATCGCTGTTAAAAGTCCCAATGAAAACAAGGTTGGAAACCAATATGTAAGTTTGGCGGTAGAGGGATGCCACAAATTTAAAATAGGTCTTACCTGTCCAAATTTAAAGACCTGCTTATGAAACTTAGCCCAAGAAATGCGGCGTTTATGAAATACTTTTGCC
>JAGQZG010000194.1 GCA_020435705.1 Mangrovimonas sp.
CTCATAGTATATATGGTAGGTTCTTTTTCCTTGATGCAGGCACAAGAGGTTGTGCCTATCTCGAAAGAGGAGGTGCTTTCAAAGGTGAAAGAAAACAATACGGCCTTGAAAATTTCTGAGGAAGATTTCAATCAGGCTAGAGCTGATTATAGGCAAACCAATGCGGTTTTTCTGCCCAATATTACAGCGTCCCATACAGGAATAGCCACCACCAATCCATTAATGGCTTTTGGATCAAAACTCAATCAGGAAATCCTCACTCAAGCCGATTTTAACCCAGCATTGTTGAATGACCCTTCGCAAACCGAAAATTTTGCTACGAAGTTTGAAATTCAGCAACCGTTAATCAACATGGATGGTATTTACCAGAGGAGAGCCGCCAAAAACAAAATGGAAGCCGTAGCCTTGCAAAAACAACGTACTGATGAATACTTGGATATGGAAGTAGAAAAAGCCTATATGCAACTACAACTGGCTTACCAAGGGGTTTCAGTTTTGGAAAAAGCTCTGGAAGCGGCCAATGCAAATAAGAAACTGGCCGATAATAGTTTCAAGCAGGGTTACTTACAGCAAGCCGATGTGCTTTCAGTGGAAGTGCGAGTGACGGAGGTTAAAAACCAATTGCAATCGGCTAAAAGTAATGTTGAGAACGCATCCAATTATCTTTCGTTTTTAATGAATGATAAAACGTTTGTGGTCTATAAACCAACTGATAGCTTGACGGCCAATCGTCAAGATCTGCATGGTCTACCTATGGTGCCTGAAAACCGGTCCGATATTAAGGCGATGCAACTGGCTTCAGACGCCTATCTAACTATGTACAAAGCCGATAAAATGAGTTTCTTGCCTCGTTTGAATGCGTTTGGTAGTTATGAGTTATACGATGATCAAATCTTCCAGGCGAGTGCCAATGGCTACACTTTTGGAGCACAACTGAGTTGGGACTTATTTCAAGGCTCCAAGCGTTTTGGGAAGGCACAGAAAAGTAAATCGGAGTTTGAGAAATCTAAATTGGAGCTGGAACAATATGTTTCCAAAAGCAATATGGAACTTAATCAGGCCAAGCGCATGTTACTTGACGCCGAAAACAGATTAACCCTGTCCCAATTGGCTCTTCAGCAATCCGAAGAATCCTTGCGTATTAGAACCAACCGGTATGAAGAAGGCTTGGAAAGGACTACGGATTTGCTCATGGTCGAAACCCAATTCGTTCAAAAACAATTGGAATATTACCAAACCATCTTCGAATACAATTTCGCTCAAGCATATTTACAATTTTTAACCAAAGAATAATTAGAACATGAAAAACTACATACATAGCATAGCAGTTTTAACTTTCGCAGCTTTTTTAACAAGCTGTGGTGGAGATAAAAAAGAAACAGTGGCATTAAATGAAACACCTGTTTCAGTAACTGTCGGTACGGTTCAGGGAGATAATAATTCGCCCTTTTTAACAGCCAGTGGAAAAATACAGGCCGATAACAGTGCAAATCTGAGTACGAGAATGATGGGCTTTGTAGATAAAATCTATGTGAATGTTGGTGATAAAGTAACCAAGGATCAATTACTTATTTCAATCAATAATGCCGATTTACAAGCAAAACTGGCCCAAGTGAATGCTTCAATAACTGAGGCAACGGCAGCTTATAAAAATGCCGAGAAAGATTATCAAAGATTCCAGAATCTCTTTGCCGAAAATAGTGCTTCACAAAAGGAGTTGGATGATATGACGGCACGTTTTGAAATGGCCAAAGCCCGTTTGGAAGCAGCCAATCAAATGAAAAATGAGGTCAACGCCCAGTTTGCCTATGTGAACATTAGAGCACCATTCAGTGGAATCGTGACCAATAAATTCATTGAAGTGGGCGATATGGCCAATCCCGGGATGCCATTGGTTGCAGTAGAGGCCCCAGGCAGTTTTGAAGTTTTGGCCATGGTTCCTGAAACAGAAATTTCCCAAGTGAAAAAGGGAACCAAAGTAGAGGTTACCATCAAATCCCTTGAGAAAACGGTTTTCGGAACTGTTTCGGAAGTAAGTACTTCGGCAAAAAACACAGGTGGACAATATCTAGTGAAAATTGCCCTAGACAAAACAGATATAGCTATTTTATCAGGAATGTATGTGACCGTTAAATTTCCAGTGGAAAAGCAGGCCAAACACCAAGTGGTTTTAATTCCTACCACTGCGATAGTTGAAAACGGGCAGCTCATGGGAGTTTATGTTGTAGGAGAAAATAATACAGCGTTGTTGCGTTGGTTGCGTTTAGGACAAATTTTTGGTAGTGAAGTAGAAGTTCTATCGGGATTGAAAGCCGATGAAACCTATATAGTTTCTGCTGAAGGCAAGCTGTATAATGGAGCAAAAATAACTATTCAATAAGTCCGAAGAGGAGATTAAATAGACAATTATGGAAAAAGGATTCGCAGGACAAATAGCCAATTTTTTCATCAATTCAAAGCTTACCATTTTGTTGATGATAGCCTTGATGATTATTGGTGTATACAGTTCTACATTGATACCAAGGGAAGAAGAACCACAAATTATTGTGCCCATGGCCGACGTCATGGTGGGATATCCAGGTGCTTCTCCAAAAGAAGTAGAAAGCAGAGTAGTGAAACCATTGGAAAAAATTATTTCCAATATTAAAGGGGTAGAGCATTTGCATTCTATGGCCATGAATGGGCAAGCTATGATCATTGTCCAGTTTTATGTAGGGGAAGATACCGAACGGTCTTATGTGAAACTCTACGACGAGCTCATGAAACATAAAGACATGTTTGCCGGAAGCGGTATTTATGAGCCCATGGTTAAAACACGGTCAATTGATGACGTACCTATGCTGGGAGTAACTCTTTGGAGTGATTCTTATAACGATTATGACCTGCGTCAAGTTGGGGAAGAATTGGCCACAGATATCAAAAAAATTAAAGATGTGTCCATTACCAAAGTTATTGGTGGTAGAAACCGTCAATTGAAAGTAGTTCTGGATAAAGGGAAAATGGCCGAACTTCAAGTAGATCCCTTAAGCATTATGCAAATGATCCAGGCCAATAACGGAAGTTCACAATCAGGAAAATTCAACTCCAACGATACCGAATATTTGTTAACCACAGGGAAATTTTTAAGTACTTCGGACGATGTCAAGAATTTGGTAGTAGGGACTTCCCAAAACATGCCTGTCTATCTAAAACAAGTAGCTACCGTTGAAGATGGTCCGGAATCGCCAGCCAATTACGTTAGTTTTGGTTATGGAAACGGGACTACAGAAGGGCAAAATTTCAAATCGGAATATCCCGCAGTCACCATTTCGGTTTCCAAGGTAAAAGGTGCCGACGCCATGAAGATTTCAGAGAAAATCATTGATCAAATTGATGATTTGAAAAAAACTTTAATTCCTGATGGTGTACATGTTGAAGTGACGAGAAACTATGGAGAAACGGCATCACACAAAGTATCGGAATTGTTGATGCACTGGGGGTGGCTATTTTGGCCGTTACCGTTTTGGTCATGTTGGCCATGGGTTGGCGAGGCGGACTGGTCGTTTTCTTTTCAGTGCCATTAACTTTTGCGTTAACGCTTTTTAGCTATTACGTCTTGGGCTACACATTAAACAGGATTACCTTATTTGCTTTGGTATTTGTGGTTGGTATCGTGGTAGACGATAGTATTATTATTGCCGAAAATATGCACCGGCATTTCCACATGAAACGATTGCCGTTCAAGCAAGCGGCTATCTATGCCATTAACGAAGTAGGGAATCCAACCATTCTGGCCACATTTACGGTAATTGCTGCAATCTTGCCAATGGCCTTTGTGTCAGGAATGATGGGGCCTTACATGAGCCCAATGCCCATAGGAGCTTCTATTGCCATGATGTTGTCTTTGTTTGTGGCGCTAACCGTTACGCCGTATTTAGGGTATCACTTGCTACGCGTAAAAGGTAGCGAAGAGCATAAGGAGGAACAAGGTTTGGAAACCAGTAAGATTTATAAAATATATAAAAAGATTGAGCAGCCGTTATTGGATAGCAAATCCAAGCGTTGGTCTATGCTGGGCATTACAGTGGTGCTTTTGGTTATTTCCATGATAGCATTCTTTACTAAATGGGTAGCGGTAAAAATGCTTCCGTTTGATAATAAAAATGA
Source organism: Mangrovimonas sp. (assembly GCA_020435705.1). Lineage (GTDB taxonomy): Bacteria > Bacteroidota > Bacteroidia > Flavobacteriales > Flavobacteriaceae > HKST-UBA85. The sequence goes on from JAGQZG010000194.1 coordinate 4,147, forward strand.
AGTACAAGTAGTAATTGACATGCCTGAGGGAACGACCTTAGAGCGTACCGCTGCGGTGGCTCAGGATGTTGCGCAGTATTTGAAATCGGTTCCTGAAGTAGTGAATTACCAAAGCTACGTGGGTTCTTCGGCACCTATCACATTCAACGGATTGGTGCGCCATTATGATTTAAGAGGCGCAAGCAATACGGCTGATATTCAGGTGAACCTTTTGCATAAGGCCGATAGAGAGGCTCAAAGCCATGATATTGCCAAGAGAATCAGGCCTGAAATTCAAAAAATTGCCGCAAGATATAACGCCAATATTAAAATTGTTGAGGTGCCACCTGGACCACCGGTGCTATCTACTATTGTGGCCGAAGTGTATGGCCCAGACTATGATCAACAGATTAAAGTGGCCAAACAAGTGGAAGATATTCTTAAAAATACGGCTGATGTAGTGGATATTGACTGGATGGTGGAAGCGCCCCAAATAGAGTATAAGCTGGAAGCCGATAAGGAGAAAGCTATGCTGAATGGCGTTGCGCCGCAACAGATTGTAGGGAACCTAACCTATCTTATGGGAGAGCATCCTATTGGCAATC
>JAGQZG010000195.1 GCA_020435705.1 Mangrovimonas sp.
CCTACCGAAACAGAACAAGACCACCAAGACACCTTGAGCCTGATGGAATATGTAAAATATGACTTCGGATTCATGTTTGCCTATTCCGAAAGACCGGGAACCTTGGCCGAACGCAAAATGGAAGATGATGTTCCTGAGGAAACCAAAAAACGCCGCTTACAGGAAATTATCAACCTACAACAAAAGCACAGTTTATATAGAACGCAACAGCAAGTAGGCAAAACGGTGGAAGTACTCATAGAAAAAGAATCCAAAAAGTCCAACGAGCATTGGTCCGGCAGAAACAGCCAGAACACCACAGTCGTTTTCCCTAAAGGGAACTTTAAAGTAGGCGATTTTGTAAATGTAAAAATAACCGAATGCACCAGCGCTACCTTAATTGGAGAAGCGATTGGATATTCAGTTAACAGTAAAAATTAAGAAGACAGAACCAAGATATATAGAAACAAGACTTTGAGTGAAAATTCTAGTTTCATGACCTTACGGTCTTGTATCTTTAATCTAAAAATATGGAATCCGTTCAAGCAATAAAACAACGTTTTGAGATTATAGGCAACGATGCCAAGCTCAATCGCGCCATTGAAAAAGCCATCCAAGTAGCACCCACTGATATTTCGGTGTTGGTAACAGGAGAAAGCGGCGTTGGTAAAGAGAGTATTCCTAAAATCATACACTCGCTTTCCCATAGAAAGCATGGCAAGTACATTGCCGTAAACTGTGGTGCTATTCCGGAAGGCACCATTGACAGTGAATTATTTGGCCACGAAAAAGGTGCCTTTACCGGCGCAACCCAAACCCGCAGCGGTTACTTTGAAGAAGCCGATGGCGGTACTATTTTTTTGGATGAAGTAGGTGAATTGCCATTGCCTACACAAGTGCGACTGTTGCGTGTTCTGGAAAATGGCGAATTCATGAAAGTAGGTTCCAGCAAGGTGCAAAAAACCAATGTACGTATTGTGGCGGCTACCAATGTAGATATGTTTGAAGCCATTAAAAAGGAGAAATTCCGTGAAGACTTGTACTATCGTTTAAGCACCGTAGAAATTCATTTGCCGCCTTTAAGAGATAGAAAAGACGACATCCATTTGTTATTCCGAAAATTTGCCAGTGATTTCGCCTTAAAATATAAAATGCCCGCCATCCGTTTGGATGACAATGCTGTAAATTTACTGCTCCGCTACCGTTGGGGCGGAAATATTAGGCAGTTACGCAATGTAGCCGAGCAAATTTCCGTTCTAGAACAGAATAGAACCATAACCGGCGCTACCTTGCAAGGCTATTTACCTACTTCGGGGAGCAATTTGCCCGCAGTTGTAAACCATACAAAATCCGATACCGATTTCAGTAGTGAGCGCGAGATTTTGTACAAGGTGCTTTTTGATATGAAAAGTGATTTGAACGACCTGAAAAAGCTCACTTTGGAGTTGATGAAAAATGGCAATGCGCAAGATGTTCAGAAGAAAAACGAGGGGTTGATTCAAAAAATTTATGGCACTGAAGAAGAAGATTACGAAGAAGCCATGGAAAATTTAGAAGTGCTTCCACTACCTCAACAACCCGTGCCCAGTCATGAGCCTGTTCAAGATAAATACCATTATGCTGAAGAAGTGGAAGAAGAAGAAACCCTATCACTTCAAGACAAGGAATTGGAATTGATTAAAAAATCCTTGGAACGCCATCATGGCAAACGCAAGCAAGCTGCCGAAGAATTGGGTATTAGCGAGCGAACCCTGTATAGAAAAATTAAACAATACGATTTGTAATTCAATGAAGAAATTTCTTTTACTCATAGCAAGTGCCTTCCTTATTACCAACTGCGGGGTTTATTCTTTTACAGGTGCTGATACAGGAGATGCCAAGACTTTCCAAGTCAATTATTTTCAGAACAATGCCCTACTGGTTGAACCTGGCTTGGATAGGGATTTCACTATAGCCCTTCAAGACCTAATTACAAACCAAACCAACCTAAGCATTGTTAACTCAAATGGCGACTTAGTGTATGAAGGTGAAATTACCGATTACCGTATTTCACCAACCACAGCTACCGCCAATAATACCGCCGCCCAAAACCGATTAACCATGAGAGTTAATGTGCGGTTTTACAATAAGCTTAAAGAGGAAGATAACTTTGAACAGCCCTTCTCATTTTATTATGATTATCCAGCGAGCGCTCAGTTGGTTGGCGCCCAAAAGGATGCAGCTTTAGCCGAAATTTTTGAACGTATTACCCAAGATATTTTTAACGCCTCATTGGCAAAATGGTAGCTTTGAACCAAAACGAACTGACATACATTTTACAACATCCGGAAACGGTTAACAAAGAACAAACAGCTTCCTTAAAATCTGTGCTGGAGGAATACCCGTATTTTCAATCGGCTCGTGCGGTTTACCTTAAAGGCTTGAAAAACCAAGACAGTTACAAATACAATCAAGAATTAAAAACAACGGCTGCCTATACCACTGATAGAAGCATTCTGTTCGATTTCATTACTTCGGAAGCGTTTCTTCAGAATGAGATTTCGCAAAATATCAAACACAATCTTCAAAATTTAAAGGCCATTGAAGTTGATGCTGAAGATGTTTCGGTTTCTAAAAGCATTCAACTGGATGACAGTCTCAGAAAACAAATACGGGAGACCATTGATGTTCTGGATCCAGACTTGTTCCAAGCCAAAGTTAACACGCCACAGATTACTGAGATTGATAACGAAACCATTTCCGAAGAAATCAAAGAAGTACAGGAAAGTGCGGCCGCAGAGATCCTGAACCTAGGCAAGCCACTGGAATTTGATAAAACGGAAAGCCATTCGTTTAATGAATGGCTCAAGTTAACCAGGTTTAAACCTATTGATCGATCAGACGAACAGGACGTTGAGAAAAAAGCTGTTTCAGAAGAAGAAACTACCCGCATCAAAAGATTTGAACTCATAGACAAGTTCATTTCCAACAAACCCAAAATTTCCCCAGAAAAAGAAATTTCCTCCAAAGGAAACCTGGCAAAAGAACGCATGATTCAGCCGGAAGCCTTGATGACAGAGACTTTGGCAAGAATTTACGTAGAACAAAAAAACTATGAAAAAGCGATTCAATCTTATAAAATTTTAAGTTTGAAATATCCAGAAAAAAGTGGTTTCTTTGCAGACCAAATTAAAGCGGTAAAAAAATTACAAGAAGAATAAAATAAATTTGAGATGAGTACATTTACAATCTTTTTAGTACTGATAGTTATTGTAGCCTTCCTTTTAGTGGTGGTTATCATGGTGCAGAATCCTAAAGGTGGCGGACTTTCTTCTTCATTTGGAGGAAGCGGAACCCAACAATTAGGTGGTGTTCAAAAAACAACTGACTTTTTAGACAAGAGTACCTGGACACTGGCTGGCCTGTTATTGGTTCTAATCCTGTTATCCAACTTAACTATAAGTTCTGGTAACAGTAGTGTAGATTCCAAGGCTTTAGATCCTTCTGAAGTTCCTGCACAAACCACTACAGCACCTAGCACACCAGCACCTACCAATAATGCTGCAACTGCTACCGATAGTGTAAACTAAGCAAAAAACTTTACGATAATGAATGCCAACTTGTACGTTGGCATTTTTTGTTTCTGAAACTTTGTCAGTCCTTTTAAACTGGCATACTTTTCGAAATAGTCCAACCTGATATATATTAATAACTAAAAACATACAATATGGCCTTAAACATTAAACCATTAGCAGACAGAGTTCTTGTGGAACCTGTTGAAGCAGAAACCAAGACTGCTTCTGGAATTATTATCCCTGATAACGCAAAGGAAAAACCCCAACAAGGTAAAGTTGTTGCCGTAGGCAACGGTAAAAAGGACGAGCCCATGACCGTAAAGGTTGGAGATACTGTTCTCTATGGAAAATATTCGGGCACAGAACTTAAGCTGGAAGGCAAAGATTACCTTATCATGCGTGAAAGTGATATTCTGGCAATTGTTTAATAACCAAACTAAAAATAAATAAAGAATTATGGCAAAAGATATAAAATTTGACGTAGACGCCCGTGACGGTTTAAAACGTGGCGTTGATGCCTTGGCAAATGCAGTAAAAGTAACCCTTGGCCCTAAAGGTAGAAATGTTATTATTTCCAAAAGTTTTGGCGCACCTCAAGTCACTAAAGATGGGGTGTCTGTAGCTAAAGAAATTGAGCTTGAAGATGCTCTTGAGAACATGGGCGCGCAAATGGTAAAAGAAGTAGCTAGCAAAACCAACGATTTGGCTGGTGACGGAACCACCACTGCAACCGTTTTGGCTCAAGCCATCGTTAAAGAAGGATTGAAAAACGTAGCGGCCGGTGCCAATCCTATGGATTTAAAACGCGGTATAGACAAGGCTGTTGAAGCCGTGACCAAGGAACTGGAGAAACAAGCCAAACAAGTAGGCAATTCTTCTGAAAAAATTAAGCAAGTGGCTTCTATTTCGGCCAACAATGATGATACTATTGGTGATTTGATTGCCAAAGCATTCGGAAAAGTAGGTAAAGAAGGC
>JAGQZG010000196.1 GCA_020435705.1 Mangrovimonas sp.
CTCGTAAATGATCGTCCGCCAACCTATCAATATGATGGTCTAAAGCGTACAAACCAGCCGCAGCGAGGTAGCCCACTTGTCTCATGCCACCACCAAGAATCTTGCGTATTCTTAGGGCATTCTGCATAATAACTTCATCTCCTATCAAGACTGAGCCCACTGGACAACCTAATCCTTTACTCAAACAAACGGAAATGGTATCAAACACAGAACCGTAATCCTTTGCGGTGTAAGGCTTGGCCACCAAAGCGTTCCAAATACGGGCACCATCTAAATGATAGCCCAAGTCATGGGCATCACAAACTTTCCTGATTTTTTTCAACGCTTCAAAATCCCAACAGGAACCTCCACCTCTATTGGCTGTGTTTTCTATTTCAACCAAAGCCGTTCTTGGGCTGTGGTAAAAATCCGGTGGATTGATGGCTGCATCCACTTGCTCAGCCGTGAACATTCCTCGTTCACCATTCACCAATTTACAGGACACACCACTATTAAAAGAAGCGCCACCTCCTTCATAATGATAAATATGTGCATTGGAATCACAAATCACTTGATCACCTGGTTGGGTATGCAATTTAATGGCCGTTTGGTTAGCCATGGTTCCTGTAGGGAAAAACAAGGCTTTTGGCTTGCCAAACATACTTGCCAGTCGTTCTTCCAGCGCAACTACTGTCGGGTCTTCTTTGTAAACATCGTCCCCAACACGGGCTAGCATCATGGCCTCCAGCATGCCTTTAGTGGGCTTGGTTACCGTATCGCTTCTTAAATCTATAATCATAGCATGTAAAAAAATCAAGTATAAATTTATAGTATCTTTTTATTTTATCTCATAAATTAAATACTAATTTTGAACCAAATTTAAATTAAATGATTACCTCCGATAATATCAAAGACCTTAACCAGCGTGTGTCTGTGCTAAGGCAATATCTTTGACATAGATGCTAAAACCATCGAAATCCAAAACGAAGAAGAAAAAACCTTTGACCCCAATTTCTGGAACGATTCACAAGCTGCTGAAGCCCTAATGAAATCACTCCGAAGCAAGAAAAAATGGGTAGAAGACTATAAAGCTGCCAAAAGCATGGTGGAAGAATTGGAAGTTCTGTTCGAATTCTATAAAGAAGGTGAGGCCTCTGTCAATGATGTGGAAACCCAATACGAAACTACTTCGGAGTTTCTTGAAGACTTGGAGTTTAGAAACATGCTTTCCGATGAAGGTGATAGTCTTAGTGCCGTATTACAAATTACGGCTGGCGCTGGAGGTACCGAAAGTTGTGATTGGGCCAGCATGCTTTTCAGAATGTACATGATGTATGCCGAAAAGAATGGCTACAAGATTAAAGAATTGAACTATCAGGAAGGAGACGTTGCGGGCATCAAAACCGTGACCATAGAAATTGAAGGCGAATTCGCTTTTGGTTGGCTAAAAGGTGAAAACGGTGTTCACCGTTTGGTACGCATCTCCCCTTTTGACAGCAATGCTAAGCGCCATACCAGCTTTGCTTCTGTTTATGTCTATCCTTTGGTAGATGACACGATTGAGATTGAAATCAATCCCGCCGATATTGAAATTACCACGGCACGTTCCAGTGGTGCAGGCGGACAAAATGTAAACAAGGTGGAGACCAAAGTCCAATTAGTACATAAACCTACTGGTATCCAGATTTCCTGTTCCGAAACACGTTCTCAGCATGATAACCGTGAGAGAGCCATGCAAATGTTACGATCTCAGTTGTATGAAATTGAATTGAAAAAACAACAGGAAGCCCGTGATGAAATAGAAGGTGAAAAAATGAAAATTGAATGGGGCAGCCAAATTAGAAACTACGTGATGCACCCATACAAATTGGTGAAAGACGTAAGAACTGGCCACGAAACCGGTAATGTTGACGCCGTAATGGATGGAGATATTACACCATTCCTAAAAGCCTATTTGATGATGATGGGGCAAAAAGATGAAAAGAACGAATTGTAATGATAAAAATATACCACAATAACAGATGTAGCACTTCAAGAGCGGGATTGAAACTACTGGAGGAATCCGGGAAAGAATTTGAGATTGTACATTACCTTGAAGACGTTCCAACGGAAGAAGAGCTATCAGAAATTATTTCATTTTTGGGCATCAAACCTTTAGATTTGATAAGAACCAAGGAAGAGCTTTGGAAACAAAAGTATAAAGACAAAAAAATACACGGCAAAGCCCTTATCAAACTCATGGTCAAAAATCCTAAATTGATTGAACGTCCCATTGTTGTTAATGGAGATAAAGCAGTTATTGGAAGACCTGTAGAAAAAATACTGGAGATTCTTTAAGTCTTTTAGTACAAAAAAATCAAAAGAAAGGCCAAGACCAAGCCAATTGCCGCAACCCACATACCTCTCTTGAACGCTTTACATTTGACATTGAACATCCAAAAGCTGGAAATCACAAAAAACAGTAAGGAAGCTCCAAAAAAGGTGTTTAATGGTGACAAGCTGTTCCCTGATTTTGATTTGTGAAGCTGAACCATTTTCTCCAAAATATAAGGAAGTTCCTTGGTGCGATAAGTAACGTCTCCCGTTACAGCATTGTACTCCCCTTTTCTGTTAAAATACAGAATAGCTCCTTTTTTCCCTTGTACTTTTAATTTGTTAATCTTCAGAGTGTTCTCCAGCTCTGTGCTCGTTAAGTTTTTGTCTACAGTTTTGACAACTGTTTTTTGGGTTTTCAAAAAATCGGTGTCCCTGTAAATCAATAAAACACCACTAATAGCATAAAAAGTCATTATACCAGCCAAAAAGTAACCCAAATACCGATGGGAAACTCTCATAAAAGTTCGAATATTTCTAATTTCAGCCATGGCTAAAGTTTATTATTCTGACTAATCGCTTGAAAAAAAGTTTAAACGAAAAAGCCATTATTTTTAACTGATAGCATAATTTATAATGGGTCTATTTCTGAATAAAATTTTAACCGTTAAAATCTCATATTTAACAATCCTTTAACCGCAATCGATTACACCAGAGTCTACCTTTGCATTTTTAACGCTAACCCACTCTCATGAACAAGTATTTTGCTCTGCTTTTGTTTTTTCTGTTTTTCTCATTTTCCTTTTCTCAACAGGTAAAAGTAACTGGTGTAATCAAGGATTCCGAAACCGGCCAACCCCTTGAATATGCTACTGTTGCTATCTATAATCCATCCGACAATTCGGTGGTTACCGGTGGCATTACGGATGCCGAAGGAAAGTTTAGCGTCCCTGTTCAGGCAGGTACTTACAATTTCAGTTTTGAATTTATTTCCTTCAAGAAACAATTCCTGAACAACAAAACGGTGAAAACCGATACCGATTTGGGGGTCATTAGTCTTTTGGCCGATGTAGAGGCGCTTCAGGAAGTGGAAATTATTGCCGAGCGCACGACAGTTGAACTACATCTGGATAAAAAAATCTATAATGTGGGCAAAGATTTAACGGTTAGTGGCGGTACCGTAAGTGACGTCCTGGACAATGTTCCATCCGTTTCTGTTGATGTTGAAGGGAATGTGGCTTTAAGAGGCAATGAAAACGTAACCATCTTTATTAACGGTAAACCTTCTGGTTTGGTAGGCCTTAATTCTACTGAAGCATTGCGCCAACTACCTGCCGAAACCATTGAACGTGTAGAAATTATTACATCTCCTTCTGCCAGATATGATGCCGAAGGAACAGCTGGTATTATAAACATTATCCTAAGAAGAAGCAAACTTCAAGGTTTGAATGGTGCAATCAATGCCAATATAGGCCATCCGTTACAAGCTGGTATTTCCGGTAATATAAATTATAGAACAGGTGATTTTAACTTCTTTAATACTACTTCCTTAAATTATAGAGAAGCTCCTGGTGAATCAACTACTGAAACCGAGTATTTCAATGGTGATGATCCCAATACGTTTGTAGATGAATACCGAGATTTTGACAGGTCTCAAAAAGGGTTAACTACCAATACTGGATTGGAATGGTACATCACCGATTCGGCTTCACTTACTACCTCTATGGTTTACAGCAACAGTAAGGACGATGATTTGACTACTAACAATATCTTCTTAAGAGATAATTTGGGAAACCTTACCAGTAATTACACCCGATTGGAAAATGAAGAAGAAGATGATAAGAATATTCAGTACAATGTTAATTTTGACAAGCAGTTCAACAACAATAGTCAGCATAAATTAACCTTCGACTTTCAGTATGAAAACAGTACAGAAAATGAGTATTCCTATATAGAAGATGCTATTGATGAGCGGGTTGCAACCTTAGAAGATCAAGACAGGATTTTATTGCAAACGGATTACGTTCATCCTTTTTCTGAAAATAGCCAATTTGAAATTGGTTATAGAGGAAATTTCAGAACTCAGGATATAGACTATGCTTTGGAGTTTGAAGATTTGGATACTGGTGACTTTGTGCTTAATGATAGTGTGAGCAATAATTTGATTTACAAAGAATACGTAAATGCCATTTACT
>JAGQZG010000197.1 GCA_020435705.1 Mangrovimonas sp.
GCTGTCGTTACCATATTAAGCACTAATTTTTGAGCAGTTCCGGCTTTCATTCTAGAGCTTCCCGTAACAAATTCAGGCCCCACAACTACTTCAACAGGGAATTGAGCAGTTAAAGATAAGGGACTGTTCTGATTGCAGGTAATACAGCCTGTTGCAATACCATTTTCATTGCATTTCTGAAGGCCTCCAATAACATAGGGCGTGGTGCCGGATGCAGCTATTCCAATGACAATATCTTTGTTTGAAATGGCATAGTCTGAAAGGTCTTTCCAAGCTTGTGCTGTAGAATCTTCAGCAAATTCCACTGCTTTTCTAATTGCAGAATCGCCACCTGCAATGAGACCAATCACTAAATCATGGGAAACACCAAAGGTTGGAGGACATTCACTGGCATCTACAATTCCCAATCTTCCACTGGTACCTGCGCCAATGTAAAATAACCGACCGCCATGTTTCAGTTTAGCAACGACCTGTTCAACGAGTTTTTCTATCTGCGGTATGGCTTTTTCTATAGCAAAAGGAACTGTTTTATCTTCAGAATTAATGTTGTTAAGCAATTCTGAAATGGACATTCTTTCCAAGTGATTATAATTGGAATCCTCTTCTGTGATTTTTCTAAAGCTCATACTCAAAGGTAGAAAAAAAGCTCCTTGTTGGGAGCTTTTTGTTGTGATTAAATCGAGTTTATGATAGCGTTAAAAGTTTTACTTGGCCTCATGGCTCTAGCAACCTTTTCTATGTCTGGTAAATAATATCCGTCCATATCAACGGGTTCCCCTTGAACACTTAGCAATTCCTTTTCAATTTGAGATTCATGCTCTTTAAGAGCTTTTGCTATAGGTGCAAACTTGGCTTTCATTTCTTCATCCTCACTTTGATTAGCCAGTGCTTCGGCCCAATATAGAGCCATGTAAAAATGACTGCTTCTATTATCGGGTTCATTGACTCCACGTTTTGGAGACTTGTCATTGTCCAATAATTTGATAGTGGCTTCATCCAGCGCATCTGCCAATACTTTGGCTTTTTTGTTATGGCTGAATTCGGCAGCTTGTTCCAATGAAACGGTAAGAGCCAAGAACTCTCCCAAGGAATCCCAACGTAAATGATCTTCCTCCACAAACTGTTCTACATGCTTTGGAGCAGAACCTCCAGCACCGGTTTCAAACAAACCACCACCATTCATGAGGGGTACTATAGAAAGCATTTTAGCAGAAGTTCCAACTTCCAAAATTGGGAATAAGTCAGTATTGTAATCTCTCAACACATTTCCGGTAACTGAGATTGTATCTAGCCCATCTTTGATGCGTTCTAAAGAAAATTTAGTCGCTTCAATAGGGGAAAGGATTAAAATCTCTAAACCGCTAGTATCGTGTTCTGGTAAATATAAGTTCACTTTTTTAATTAACTCGGCATCGTGTGCTCTGTTTTTGTCTAACCAAAATACAGCGGGTGTGCCTGTCGCTCTAGCGCGGTTAACGGCCAATTTTACCCAATCTTGAACAGGTAGATCTTTGGTTTGACAACCTCTCCAAATATCACCGGCTTCTACATTGTCTTCAATTAAAATATTGTTGTTGGCATCTATTACTTGAACAATACCATCTGCTGCAATTTCGAAAGTTTTATCATGGGATCCGTATTCTTCAGCTTTTTGAGCCATTAAACCAACGTTGGAAACAGATCCCATGGTGCGAGGGTCAAAGGCTCCATGTTCTTTACAGAAATCTATGGTTGCTTGGTAAATACCAGCATAACTACTATCCGGAATCACCGCTTTGGTGTCTTGCGATTTTCCATTTTTATTCCACATCTGGCCAGAATTTCTAATCATGGCTGGCATGGAAGCATCAATGATAACATCACTGGGAACATGAAGGTTGGTAATGCCTTTTTCTGAATTTACCATAGCTAGATCAGGACCATTTTCTATGGTTCTGTAAATAGCTGCTTCAATTTCATTTTTTTTCTCCGAAGGCAGTTCCTTAATTTCAGTTAGAATATTACCCAATCCATTGTTGGGATTTGCGCCAACTTGTTCAATTTCTTTTCCATAGGTTTTAAAGACATCTGCAAAATAAGTTTTCACAGCATGACCAAAGATTATTGGATCTGATACCTTCATCATAGTCGCTTTCATGTGTAATGAAAACAGAACCCCTAGGTCTTTGGCATCTTTTATTTCATGTTTTAAAAACTCCAACAACGCCTTCTTGCTCAAGAACGTGGCATCAAAAATCTCACCTTTTTGAAGCGCCAATCCTTCTTTAAGGATTGTACTGTTGCCATTTTTATCTTTATATACAATACTTACGGTTGTTGCTTCCGGTAGGGTAATAGACTTTTCATTGTGCGCAAAATCTCCACTGGACATGGTTGCTACATGTGACTTGGAATCGGCTGTCCATTTTCCCATGGAATGTGGGTGTTTTTTGGCATATTCCTTAACTGGTTTTGGTGCTCTTCTATCTGAATTCCCTTCGCGAAGCACAGGATTTACGGCACTGCCCAATACTTTTGCAAACCGTTTTTGTAAGGTTTTTTCTTCTTCAGTATTAAATTCTTCAGGATAACTAGGCACCTTAAAACCTTTGGACTGTAATTCTGCTAATGCAGCTTTTAGTTGCGGAATGGAGGCACTGATATTTGGTAATTTTACAATGTTAGCTTCAGGTTTTGTAGCTAATTCACCTAGAAAAGCAAGTGCATCTTCACGTTTTTGCTCATCTGTGAGGTAATCGGGAAAATTGGCCAAAATCCTAGCAGCAAGAGAAATGTCTTTGGTTTCTATATTAATGTTTGCACTTTTTGAAAAGGCCTGAACAATGGGTAACCAAGATTGTGTTGCCAGTGCTGGAGCTTCATCGGTAATTGTATAGGAAATAGTAGAAGAATTCGTCATTATCTTACTTTCTGTATATGTTTAGTTAAGAACTTTTTTAAATCGAGCAAATATAAAAAAATATACCACTTTTACAGGAAACATTGGTCACAAAAGGATTTTTTTGGGCTATAAAAAACAAAAGCCATATCACTATAGAACTTAATCTACTTTGATATGGCTTTCTTCGAAATAGCTTCCCGTGACCGTCGGTAATTAAACCTGTTTCGTATCGCTTTCGCGAACTTACTTTAACCGATTCAAGATTCACTATTTCAAAATGAAACATTTTGTATTGTAACTTTCAAAATGTATTGACTTGTTACCAAAATGTTTCTGTTAGATTGCTTTTCTTGATGTTTGTCCAGAACTTTTCGCTTTCACGTCCAGACTTTCAAAACATTGCTCCTATTAAGAGTTTTACTTTCGCTCTCACTCTTTTTCGGAACTTTCCACTCAAACAATTTGTGCCTATACGAATACATTCACCATTTATTTAAGTTTCCGATTCCTCAATTTTCCACGCATACACGTGGCATCTTAGAATCTTAAAAAACAATCTTTTATAAAGAACGTTACTTTATCTACAATCCAACATAAATTTTATTTCTAAAAACCAACCCTAGAATTGTTGTTTGATTGTTTGACTAATTTACAACAAGAATTGAAAAAAGCAAATCTTTTAAGGGTCTAAATATCAACTTGTTATGAACTTAAGATATTAACAATTGTTGATAAAAAAAGCCCTGATTTTTCAGGGCTTTTGAACGTTATTAACTGGTTATTAACGCATCTGTTCTTTAATACGAGCTTTTTTACCAGTAAGACCACGGAAGTAGAAGATACGTGATTTACGTACTTTACCTCTCTTATTGACTTCAATTTTTTGAAGCGCTGGCATGTTTACTGGGAAAATTCTTTCTACTCCTATAGTACCAGACATTTTTCTGATAGTGAAAGTTTCGGTTGCTCCAGTCCCTCTTTTTTGGATAACTACACCTCTAAAGAACTGTGTTCTTACTTTATCACCTTCTCTAATTTCATAGAAAACAGTGATTGTGTCTCCGGCTGAGAATTCCGGAAATTCTTTTCTTGTTACAAATTCGTCTTGAACAAATTTTACTAAAGATTCCATCTTTGTTATTGATTTTATAGTTTTTCCAAACCAACGTTCACGATTCTCGCCAGAGGTTAATCCGAAAGTGGATGCAAAAATAGTCAATAATTGATAATTAACAATTAATAATTGATAATTTTTTGATTTGCAATACTAATGGGTTCAAGGTGTCTAAGTGTCAGTCTTTCAGCAAGTCAGGTCGACGTTCCTGAGTTCTTTTTAAGGCTTGTTCTTCACGCCATTTTTCAATTTTCGGGAAATTGCCACTAAAAAGTATTTCCGGGACTTCCCAACCTTTGTAGTCTCTAGGTCTTGTGTAAATAGGTGGAGCCAAAAGATTATCCTGAAAAGAGTCGGTGAGGGCTGACGTTTCATTTCCTAAAACACCAGGAATCAACCGTATAACGGCATCACATAAAATGGCTGCTCCCAATTCGCCTCCGGAAAGTACATAATCTCCTATGGAAATTTCACGGGTAATGAAATGGTCC
>JAGQZG010000198.1 GCA_020435705.1 Mangrovimonas sp.
GGGGTAGATGTATACAATCTTGGCTATACTAAGATTACCACCTACAATACAGCGGCTAATGATGGAACGGAGATATGGATAGACGACAACCAAAATACTTGGTGGTTTAAAGTAAAATGTCCCGTAAACACAAGTAATTTGACATTTTCTGGAACGGGATTGTACAGTAATGTTGATGACTACGAAGTTGATGTGGACATTTCCAACGGGATTATTGTAAAAGATGGTGCAACCACAAGCGGAGGGAATACATCTGATAGTATTTATTTTGAAGCTGTATTTTCAGATGACCCAACAACTACCTATCAATTGGTGGGTTATAAAAGAACAGGGTTTTTAGAAGACGAACACTAGCTAATACTCCATTAAGTTCCTTTAGAAAGCCGCTTTTTAAGTGGCTTTCTTGGTTTTTTATAAAAAATCAGGTAAGAATTCTTTAATTATCTTCAATAGTTCCTGTCAATCTGTTAATAAATTAAGGTTCAAATTTGTAATTTTAAAATTAACTTATTGTATAACAATGATTTAACATCTATTTTTTGAAAGTTTCATGAGGTTTTTGTTGTTTTGACCCTTCAATGTAGAACAGATTTATAATGAAACTGATAAAAATTAAAAGACAGACTAAGACTGAAAAACGTTTTACTCCTGAAATGGGAGAACTTCAAACCGATGTGACTTACATCAAGAAATATTTCTGGTTTTTACCACTTCGTACGGTACATAAATACCGAGAAACCTATTACGGCGAAATAAAATCTTGCAAGGACTGCAACCTTTATGCTTGATTGGAAATAGGTTTTTTCTTTAGGAAATTGGATAAAATCAAGGCCAGCAATCCAAAAGTAACGGACATATCGGCTACGTTAAAAATACCGGTTCTAAAAACACCTCCTAAATCAATAAAGAAAAAATCGGTGACTTCTCCATAAGCTAACCTGTCAAAAACATTGGCAATACCACCGCCTATAATGCAACAAAAAGCAATCAGGCTCAACTTGTCCATGTCCTTGTTTTTAAGGATGTAATACGTAACATAGGCCAGGACTGCTATGGGTAAAACCAATAACAAGAGAATGCGCAACGTAGGATTTAGATCGCTTCCCATCCCTAGGAATGCACCTTCATTTTTAACGTATTTCAAGATGAATTTATGGCCAATAAGTTCAATTTCCTGACCAAGATTCATTTTCGCTTCAACAAAAAGTTTTGAGACTCTATCAATAACAATATTAAAGATTATGAGTAAAGAAATAAAAAGGCTTCTATTCATTTTAAGCAGTTTCAATAGTGGCAGAAGCCGTTTCAGTATCTTTATTTATTTTTTTAACCAAGCCTTGAAGAACATTACCTGGGCCAACTTCAGTAAACAGGGTGGCGCCATCAGAAATCATTTGTTGAACAGACTGTGTCCAGCGAACAGGAGCTGTTAATTGTGAGATGAGATTCTTCTTCACTTCAAGAGGATTGGTTATAGCAAGAGGTAACACATTCTGATAAATTGGACAAATAGGGGTATTGAAGGTTGTATTTTCAATAGCAGCAGCCAATTCCTCTCTGGCAGGTTCCATAAGTGGCGAATGGAAAGCACCGCCAACAGGTAATACCAAAGCACGTCTAGCACCTGCGGCTTTCAGTTCTTCGCAAGCAATGTTAATAGCATTGACTTCGCCCGAAATAACCAATTGACCAGGGCAATTATAGTTGGCAGGAACCACTACGCCATCAACACTTGCACATATTTTTTCAACTACAGCATCTTCCAAGCCTAAAACAGCAGCCATCGTACTGGGGACTAACTCGCAGGCCTTTTGCATGGCAAGCGCACGTTGCGAAACCAGTTTCAGGCCATCTTCAAAGTTCAAGGTACCGTTGGCAACCAGAGCCGAAAATTCACCTAAAGAGTGTCCGGCAACCATATCAGGTTTAAAGCTGTTACCCAAAACTTTGGCCAAAACCACAGAATGTAAAAAAATGGCGGGTTGGGTAACTTTGGTTTGCTTTAAGTCTTCGGCAGTACCTTCAAACATGATGTCGGTAATGGAAAAACCCAAAATGGCATTGGCTTGTTCAAACAGTTCTTGAGCTAGAGACGATTTTTCATAAAGATCCAATCCCATTCCTGTAAACTGAGACCCTTGACCAGGAAAAATATAGGCGTGCATAAGTTTTAGTTTTAGTGCTGCAAAAATAGGAATAAAAATGGAATGGTTTAGATTGATAAATTCTGCTTTTCAATCAAACGGGAGTAAATCGGGTTCCAGATACTCAACCCTGCCATTTTTAGAGTTGAAAATATCAAACCCATAATGGGTGTCCAGTAATTCCCTAAAGTTAGATGTTAGCCTAGGGAATTCAGAAATAAATTGCTCAAAACTCTTGGATTTAGATTTGAGAACAAAGTGATAAACAACTTTTACTGCTGCAACAGTGAGTGTGGTATTGAATTTATTATTAGCACCTATTGATGCTACGTAGTTCTGTAATTGAGAAGGTATGTTTTTTTCGGCTTGTTCAATGCCGTACTTGTTAATGTGGATCCAAGCTAGCCTAAGGTGTGCTTCATGTGAAAAGATATCAGGATTTAAGGAGCAACTTCTAAATTGCTCTTCAAATTCAGTGTCAGAAAGCTTAAAATGTTTTTCTTTTTCCAAATCAACTAAGTTTTACGATAGGTCATAAACGAAAACGCATGGTCATTCTTTTCATCTTTAGGGTGATAAATATGGGCTGTTTCTTTCCATTGGTTTAAATCCAGTTCGGGGAAAAAAGCATCGGCAGTGTCAAAAGAAGCATGTACGCGAGTGAGCTCAATTTTATCGGTGTATGGCAAAGCTTGTTTGTAAATTTCACCTCCACCAATGATAAATGGTTGCTTGTCGTTTTTTGCAGCATCCAAAGCATCTTCCAGGGAATTCACCACAATCACGCCACTGGGAACTTTGTATCGTTCTTGTCTGGTGATAACAATGTGTGTTCGGTTAGGCAAGGGGTTGGGAAAGCTTTCAAAAGTTTTTCGTCCCATGATAATGCAGTGCCCGGAAGTAAGCGCTTTGAAACGTTTTAAGTCATCACTCAAGTGCCAAATGAGTTCATTGTCCTTGCCTATAGCATTATCTTCACCTGCAGCAACAATAATGGTCAGTTCACGCTTTTTTTTTTCTGGAGAACTCTCTGCGTCGGTTGAGGTTTGGGAAGGCAATGGATTTTCTTTTTCTATTTTTAATTTAAGTTCTTCTATTCGCTTCTGTTGTTTTTTTACCAATTTATCTAATTGATTTTGTTCCCATTCGGTTCCCATAAAACGATTGGTTATGTATACGCTAAAGAAGTGATAGGCCAATAAAAAAAGCCAGATTACTATTGGGAAAACAAACCAATCAATACCCAAAGGTTTGGTATCTATGCCAACTTTAAAAATCAAATTGGCTACAATCATAAAAATGGATCCTATTAAAAAGAGCACAAAGTGAATGTATAGGCGCTTTTTCTGCTTAATACGCTTTTGGGCATTTTGGATAAGCTCCAATTGTTCAGGATCTATAGTTGATTTAGATGATTTTTTTCCGAACATAAAAAATGAGTTAGTATTGTAAAGGTACGTTTTTTTACGGATTTGATGATTTGTTTCAGAAATGCCTAAAATTTCTTTTTTTCGCAAACGATGTAGTTGAAAATCAGTAGAAAAGAGTTGAAAAATGCTTTGAAAAAACAGCAATAAATAGAGGGTTTTTTTCAGCAGTTTAAATAAAGGTTGATTAAAAATTATCAAATTGATAATTCTTTGATGAAAATTTATAAAAACATGGTAAGGAGAAAATTGTTTTATAATTTTGACCCAGAAATAAAACTTGAAATTATGGCTATTACAAAACAATATTTGAAAACTAAACCTGTATGCAAGGTCACATTTACTGTGCCTGCTGAAGAAGCTAACGAGGTGGTTGTAGCAGGAAGTTTTAACAATTGGGATAACAAAGCTACACAACTTAAGAAATTGAAAAATGGATCGTTCAAAGGAACGGTTGATTTGGATGCCGATGCATCATACGAATTCAAATACATCATTGATGGTGTATGGACAAATGAAGAGCAAGCTGATGCTTATGCTTGGAGCGATTTTGCTTCTGCTGAAAACAGCGTTTTGAATCTGTAAAAGGATGAATAGTTTTAGTTAGAATTGTAAAAGCCCACGTCCTGTGGGCTTTACTTTTTTATATGGCTACCGCACCTTTGATATGTGGATGCGGATCGTAATCAACTAAAGTGAAATCCTCAAAGGTGAAGTCGAAAATACTGGTTACCTCTGGGTTTAAAATCATCTTGGGCAAGGGTCTTGGATCGCGGCTTAATTGTAGTTCCAATTGCTCGTAATGATTACTGTAAATATGAGCATCGCCAAAGGTGTGGATAAACTCACCGGCCTCATAGCCGCAAACTTGAGCAACCATTAAGGTGAAAAGAGCATAGGACG
>JAGQZG010000019.1 GCA_020435705.1 Mangrovimonas sp.
TTCATTTCCACCATAGTTTCGTCTTCAAAAACCTTGAAGCCTCCATTATCCAAAGGCGTCATATCGGGCACTGAAAACAAACGGATTTGGTGTTTTTCCCTTTCAGTATAAGCCATAATATCAGTGAATGTAGAGTCATTCAGTTTAAAACCATATTCTACATCTACATTATTGGGATAACTTACCCCTTTTATGGATTTTTCTTCAATTATTTTCCCCTCTAAATCAAAAGCATATACACCGCCGTTTACTTCATCTTTATCGGTTCCAAAAATAATGCTTTGCTCCGGATTGTTTTTGTTAACCCAAATGGCCGGGTCATCACTATCATGAGGTAATTTCTCAGTTACAAGAGTTGGTTTTATTTCTGGCAATGATTGCTGGCAGGATGCAAGAACCAAAGCGAAAACACATATAGATAGATACTTCATTTTCTATTTTTTGAATAAGTCATACTTCAATCCAAAAGTCAGGCGCATGTCATAGTATTCCATTTGCATAGTCCTGCTACTAACCCCTTGATAATAACGCAAGGGTTGATTGGTAATATTGTTCAAATTTGCATAGATGCTTAAGTTCTTGTTGATGGAAACATTGGTATTTAAATCCAAGAAGAATTGCTCATCATAATATCTATCTTCAAAAGCATTACCACCAATTTCATCAATATAAGAATCAGAATAATTGGCAGACAATCTTATGCTGAAGTTTTTCCCATTATACCCTAAGGAACCGTTAAACATGTTTGGCGATGTTTGAGGCAAATCTAAATCTGAACGTTCCTCACCATCTTCATTGTAAATACCATCTGCATTAGATGTAAGATAGGTGTAATTTAAATAGATACTAAAGTTTTTGGCAAACCCTGGCAAGAAATCCAAGCGGCGTTGAAATGATACTTCAGCTCCAAATACTGACGCTCCCTTTCCGTTTAACGGTTGGTAAACTTCATAGCCATCAGTATTTTCAGTTTGCCTGATATAGATAAAGTCTTTGATGTTCTTATAGAACAATCCTCCAGAAATAATACCAACGGATTTAAAATAATGTTCTGCCATAAAATCGAAGTTCATGGACGTAGTTGGATCCAACTCTGAGTTACCCAAGAAAATCTCTTCATCTTCGTTGTTGATTTCTTGATAGGGCACCAAATCAACATAATTTGGACGCGCTATGGTATTTGTCCATGCAAAACGGAAAATGGTATTATCCGTTAAATTGTATTTGAAGTGTACGCCTGGAAGTATGTTCGTGTAATTGTTCTTGTCTTCCACTGTGTTCACTCCATCAACATCACCATCTTGATTGAACGTTAGTACATTTCCCTTACTATCAATGGCTGTGTGTTCGAGTCTTACCCCCGCTAAAACACTAAATTTATCTGATAGCTCTTGGTCAATCATTACATATCCCGCAAAAACATTTTCATCAACATCGTAATTGGCCGTAGCATATTCTTCTGGTAAATCTTCTCCTTCAAAAAGATCTTCGTTATTTAAGTTCAAACCTCCTAAAAATGGCGCTGTTGCAAAAGAACCTACTTGATATTGACCTCCAGCCAAATAATCATTGTCCGAATAATCTTTTGTGGGGACATCTCCCAACAAATAGTAAACACCACTAACTTCATCAAAAACCGGTGAATCAGAATAGTCCATAAAACCATTATCACGATTCTTATTTTTCAATCTCGTTTTGGCACCAAACTTTAAGAATCCGTCTCTGTCTTCCAATAAGGTTAAAGGCAACTTGGCATTCAGGAAAAGATTAAAATCTTTTTCTTCAGTATATTGGCTTTCCTCTGTCATTTCATCAAACTTAAATATTGAAAAGTCCGCATCGCCTGCATCCAATGGTGTATAGAGAGGCTTTTTCTCGTTGTTATTGTAAGCTATACCATACTCGCTTTCGTAGGTTATATAACGCTCATTCAAACGTTCTTCAGAAGCTTTGGCATAGGATGCCATCCAATCAAACTCAACATTCCCAAATAAATGATCTCCTCCTAAACTGAAATTGAACATACGTTGGTCTTCCAAACGTCTGTTTTTGTTTCTTTTGTTATCTATACCTCCCTTGGTTTGGCGTTTTGCCTCTACCGGAAATGACGTTAAATTACCACTGGCATCTACCGTAAAATCATCTATGCCGATGTCCTTACCATCTAAAATCTCTTGTTCCAATCTG
The DNA here is from genome assembly GCA_020435705.1 of Mangrovimonas sp. Lineage (GTDB taxonomy): Bacteria > Bacteroidota > Bacteroidia > Flavobacteriales > Flavobacteriaceae > HKST-UBA85. Next base: position 2,188 of record JAGQZG010000019.1, read on the forward strand.
AAACGATTTTCTCTATCGTCTCTCCAGTTGTAAATAGATTTAAAATAGATTGTATTATTATCATCCAACTTATAATCTAGATTGGCGGAGAAACTTCTACGTACCCTTTGCACCAAATATTCTCTAATTTCAAAGACATTAGCATAAGGATTTACATTCACTTCTTCAAGAATATCATCACCTTCAGAGTCTTGAACTCCAGTATTATATTCAAATTCGTCCGTCCACTCAGCTTCTACATCATCGCTTCCAAAATCGTTATCATTGATGGAGGCCGAAACCATCCAACCAAATTTTTCGTTTTTGGACCTATTTCCTAAAAGAAAGGCACCATTAAGAATTCTTTTATCTGTAATGAAGTTGATACCAGAACCTACTGTCGCTGATAAACGGAATCCTTGTGGCGACGTTCTAGTGATCAAGTTAACCGAACCGCCAAGGGCATCAGCATCCATATCGGGCGTCACGGCCTTGTTTACTTCAATGGTTTGAATCATATCCGATGGAATCAAATCCATTTGAACATTTCTGTTATCACCTTCGGCAGACGGAATACGGCTTCCATTTAAAGTTACCGAGTTAAGTTGTGGGGATAGACCACGAACAATGATATTTCTAGCTTCCCCTTGGTCTACCTGCATGGTAATTCCTGGAATACGTTTGACAGCATCTCCAATATTGGCATCAGGAAATTTACCTATTTGATCTGTAGACACAATATTGGTGATGTTTTGTTTATTCTTTTGGGTGTTAAGTGCTCTTGCTTGACTTCCTATAGAGTATCCCGTAATTTGAACTTCGTCCAGCTGAGTATCTTCAGTAGCAAGAGTAATTTTAACGGTGACCGTTTGAGATGCCACAACCCTAACCTCTTGTTCCAAATCAGCATACCCTAAGTACTCAATCACAAGCTTGTAGTTTCCTTCTGGAATATCTACCAAGGTGAACTTTCCATCAAAATCAGAAACAGCTCCCTTGCTTAATTCTTTAATGACTACTGTTGCCCCTGGAACCGAAATTCCGTTTTCATCTGAAATGACGCCTTGAATGTTTCCTGTTTGCGCCCATGCCGAAAAAGACATAAACATGAGCATAACGAAAATGTAATAATTCTTCATTTTGGTTTTAAAATTAGTTTGGAACAAAGCTACAGGTAGTGTTTATTTTCAAGCTGAAGAATGTGTTAACAAAACGTAAAAGAGGGCTGTGCCGCATTTGTATTCAATAGCAACATTCATAATTTGGTAACCTACCCGTAAAGTTTCAGAAACACTGCTAGAGGTTCAGGATAAAAGTTTGCAAATCGTCTTTAGTATTAATTGTCAGCTTTTTACGCAAGCGATATCTAGCAATCCGAACACTATCAGGCGTTATCCTTAGGATAGATGCTATTTCCTTTGAGGATAAGTTAAGCCTTAACAACATACAAAGCCTTAATTCGGCTGGGGAAAGCTCTGAGGAAGCGGAAGATTTGAGGTTTTCAAAAAAGTTGGGATGAATTTGCTCAAAGAAACCTATGAATTCTGTCCATTCTTGTTCCTTGGCTAAATCAAAATCTATTTCCTTTACCAAAGACTCCAGTTTGGGCTTAATCATGCTAACATTACGGTCTTTTAAATTGAAAAGGGTATGGGAAATATCCGAAAGCATTTTGTTCTTATGGGCTAAATGCAAACTATAATTTGTCAAGGCCGAAAGCTTGATGCCTATTTCTCTTTGAAGTGCACTTTCCTCGGCGGTTTTTCTTTGTAAATCGGCTTTTAACAATTCTTGTTCGTAACTGTACAATTTTGATTCCTGTTGCTTTTTTTTCTTATAATAAAAAATCCAACCAGCCAAAACCAAAACCACAAAAACACTTCCAAGCAATAACCCGTTTTGTCTAATTCTGTTAATCTCATTTTTTTGGTTAAGCAATTTTACTTCAGCTTCTTTTTCTTTGATGTTATAAAGTATTTGAAGTGTACTTACCAGCTCTGTATTCCTTCTTTCAACCTCAAGTTCTTTTACCTTATCATGTTCATTCATATATTCATAGGACAGTTTATATGCACCCATATCGGCATAAACTTGAGCCAAATCTTTCAAGGCACTCGCTTCTTGATGCCCATTATGCGTTTCTCTGGACATGCGTAGTGCCTGTTGCGTTAATTCGAGAGATTTTTCCAAATTCCCGGATTTTCTATTGGCATCCCCTAAATTATTGATGATGTTTATCTGGATATTGGACGGGCTGTTTTTTGAGTACTCGTGAGCTATGCTAAAATAATTATGGGCTTTGGCAAGGTCTCCCAAATCTTCATAAATGCTTCCAATGTTTTCATATGTTATCGCTAAATCTGTGCTATCCTGAAGTTGTTTGAAAATAACCAAACTACGTTCCTGATACTCTAAAGCTAAGTCGTAATTAGATTTCTTTTCGGCTACACTACCTAATAGCATGTAGGAAATAGCCCTTCCTTTATCAAAGTTTATTTTTTCAGCGGTTTGGAGACTCTTGTTCAAATGCTCTTTGGAGATTTCGTAATGTTTAAGTGAAAGATTGACAGCCCCAATATTGTTTTCAATGTAAACAAAAATAGTATCCTTGGGTTTATGGATTTCCAGAGCTTGATAGTAATGCTGAATGGCTTCATTGGCTATACCCATTTTCTTGTAAAAGTCAGCCAGTTGAATATGCGCCCGGATTTTTTCTAATGAATCATTCGTGGTTTCGGCCAGTTCAAGAGTTTCTTTTAAATCTGAAATCAAAGAATCCATTTCCTGCAAGCCAGCATCGTTTTCTTGGGCGTTTGCAACGGCCTGGGTCAAAAAAAAGCAAAGAAGAAATAGCCCTTTAAGATTCATGAGTTGTAACAGTTGGTTAAAACTGTTAAAATAACATACCTAATATTACTTTAATATGTTCTTTTCATCATGAATTTGTTATAAAACACAAAAAGCCCTTTCTGAATACAGAAAGGGCTTTTTTATAAAGTTGTAGCAAGTGTTAAGCTTCAAACGGTTCTATGGACACGTATGATCTTCCACCAGCTTTTTTCTCGAATTTTACGATACCATCAACTTTAGCGTGTAAAGTGTGGTCTTTTCCGGCATATACATTCTCACCAGGGTGATGAGTTGTACCTCTTTGTCTTACGATGATGTTTCCTGCAACAGCAGCTTGACCACCAAAAATCTTAACACCTAAGCGTTTGGATTCTGATTCTCTACCGTTCTTGGAACTACCAACTCCTTTTTTGTGAGCCATTGTTCTATGGTTTTATATTGTTAATAATAACGGAATTATTTAGCAATCCCGCCGTCTAGTTTATCTTGTAATTCTTTAAGCTCATCCCATTTGTCTGCAGCAGCAAGGGCAGCTTGTTGTGGCCAAGTGTCTGGCACGTGGTTTCCACGTACATCGGCAATGATTTCAGCAATCTTAGCTGGCTCAGCCTTGGCTAATTCAGCATATGTTGAAATACCGGCAGCAACCAATGTTTCTGCAATTTTAGGCCCAATACCTTCAATTTTTTTCAAATCGTCAGCTTTTGCTGAAGCTTTTGCTTTTGGAGCAGCCGCTTTAGCTTCTTCTTTCACAGCTTTTGGTTCTTCTTTTTTAGGTTCTGCTTTCGCAGCCTTTTTGGCACCTGAAGCTACAATATTTTCAATTTGGATTTCAGTCAAGAATTGACGGTGCCCGTTTTTCTTACGGTATCCTTTACGTCTTTTCTTTTTGAAAACAATAACTTTATCACCTTTTAGGTGCTTTAAGACTTTGGCTCCTACTTGAGCTCCGTCTATAGCTGGGGCGCCTACAGTTATTTTGTCACCATCAGCAAGAAGAAGGACGTTATCGAAAGCTACTTTCTTTCCTTCGTCTTCCTGTAAACGGTGAACAAACAACTTCTGGTCTTTTTCAACTTTAAATTGTTGCCCTGCTATCTCTACAATTGCGTACATAGCGTAACGTTTAAGTTTATTATTAAATTCTTTATCAAAAAAATGAGTGCAAATATACGCCTAAATTATTAATCTACAAACGTTTTATGTCTTTTGGGAAATTTTTGTGGTCTTTTTGAAAATCTGCATAAACATGAGGGTCAAAACTGCTGTAGAAGAAACCCCTTCAACAAGGATGATAAATATCAAAATCCCACCACCGTAACTGGAATTTTTAACCCAGTTCTTAAGAAGGTGGTCCATGAAGTCTCTATCTAAGTGGAACATATAGATACCCATAAAAACGGTGAAGATAATAGTGGCAAAAATACCCGTAAGCAAGCCCGTTGCAAAACCATTGGTATAGTTGAAAACTTCGTTGTCACTTTTATAGAATTTAATGGACATGTAAAGTCCAGCAGCCATTATTACGCCATTAAACAATCTAAACCAAGGATTCATGTGAAGTCCCAGCAGTCTTAAAATTAAAAAATAGGCTATTAAAGCTGCGGCAATAATCAAACCATATCTTAACGAAACTGAAGCCGTTGATTTCATATCAGAATAAATTTTGGGATTAATGACTTTTAAATTTCGTGAAAAATTATGGATTAAAATAATTTAGGCTCATAATTCTTTCTTAATGAAGATTGATTACCAACTATTTATAATAGTTAAAAACTGACTAGCACATATAAAATTTCTGGTTTAGAATCTCTTGATTTATTTCAATAATTAATACTTTTGCCTTATCCTAAATAATGAACAGATGAAATTACTTTCTAAAATCACTTTTGCTCTTCTTGTGTTGTTTGTTTTCAGTTGCAAACAAGAACAACCTGAAGTAAAAACAATAGAGACTGCTGGTGAGACAGCAGTAAAACAAATGGATCCCAACGCATCCTATGCCAAAGCCGAATTTACTATTGACGGTATGACCTGCGCTATTGGCTGCGCCAAAACAATAGAAACCAAATTAGCCGGTATGGAAGGTGTACAAACAGCCACAGTTGACTTTGACAAGAAATTAGCCATGGTTGTCTATAATGAGGCCAAGGTATCTCCAGAAACGCTTACAGAAACAGTTACCAAAGCAGGAGAAGCTTACAAAGTGTCCAATATGAAAACCGAAGGCTATACTGCCGGAACTGCCGAAAAGAAAGCATGTAAACCTGACTGTAAAAAGGAAGGCTGCAACAAAGGCGCTAAAGCTGAGGCCTCAACTACCGAGGGAAAAAAGATGGCTTGTAAAGAAGATTGCAAAATGCCTTGTTGTGCAAACAAAGCTTAACGGCAAAAAAAATACATAAAAAAGGCTTCCACAAATGGAAGCCTTTTTTTATTTCCACCTTACGGTTTCCATAATGTTTTTAATGTCATTTTTTAAATAGTAGGCTGCCGGAAGAATAGAATCGTAATTTGGTTTGGCATAAAAATAAAGCGATCCTGTGAGGAAATGATTAATACTGTCCGTTACATAGAATTGCGATTGTGATGCTGCATTGCCCCCCACTTCATAAAACATTCCATAAACTTTATGCTCCTTGTTACTGTATACCTGTTCTGTAATTTCATCGGCCTTGATCGTGTGCTTTTGTGTGAAATTTTGGGCGTCTCGTAAAAAATTCGTTAGGTGCTCCTGACTGTTTTCCACATCTTTATAGGTGAGGTAAATGGTTCCCTTAAGTTCTGGATATTCCAAGGTAATGCCATAGCTTTTAGTATCGGCCCGCAACTGTTGTGTGGTGATTTTTTTTGCCAATAGATTCCTGTCAAAAGAAAAAGGAATTCCTTCAATAGATTCTTCGGCATATATAGGTTCAGGATACTCCAATCTCAAATAGCCATTCGGCTTGGGGATTGGATCATTGCCACACGAAAACAAACAACTAAAAATTACAACAACAGTTACAATATACCTCATTATTCTATGGTCACTTTAATACGCTGGATGCGCTTTTTATCCAAGGATTCAATAGTAAAAACGTAATTTTCGAAATTTATTTTGCTCCCCCTTTTAGGAAAACTCCCCGAAATTTCCAGCACAAATCCCGCCAAGGTTTCAGCTTCGCCTTTTTTCTCTTCAAAAATTGAATTTTCTTCCAGATCAATTATTTTATAGAAATCCTTTAAGGTCGTTTTCCCTTCAAACACATAATTGTTTTCGTCAAGCTTGGAATACACCAAATCTTCATCATCAAACTCGTCACTGATATCCCCTACAATTTCTTCAATAATATCTTCCAAGGAAATCAATCCTGAAATACCCCCATACTCGTCTACGACCATTGCCAAATGCACTTTCTTGTCTTGAAACTCCAGCATTAAATCATCCAATTTTTTATTCTCAGGAACAAAGAACGGATCCCTTAACAGGGTCGTCCAATCAAACTGTTTTCTATCAAGGTGCGGCAACAAATCTTTCACATACAGGATCCCTTTTATTTGGTCTATGTTATCCTGATAAACAGGAATACGCGAATATCCATTTTCAATAATCACAGGAATAATCTCTGAGAATTTGGTTTCAATATTCAGTGCAAAAATATCAATCCGAGGTTTCATAACCTGTCTGGTATCGGTATTTCCAAAAGAAACAATTCCTTTTAAAATCTTTTGTTCTTCTTGTGTGGTATCGTGCTCACTGGTGAGTTCCAAGGCCTGGGAAAGCTGGTCTACGCTGAGATTTGATTTTTGCTTTCCTAGATTTTTATGGATGGCCAAAGTTATACTGCGCATGGGCAGACTAATGGGTGAAAAGATAAAATCAATGACCCGAATGGGATAGGCCATTAAAGAAGCAAATTTCACATTGTTCCTGCTGGCATATATTTTAGGAAGAATTTCGCCAAAAAGCAAAATTAAGAAAGTTACCAAGCCCACTTCAACAAAAAACCGTAACAGTTCTGAAGTTAATCTACCAAAAAGAATATCGGCCAAACTATCAAAAAGGATTACTGTGGCAATATTGATAAAATTATTTGCAATAAGAATGGTAGCCAAAAGCTTTTTTGGGCGCTCCAGTAGCTTGGCCACCAGTTGCATGCGCTTTGACTTGAGTCCAAGCTGTTCTTCAACCTCACTTCTGGTTAAGGAAAAAAGAGCTACTTCAGCACCGGATACCATTGCTGAGCATGCCAATAGAAAAAACAAAAGTGCAAAACCAAATACAACTGAAAAATCAATTGTTAAAAAAGAAATACTTAAACTCGCGGGTTCAGGGTCCAAATGAAGGTCTATTAGTTAAAAATCAAAAAGGGAGATCGTCATCTTCCTCTCCTGTAGGCTCTTGTGAAGCATTCTGAGAAGATGGTTTAGGTGATGATTGTTGTATTTGTGCAGCCCCTTCACTTTCCTTTTTTGTGGTTAAAAAAGTAAAGTCGGTTACTTGAATTTCAGTTGAATACCGTTCTTGGCCGCTTTCATCTTGCCATTTTCTGGTTTTTATTCGGCCTTCCACATAAATCCTGTCTCCTTTGCTTAAATATTTTTCACATATCTCGGCCGCCTTATTTCTCACCACTATATTGTGCCATTCGGTATTGGTAACCTTTTCATTGGTTTGTCTATTAGTATAGGTTTCATTGGTAGCCAAAGGAAATCTCCCTACACAGCCACCACCTTCAAAATAGTGCAATTTTACTTCATCCCCCAAATGCCCAATAAGCATTACTTTGTTCAATGTTCCTGACATGTCTTAATTATTAATCCTGCAAAATTAAGCTTTGCGTTACACTTTTAAAAGTAGTAAAAAATAATGATAGAGAAAATTGCATCTAAAAATTAAAGCTATCCAGGAAATTTCCTATTAAAATAGGAACTGGAAAGTTAGCAACTTCTGAAGTATTGATGCTTTTCCCTTTGATTTTTTGCACTTTGACAATCCAAAACTTCACATATAAATGCTGGTGCGAGAGTTTGTGCAGTACTTCGTCCTTAAATAGCGCAAGATCTTTAAACGGTGTAAGCTCACCAACCATTTCCTTCAACACATGCTCCGAAAGCCTTTTTTGGGTCTCTATCAAAGGAAATTGATAGAGGTTTTGCCAGATGCCTTTTTCGGTTCTTTTCTCAAGCTGTGTTTTCCCATCTTCCGAAACATAGACCAGATAGTTAAAAAACCGTTTCTTAATCTTTACTGGTTTTAGTTTTACTGGTAATTCTTGAACTTTATTTTTTGCTAGAGCATAACACCCTTTGTTAAAAGGGCATACTGGACAGTCAGGAGATTGTGGTTTGCACTGCCTGGCGCCAAATTCCATGATAGCCTGGTTGAATTCAGCAGGATTGCTTTTGTCAATGAGTTCAAATAGTATTTCTTTGAATTCCTTTTGAGCCTTTCCAGTGTTAATAGGCGTATCCAAACCATAATACCTGGAGATAACCCGATAAACATTGCCATCCAAAACGGGGGCTGTTTCATTGAAACAAATGGAGGCAATAGCACTTGCAGTATAATCTCCAACTCCCTTCAGCTTTATGAGCTCCTTATAGCTCTTCGGGAAAACACCATGCAATTCCCTTGCGATATATTGAGCCGTATAATGCAGGTTCCTTGCCCTAGAATAATAGCCTAACCCTTGCCAGAGTTTTAAAACATCGGTTTCCGAAGCATTGGCAAGCATCTCAATGGTTGGATAGGTGTTTACAAACTTATAATAATATGGTAATCCTTGATTAACTTGCGTTTGCTGAAGAATAATCTCAGAAAGCCAGATATAGTATGGATTCTTTGTGTTCCTCCAAGGAAGATCTCTTTTGTTATCTGAGTACCAATTAATTAAAGTTTTGGAAGCAATCATTGAAAAAATATAATAAATGCAAAAATAATCGTTTATAAGGTTAAATTTTAGTGAATTAGGTTTGATGTTTTGATTTATAAATGCCTATATTTGCAACCCTTTATAATTAATAGTAACATAATATAAATTTTTTAAACGATGACTAAAGCTGATTTAGTAGCAAAAATTTCTGAAAAATTAGGAATTGAAAAAGGCGATGTTCAAGCTACAGTTGAACTGTTCATGGATGAAGTGAAAACTTCCCTTGAAAGTGGAGACAATGTTTATTTAAGAGGTTTTGGAAGTTTTATCATTAAAACTAGAGCCGAAAAAACTGGTAGAAACATTTCCAAAAACACAACCATCAAAATCCCTGCGCACAACATTCCAGCTTTCAAACCTGCAAAAATATTCGTAGAAGGTGTGAAATCAAATGTTGACGTAAAGTAACATAGTATTAATTTTTAAAATTTCAAGCAATTTATGCCAAGTGGTAAAAAACGCAAAAGACACAAGGTAGCGACGCACAAACGTAAAAAAAGACGGCGTGCAAACCGTCATAAAAAGAAAAAATAAACCAAAAAAGTAGTTTGCAAACTACTTTTTTGGTTTTAAAAGTAAAACGTTCATTGAAAACGAGTTTAAGTGTGTCTTACCTTACACACTTCTAAAAAACTCTACGGATTTAAAAAAATCCTGTGAACAAATAATGTTTAATCCATCCCGAAGTTTCGGGATAAAAATTAACGTATGGAGAAAGAATTGATCATTAGATCCAGTTCCGGCCATGTTGATTTTGCCCTTTTAAAAGATGGAAAACTTGTTGAATTACATAAAGATGAAGAGGATAACAACTTCTCTGTTGGCGATATTTTCATTGCCAAAATAAGAAAAGTTGTTCCTGGTCTTAATGCTGCATTTGTAAACGTAGGCTATGATAAAGATGCCTTTTTACATTATCACGATTTAGGTCCTAAACTTCCTTCTCTTTTAAAATTCATTAAACGTGTAAGCACAGGTAAACTAAATGATTTTTCTTTAAAAAATTTCCCATTTGAAAAAGACATTCATAAGGACGGCAAAGTAGCCGATGCCTTGAAGTCTAACCAATCGATACTGGTACAAATTGTTAAAGAACCCATTTCTACAAAAGGCCCAAGGATAAGCTCAGAGCTGTCCATAGCCGGTAGATATCTTGTTTTAGTCCCCTTTTCTGACAGAATTTCTATTTCACAAAAAATAGAAGATAAAGAAGAAAAAGACCGGCTAAAACGCCTTGTGAAAAGTATTACACCACAAGGTTTTGGGGTTATTGTTCGTACCGTAGCCGAGGGCAAAAAAGTAGCCGAACTGGATAAGGATTTACAGAACTTGGTAGACCGCTGGTCTGCCATGTGTAAAAAACTTAACAGAGCGCACCATCCTAGTAAAGTATTGGGGGAACTTAATAAGGCCTCTTCCATTTTAAGAGACATTTTTAATGACAGCTTTACCAATATTCATGTGGATGACGAAGCGCTTTACATTCAAATTAAAGATTATGTGCAACAAATTGCACCCAAAAAAGAATCAATAGTTAAATTGTATCAATCAAACGTTCCAATTTTTGAAAAATTTGGAATTGAGAGGCAAATAAAGACTTCTTTTGGAAAAACAGTTTCCATGCCCAAAGGTGCCTATCTAGTCATAGAGCACACCGAAGCACTTCATGTAATTGATGTAAACAGTGGAAACCGTTCCAATAAAGCCAATTCTCAAGAAGATACGGCACTTGAGGTAAATCTACTGGCTGCAACCGAAATAGCCAGACAACTCCGCTTAAGAGATATGGGCGGTATTATAGTTGTAGATTTCATAGATTTGACCAACACCGAAAACCGGAAAAAGCTCTTCAATCATTTACGAGATGAAATGAGTGATGATAGAGCTAAGCATAAAATATTGCCTCCAAGTAAGTTTGGGCTGATACAAATAACAAGACAGCGTGTAAGACCTGAAATGAACATCAAAACCGTAGAGGAAAACCCTAACGGTCATAATGGTGAAGAAATAGAAGCACCTATTGTGGTTATTCAGAAAATTACGCATGAGCTTGAACAGCTATTTAAAAGAGACTATAAAAAGGTAACGTTAAATACACACCCTTTTATAGCCGCCTTTCTAACCAAAGGCTTTCCATCTATTCGTTCAAAATGGTTTTTTGAACACAAAAAATGGGTTAAAATTTTACCAAGAGATGCTTACACATATTTAGAATACCACTTTCATGATAAAGACGGTAATCTGATCAAATAAAAAAAGCCTCACTGAAAAGTGAGGCTTTTTTTATTTGTATACTCTAAGTTTTATTTATTGATATAAACCCATGATGCTTTTTCCTTTCCTCCTTGGTAGCGCATTACATAGTAATACGTTCCTACGGGAAGCTCGTCGCCACTATCGGACTGCCCATGCCATTCATTGGTATAATTTGTTCTGGAGTAAACCAGTACGCCATAACGATTGAATATCTCCAATTTCTGTACATCAAAGGCACTTAAGTCAAAATTATCATTCTTGCCATCGTTGTTAGGGGAAATTGCCTGAGGAACAACACAATTTTCCAAAGTAATGACTTCTTGACCAACAATGTTAGTACATCCTGTTGAATTGAAAGTCACTTCAACTTCATAATAACCTCCTGTAAGTACCGAAAGCGTTAAACCGGTTTCCCCCGAAAGAGTCATGCCATCTTCATACCACACAATAGAAACCTCCGATGCATTGTAATTGCCTGGAACAGCAGTTAAAATCAAAGGTGTCGTTGTGTTATCACAGATTTCAAACTCATCTGAATCGGTAGTGATGGTTGTTACTGGTTCTTCGCCTTCCAATAAGTTAAAACTTGTCGTATTATAACAATTAGGTGAAGATTCTACTCTCACATAAATTGTTGCAGGTGTATTTGACGAATAAAAACTAGGTACTTGAATAGCATTATCACCAGTATCAGCATCGGCTTGAGAGGTATGGTAAGTAACGGTCATTCCTGTTTGCCCATCAAGAAGCGTATCTTCATGCATAGTCAAATCAAAATCAGGTAGTGTATCTCCATTTGAATCACAACTGCCCAAATCCGGAACCATACTAGCTGTTGGTGCAGGCGAGACCGTTAAAGTCATAGTCCCCACAGAAAAACAAGTAGCTGACGCATTACTTTCAACACGCACCCAAATGGTTTGTGGGTTTACCGTATTCGTATAAGGTGAAGACAAAGCTCCTGTTCCAGCAATGGCATCATTTTCAGTTAAATAATAACTCACATTAAAATCTGCCGGATCTTGCGAGCCTAGCACTAATAAATCTTGAGATGACAGATCAAATGAAGCAAATCCATCGTTAGACCCGTCGTCACAAACATCATAATTAATCTCACTCACTGTAGGTGTTGGTCCTGAAATAATCAAATCAAAGCTAAAGGTATTAGAAGCTGCAAAACAATCTGAGTTAGAACCTACCGCATTGGTATCTTCAACTCTTACCCAAATGGTTTGCGGGTTACTGGTATTTGTATAAGGAGACGATAGAGCTCCTACCCCTGCTTGTGCATCGCTCAAACTTGAATAGTAGGTGACTGTAAAGCCATCACTATTTTGTCCTGCAAGAATAGCCGCTGTTTGAGATTCTAAATCAAATTCACCAATACCATCGTTAGAAGCATCGTCGCAATTGGTAATATCTGGAACGTCAACAGGAACCGCCTCATTATATAGGTTTACTTGTACTGTTTGTGATACTGCATAAACACCACATTGGTTATCATAAACTTGTAAAATATAATTATCGGTTTCTGTCACTTCCAAGGTAGGCCCGTTTTCACCTTCCATTTCAAAACCATTTTGATACCAAATATAAGCATCGGCAAACGGTGAGTTGGCGGTAAGTGTCACTGAAGGGTTAACACTCAAATCTTGACATACTGTTATTTCATCACCTAAACCATCACTGTCTGTATCTATTAGGTCTTGGTTTTCAACAACAGCATTTATAGCTCCAGTAACAGTTCCTACATCAGGATCATTTAAATCAAAGTTGGTTTGCGTAATCTGGATGATCCCTGCTTCTTGCTCAAAGTTAGTAACCAAAAGCAGATAGACTTGCCCTTGAACCGCATCTTCCATGGTAATACTTTCATATGGATTGGCCGAATAGCTACAATCAACAATATTACCAAAGGGATAAAAATTAGGGTTGCTGGTATTGTTAGGACATGATGGACAATCTACTTCTAAATCGAGACTACAAAAATCAGTATCACTATCAAAAGGTCCCCAAAGCACATAGTCTACATCCAATTCATCTCCTATCGGAGTTCCGTTACTGTCAAAAGCTGAATTTTGAACAATCTCAATCAAAATATCTCCAGAGCTTGCTATAACCAAAATATTATATACTGGATTGGGAACAGTTCCCAAACAAGCGACTGAAGAAGTATTTGGCATACCCACTACATTGGGTGTATATTGTACCGTTGAAAGTCCTCCTGCATTACAATAATTGGTAGCAGATTCACAAGCAACATTCGTTGGGTTGTTATAAGGTGTGATACACAAATCAAAAGTGGTTGTCTCAGAATCACCTCCACTAGAAAAGACTCTAATATAATACGTATTTCCTATCACCAACTGAGGTGTAATACTTGAAAGTTCAGCGAATCCATCTACACATGACAATTCCTGTAAATTTCCACAATCTGTTCCTCCATATACAGCATGATCTATATTAAACGTATCGCTTCCCGCAATATTGGCTAAGGAAATTAGTTGATATTCACTATTGGCAACAAACTGGAACCAAACATCGTCATCCGGATTTCCACCACAACTGGTGTCCGGCACTCCTGACGGAGTAGCTTCCAATAAAGTTCCTGGTGTACTCACACCACATAGGAAATCACTGTTTACAACTGCAACTGTTGCACTACAGGGATTGTCATTAATGGGCGGACAAGCTGCTAATTCAATAGGAGAGCTATTGATTATACAATTACTGTCTTGATCGTTAGATATGGTTATAACCACAGGTGTTGAAAATGGATAAGGCCCCATTTGCACCACGCCGGCTTCAGTAACCTGAACGCCTGTAGATCCTTGATTGTCCGTTACAGTTAATGAGGTGGCATCTCCTATATCGGTGATATTAACATCAATATAAAATTGGTCGCCATTATCACAATCGTCAACAACGGCATAAGTAGCCTGCGGATTGATACAAGTAGCACAAGATACTGTATAATTTATTCCATCAGGGAAAGATCCTGATTCACAACTTACAGATATATCTGAATTGATATAAAACGAAATGGTATCGCCCGTAGATTGAAATATAAGACCTGAAACATCTCCACTAGGAATAGTAGCGTTCATAAGCTCCGAACCATCTGAATCAATCACGACCAATTCGTCACAACATGATTCAATTTGACCTGAATTGAAGGTTAAACGTAGTGGTGTACCGTCAGAACTTGTAAATGTAAAAGTAGCCACTGAAGGATCATCATCTATATTATTGAAATAACAGAAATCGTTAGTAATTGGCCCCGCACTACAATCAACTATAAAATCTTGACAAAATTCTTGAGTAAGGGTATTACTTGTAAGGGTACAATTGGCGTCGCCATCGTTCACAACAGTAATCACAACGTCTGTTGTATTGGGGTAAGGACCAAAAGTAACTACGCCTGTATTACTAGCGGATTGGGGTGAGCTCCCTTGATTGTCACTTAAGGTCAAGGAAGAAGCACTTCCTAAATCAGTTACATCTACATCTACATAAAACTGTTGCGCTACTTGGCAATCCCCTACAACATCATAGGTAACTTGAGGGTTTACACACGTAGCACATGCAACCGTATAATCAATACCCGCAGGAAACGATCCCGATTCACAGCTAACAGAAATATCTGAGTTAATATAAAAAGATATAGTGTCTCCTGATGACTGGAAAGACAATCCCGAAACATCTCCACTTGGTATGGTTGCATTAAAAAGTTGAGTGCCGTCACTGTCTATAACAACCAGTTCATCACAACAAGATTCAATTGATCCTGAATTAAATGTTAGCCATAGTGGTGACCCATCGGTACTTGTAAAGGTAAAGGTAGCTACAGAAGGATCATCATCTATATTATTAAAGTAGCAGAAGTTATTGTTAATTGGGCCTACTGCACAATCTACTGAAAAGTCAGTTTGAATTGTGGTAGTAAAGGTTAATGGCCCTACCCAATCACTAAATCCACTGCCAGAACAATCGGCTCTCACATATACTTCATAGGCGGTACTATACGCTAAACCGGTCTCCATGACCGTTGTTGAAGCTTGAGGTGCTCCACTCCCTGTTGGAACTCCTGTTCCTGCTGGTTGAATTACATATTCCCAAGCGGTCTCTGTTGAGCCTGCTTGCCAGGTGATTGTTGCGTCGGAACCTCCAACGTTGGTTGCGGCCAATCCAGAAGGGTCTGGGCATGTAGGTGGAACTTGAGACACAATAGTTGGCGACTCAAAACAAAAACCATAATCCCAGCCAGATGCTCCAGTAATATTATCATCAAAATAAATTCTATACTTAAAGGCCGATAATTGGTTGGCAGTAAAAGCAGCTATATTTAAGACACTGGTTTCATATTGTACTGGAGTTCCTGTACAATACTCTTGAAACGGTGCTCCGGGTGTATCAACTTGTGGAAAACTATACCAAGTCACCCATGAAGCAGCATCGGCATCCCAATATTGAATTGCTAAAAGTTCATTATTGCTGAACCAGTTATATACAAAATCTCCTGAGACGGTAATCCAAGTTTCTCCCGCATTAAAAGCAGCAGTCAAATCAACAACAGGTGATTCGGCAGCGATATCATCAGTACTGCCACTCCCTGCATTGTCATCATCAAATGAAAATTTATCAGATGCTGTAGGATCTTCATCAAACCCAGCAGCATTATAACTTCCGGTTACAGACCATGCACTACTGGGCCAACCTGCTGGTTCATTTAAAACTTGGGCATTGAATGTCGTTGAAAAAGACAAACAAAAAATAACAAACCCAAAAAGATTTCTTTTCATAATATTCATTAGTTAATTAGAATAAATACTTGCGCAAAAAGTTAGTCAAAGTCCTTGTAATCACTCTTTTAAATATATGAAAAACGTGTTGAATCAACATTGCATATAACAATCAAAAAAAGATTCTCCATTGATTTAGATACATTTTTTTGTTCTACTGAAAACTTTAAACAATCTGCCAAAAAATTCGATTCAAAGCAAAAAGCCCCATTCCCATGAGGCAATTTGCTTTAAATAATTATATAACACTTAAAAAAATCATTCATTACTGTTGCTGTGGTCCACCACTTACTATGATAAACTCAGAACGTCTGTTCTTTTGATGCTCTTCTTCGGTACACTTGCCACAATCTACCACGGGTTCACTCTCACCTTTACCTACACCGGTAATTCTACTGGCATCAATGCCTTTGGAAATTACGTATTGTACAGTAGATTTCGCACGCTTGTCAGAAAGCTGTTCATTATACTTGGCAGGTCCTCTCTTATCTGTATGCGATTCGGCTCTTATAACCATATCTGGATACTTCTGCATGATAGACACCAGTTTATCTAGCTCGAAAGCTCCTTGAGAAGTTATGTTCCATTTGTCAAACTCAAATAAAATTGGATTCAACACCACTTTATCGGCTTCAATGATTTCGTCTATTGGTCTTAGTGAAAGTTGAACATCGGCTTCGTTTTGCTTACTTCCTACAAAAGTTACTGAATTGCTTTCATATTGATCTTTCTTACCTGAAATAACTAGGCTCTTTTCGCAATTGGTCTCATAGGAAAACTTACCATTTGAATCTGTAGTTCCCGAAGTGAGTGTTTGGCCACTGGCATCTGCAATTGTAATGGAAGTTCCTGGTATTGGGCTTAATGTATTACTATCTACAACCGTTGTTGAAACCATCACCAAACAAGGCTCAAGTCTTTTAACCGCATAGATGTCGTCACTGCCTTTACCACCATCTCTATTGGATGACACAAAACCAGCTCCAGTTTCTTCATTGATAGTAAACGCTAAATCATCGGCATTACTATTTACCGGAACACCCATGTTTACAGCTTTACCTGACTCATCTACATAGAAAACGTCCAACCCGCCAAGGCCAAGTTTACCTGTAGACGAGAAATAAAGTGTACCATTATCACTTATGTAAGGAAACATTTCTTGTTCTTCAGTATTGACACCGCTTCCTAGGTTTTCAGGCTCGCCAAAAGTACCATCGGCATTGATTGATGCTTTGTAAATATCAAACTTACCTAAACCACCGGGCATATCGGAAGCAAAATAGAGTGTATTACCGTCTTTGCTCACTGATGGGTTCTTAACTGAATAGGCTTGGTTGTTAAAAGGAAGCGCCTCAACATTCTTCCATGAACCTCCATCCTTATTGGCTTTGAAAAGGTGAATGATACTTATTTTGGTCCTGTTTTCTTTATTCTTTTCATAAACTCCATCATAGAAACTTTCTCTGGAAAAGTATACCGTATTTCCGTCAGGACTGAAAGAAACCAACCCTTCATGGTATTTGGAATTCAATCCTGAAACAGCTTCTGGTTCCATATAATTCCCATCGCTGCCTTTTGAAGCTGCATAGATATCAAGATATGGTTGGTCATTCCATCCATAATCCTTTCTTGCAGTATTTCTAGAGGACGAAAAATAAAGTTTGTCATCTTGAACTGTTCCACCAAAATCTGTGGCTTCTGAATTAAATCCTAAACTGGTAAGTTCATATTGAGCTTCGCCATTTAAAATTCCAGACAAATACCCTGTATTGGACTTGAATGCCTTGGCTCTCTCATCATTGGGCTCCATAGATGCAAATTTGTTCATCCATTGATTAGCTTCTTCATATTTACCATTGGCTTTAAGCATTTGGGCATACTTGTACATGGTTTCGGCATCCTGTGAAGTCTCAAGTACTTTGGCATACCATTTTTCAGCTTCCTGTGTATTGAAAATATTATAATTGGCTTCGGCTAATTGGCCATATACGTAGGCATCGGCTTTTCCTTTTTCAATAAGTTTGGTATATTCTTTAATGGCATCAACATACTCAAACCTACTAAAAAGCTTGTCTGCCGTTTGTGTGTCTTTATTCTGAGCAGTTAAGCTAAAACTACTCACTAGAACTATTACTATTGCTATCTTAAAGTTTTTCATCATGTTTAGTTTAACTGGATTAGAAATAACGAGGTGAACGAGATATTTTCTTGTAGAAATTAAGGTCTATGTTAACAAATATCTCATGTGATGAACTTGCCACATAGTTAATATCGGATGTCACACCATCATAGGCATATCCAATTCTTAAATGAGGCGTAACCATAAAGTTGACCATGGCTGAAAAAGAATCGTCCAATCTATAGCCTGCTCCTATTTCAACAAGATCATACATGAATAAGTTTAAATTAACATCAAAACTCACTGGTGCATCAAATGCCATCTTAAACATGGTATGAGGCTTCAACTTGAAATTTTCCGATAAAGAAAACACATACCCTGCTGCTGCAAATAAATGTTCTGTTTCGGATCCTATTTTAGTGCCATTAGCATCTAGATGTGTTGCATTTAGAATATTCGGCATAGAGACAGAAACATAGTATTTATTAGGCTTATAGAAATAAGCCCCTGCTCCAATATTAGGTGTTACTTCATCAATATTTTGAGCAAAGAATGGGTCATTTTCATCTACCACCTCTATTTGGCCATCCCAAATTCCAATATTGTGGAAAGTTGCTCCCGCTTTTACACCAAATGCAAGCTTATGCTCGCTTCCTAGCTCAAGCGTATAGGAGAAATCGGCATAAACATTGGTTTCATGTACTGGCCCAATTTCATCATCTATCAAAGAAAGCCCTAATCCTACTTTTTTACCAACTGGGGAATGGATGGAAAGCGTTCCTGTTTTAGGAGCACCATCCAGTCCTACCCATTGGCTTCTATAAAGGGCTCCAATAGCTAGCCCTTCAGCTGACCCTGCATAAGCTGGGTTGACCACGTTGAAATTGTACATGTACTGCGTATACTGGGGGTCTTGCTGTGCTGAAAGTTTTGATACTGCAAGAAGTACGCAAATTATAAATAGCTTTTTCATTATCTATAGTTGTGTTAATTAGTTTACTTATTGATATATACCCATGAGGCTTTTTCTTTTCCATCTTGATATCTCATTACATAGTAATAAGTTCCAACTGGAAGTTCATCTCCGCTATCAGACTGCCCATGCCATTCATCAGTATAATTGGTTTTTGAATAAACAAGTACGCCATAACGGTTGAAAATCTCAAGCTTCTGAACATTGAAGGCACTTAAATCGAAAGTATCGTTCTTACCATCATTGTTAGGTGATATTGCTTGAGGTACCTCACAATTATCTATTTGAACAGTCATGGAGCTACTTTGCGGACATGGTCCTGCAGTGGTATAGGTAACCACATAGGTTTCTTCAGACACTGCATTGGTAATAACACCCGTGCTAGGGTCAATGGACGCATCTCCAAAGCCTTCTATGGAGAATTCTCCTCCAGCATCACCATAAATTATGGCCGCAGGTAGATTATAACATGGTAATTCAGAAATAGTACCATAGTCAAAAGACGGATCTTCGTAAGGGTAAGCATCGGCCACAAACGTTGTTAGAGAGTAGCATCCAGTGGTGCTATCTTCAACCCTAACATAAATAGTTTGAGGTGGCATTGCCTCATATTGACCAGACAGCGCATTTGTTCCGCTGATAGCATCTGCATTACTGCTGTGGTATGTTACAACATAGCTAGCATTACCTCCAGTAATTATGGCTGTTTGCGAATCCAAATCAAATAGCCCGTAGCCATCGTCATCAGCACAGCTTTGCATATCATCAGGTTGCGTGATAGTTGGATTTTGATTCAAGAACGTATTGAACATAGTAACACTGTAACAGCCAGTAGCATCATTAACCACTCTAACATAAATGGCTTGAGGTACTGCCATATAAGGACTAGGCAATGGCCCTGTTCCAGACTCGGCATCGGATAAAGAAGCGTGGTAACTAACAGTCATACCTGTTTGTCCATTCAATATGACACTTGTTTGGGAATCAAGATCATACTCTCCAATTCCATCCAAATCACTATCACAACCCCCTAAATCACTTGGTTGTGTTATTGTTGGGTCTGGGTAAAACAGCAAGTCGAAAGGTTCAATGACGTAACAACCTGTTGTATTATTCTCAATTCTGATATAAACCGTAGTTGGTGCAGATTGGTATGAATCTGGCAAGGCTCCAACGTCATCCATAGCATCTTGCTCAGTTGCGTGCACCGTTAAAGTGAAATCGTTAGGATCTTGGTTTGCACCCAATATTGAAGCATCATTAACGGTTAAATCGTACGTTCCTGTTCCTGTAACATCGTCTTCACAAGATTCTATATCTTGAGGTTCTGCTGCAATTTCAGGCAATGGCAAGAATTCTACCAAAATGTCGTCAAAGATTGTACAGAATGGTGAGAAAACAACTTGTCCAGTATATACTCCAGGTTCAGTAACATGTAAAATTGAAGTACTTTCACCAGGAATTTCAAAACCATCCAAATACCATACGTGAGTGTAGGTATCTAAACCTGTATCCAATACTACATCATTACCATAACAAGTTGCATTACCATTATCGGCAGTGATATCTAAACCTAGGTTTATTTCCCCTACTTCAAAACTACCACCTTCTAGGAATACTGCTGAATCAAATGCAGTATCTCCTGCATCTGCAACTACCAGTTTAATATGGTATGTTTGACCAACAACAACTGGGGATGTTGCAGTTAAGGCAACGGTACGTCCATCATACTCTATTGGAGGTAATCCAAAAGGTGTATATGATTCAAAATATTGTTCGTTAATAGCAGGGCTACAGAAATCATCACCATGAACATTGGTTACCAAAATAGGTGTGTTAGTCCCTGGCAGAACAGCCAAGTTGGTTGTAACACCATTTTGATCCGTCAAAAAGAATCCGAAAGCATCAGAGAATGTACATTCAAAACCATCGGCATACTCTTCAGAAGCAAATATAAAATTAAAACTAATCTGGCTTATGTATGGGATAAAGTCAAATTCTATGGCCGTAGCATCATTGGTTGTGCTATTTACATTGGCATCTATAACTAGCTGTGTTAAATCTGGGTCTCCAGGGTATCCAAAACTAGTACTTGTAGAGCCACTGTCATTAGGCCCTTCGGCAGAATTGGCATCACCTGATACAAGAACAATTCCATCGGCAAAATTGAAACCATCACTTTCTCTGTAGAAGTAACCTATTCCTTCGGGAGATGTATAAGTAACATTTGAAATACTGGCACAAGGTGTGTCAAACAACACATTGTATACCAAATCTTCAACAAATTCCTGCTCTGTAGGGAATGTAGACTCTGCAAAAGTATCTACCAGAACATTTCCAGGCAAGACACGAATACAAAGGTTGAAATCTGTAGTATAAGGCCCAACACCTGCTGAGAATACTCTTACATAATAGGTATTTCCTACTGTTAGACCTGAAGCCAACATGAAGTTATCTGATGTACAATCCAGTTGCGTTAAAGAACCACAAGCACCCTCATATAGTGCAATGTCTAAATCTGTTGTAGTTCCTACTGCATCTTCGATAGATATTATTTGTCCTTCATTTAATGCTACAAACTGGAACCAAACATCGTCATTAGGAATACCAGCACAGGTGCCAGAAGGTTCAGATGAAGGTGTTGCTCCTAAAATTGTTCCAGCGGTAACTAGTGTACAGGTATCATCAGGATTTACCACTGCGTCAATTGCATCAACACAATTATCATTTACTGGTGGACAACCCAACAATTGATACGTTGGACTCAACAAGGTACAGTTAGAATCCTGATCATTAGACACTGTTAATTGTACATCTTGCATGAATGGGAACGGCCCAGCAGTATAAGTGCCTACTGAAGGCACAGCTACTGTTGTTGCGTCAATATTATTTGAAATAGTTAAAGAAGATGCAGAGCCAAGATCGGTTATCTCAACTTCAATAAGGAACTGATCCCCGTTGGCACAATCATCAATCACTGTATAATTAGCTTCAAACAAGGTACATGTCAACTCGACAATATTTACTGTAAAGTCAAGGGTTACACCAAAAGCACCATTATAACATGGATTAGGCGGCACTTGTCCAAAGTCAGACGTTCCAATACGCATTCTATGTACACCCAATGTCGCGGCTGGATCCAATAGGAATGAACAATCTAATGTTGTGGGGTTAGCGGCTAAAGAGTTTCCAGTGAAAACTATTTCTGAATCTTCAAACACCAAGTTGTCATTAAAGTCTATCCAAACATTGGTATCATACGTAAATCCAGTGGCAAACGATACAAGCAATGGTATGTTCAACCCTTGGAAAAGATTGACGATAGTTCCTGTATGATCTTCGTAAACAACATCCCCGAAACTTGGGAAATTCACGTTATTTAATTGAACATTCGTTACACCATCACCATCATTACTAGTTGGTGTAGAAGTGCAATAGCCATGGAAGAACGATGCAGGTCCTGACCAGATGCTCATTCCATCACCATTGGTATTACAATCTGCCTGAACATAGAAATCATAATCGGTATCAATCATTAAATCTGTAGGCACAAATGGAATAGAGGTTACACCTGTTACCAACGTTCCTGTTCCGGGGGTAAATCCATCAGGACCATACTCTACATTCCAAGATGTAACCGGAGGTGTATTGTTTTCAGTCCAATAGAATTCAGCTGAAGTATATGAAATGGATACTGCGTTCAAGCCAGATGGTGGTATACAATCTGGGGCTGGATTCACATTAACCGTGAAATCGAGGGTAACCCCAAAAGCACCATTATAACAGGGATTTGGTGGAACTTGTCCTCCATCAGCTGTTCCTATACGCATTCTATGAGCGCCCAAGTTAGCTGTTAATGGCATTAAGAAAGAAGCATCCAATGTTGTTGGGTTGTCGAATAATGATGTCCCTG